>JBIOTX010000237.1:0-8492 GCA_044866315.1 Thermoanaerobaculia bacterium | reverse complement strand
AAGTGCAGCGCGTCGTCCAGCACCGGGAACCCCCATCCCTGCTCGCCTGACGGCACCGGCAGCGTGTCCAGGTAGCGGAGGCCGTCCCAGCGGAACGGCACCGGCCGCGCGGCGGCGATGAGCGTGGCCTTGAGCAGCGCGGCGCTGGGCGTGATCGCCTGCGCCGCGTTGCGCGCGCCGCTCGGATAGAACCCCTCCGTGTAGTACTGCCGTACCAGCGCGGCCGCGCCGGCGACTGACGGCGAGGACCACGACGTGCCGTTCTCCTGCGTCGTCTTGCACGTGCCGGGATTCGTGGCCGTGTTGCGGTACGCGGCGATCACGAGCGCCGGGCCGACGAGATCGGGCTTGATGCGCCCGTCGCGCGTCGGGCCGAAGAGCGTGAACTGCGCGAGCACGTTGTCATCGTTGCCGCGGCGGCGCGTGCCGCCCACCTGCAGCGTGTTCTTGGCCGCGCCGGGCGCGGAGAGAGAGCTCGGCGGCGAGACCGTGCCGCTGCCGAGGTTGCCGGTGTTGAAGAGCACCAGCGAGTCGGGATGGGACCAGACGAAGGCGTCGACGTCGCGCGCCGACTGCGGATAGTTCGCGCGCGGCGGATTCGCCGGCGGCGGCACGCCCTGCCGGTCGCCCCACGAGTTCGAGTGAATGCGCGCGCCCTGCTGGTAGGCCTGCTCGAACACCGGCGTGAGCTGCAGCGGGCAGCGCAGGCCGGGGAACTGCGCGCAGGCATCGCCGCCGACGAAGCCCGCGTCCTGCACGATCAGCTTCGCCGCCGGTGCGATCGCGTCTCCGTACTCGTGCGTCTCCGGCGTGTTGCGGTCACCGAGCGCGGCGCCCGCCGCGCGCGTGCCGTGGCCCTGGTTGTCGAGCGACCCCGCCACCCCCGGCGTGTCGCAGCCGGGAAAGCCCGGGTACTGATCGCACGAGTAGAGAAAGTTGTAGGCAACGACCTTCCGGCGGGTCAGATCGATGTTCTGCCAATCCAGGCCGCCGCCCGGTGTGCCGGTGTTGAAGGGCGGCGGCGTCCCGTCCGGCTCCGCGAAGTAACAGGAGGTGTAGTCCAGACCGGTGTCGATGATGGCGATGAGCTGCCCCTCCCCGCGCAGACCATGGTCGTGGATCGGCGTCGGCCCGGTCGGCGAGCCCGACTGCAGGGAGCGGTAGGAAGTCTCGTTCGCCGAGACCGTGAAGGCGACCAGGAGGACGGCAAATAACTTGCGCATCGGGCAGCGGAACACGGCTAAGCCAGCGCGAAATCCACCCGCAGCGTGAACAGCGCCACCAGCCAGCCGAGGAGGATTACGCTCACGGCGAGGATCACCCGGTCCGCCGTGCGCGCCCGGCCGAGGACCGCCAGAACGAGGAACAGCGGGAAGACGACCATGGCGATGCGGCCGAGCGACTGCAGCGAGCCGCTGGCGAGCGGAAGGAGCAGCGAGGCGAGCGTGTAGACGCCGAGGGCCCACTCGCGGCGGGCGAAGAGAAAGACCGCCGCGAAGAGGAGCAGCGCGGCAACGAGCACGTGAAAGGCGACGAAGTTCCACGGCTCGCTGACGTTCTGCGGCGCGGAGAAGAAGCGCACGATCGGCGTCCAGACCCACGTCAGCCCCCGCCCCCACCCCGCATGCGCCGCGCGGAACGCCAGCGGATCGCCGGTCCGCGCGTACAGGAACGCCATGAACGCACCCGTCCCCGCCGGCACGAGCAGCAGCCAGAGCGCGTGCCACCGCGCCCGCTTCTGCCACGCGATCACCAGCACCGGCAGGAGCAGCAGCGCGCCGGGCACGCGCGTGAGCGCGGCCAGCCCGCCGCACAGGCCGGCCAGCCACCAGCGCTCGCGCAGCGCGCCGAGGAACGCGGCCAGCGAGAGGAAGAGAAAGAGCGACTCGGTCAGCGGCAGGGAGAAAAAGTATGCCGTCGGGAAGAACGCGAGATAGGTGACGGCCCGCTCCGCATCCTCGGCCGCGAATCCCGCCGCCGTCGCCACCGCCCCGAAGAGCACGAGCGCGCCGAGGAGCGCGAGGTTCGACACGAGCAGCGCGGCCCAGAGCCAGTCCATCCCCAGCGCGCTCATCCACCGCACCGTCAGCGGGTACAGCGGAAAGAACGCCACCGCCCGGCCCTCGTAGCCGCCCAGACTGATCGTCCGGTACCACCACGCGTCGCCGATCATGGTCATCCGCGCCAGCTCCGGCGCCATGCGCGCGGAGTCGAGCACGATCCGCGTCTCCCACACCGAATTCGAGTAGACCTTCTGCAGAAACGCGATCTGCGACCCGACGAGCAGCAGCGCGAAGATCAGCGCCCGGCTGACGACGAAGGCGACGACGGCAGTCCGGACGACGGAGCGCGTCAATGCACGAACTTCCGGCGGTTGCGGATGTAGTCCGCGAGGATGTACTCGCCCAGCCGATCCGGCGACGAGTAGAACGCCCGCCCGCGATTGATCTTCGAGAGCTGCTCGACGAAGTTCACCAGCATCGGGTCGGTCGCCAGCATGAACGTGGTGATGGGGATGCCCGACCGGCGGCAGCGGTCCGCCTCCTCGAGCGTGCGGTTGACGATCTTCATGTCCAGGCCGAAGGAGTTCGTGTACAGCCGCCCACCCTCGTTCAGCGCGGACGGCTTGCCGTCCGTGATCATGAAGATCTGTTTGTTGTTGTGCTTGCGGCGCCTGAGGATCCGCTGGGCGAGCTCGAGGCCGGCCTTCGTGTTCGTGTGATACGGCCCCACCTCGACGTACGGAATCTCGCTGATCGGCACTTCCTTGGCGTCGTCGCCGAAGAGCAGCACGTCGATGGCGTCCTTCGGGTACTTGGTCAGGATCAGCTCCGTCAGCGCCAGGGCGACCTTCTTCGCCGGGGTGATCCGGTCCTCGCCGTAGAGGATCATCGAGTGCGAGACGTCGATCATCACCACCGTGGCGCAGCTGGAGTTGTGCTCGGTCTCGAAGACCTCCAGGTCCTCCTCGGTCATGGTGATCGGGTCCGCCGGATCCCCATGCTTCATCGCGTTCTGCAGCGAGCGGATGGCGTCGATGGACATCGGGTCGTCGCCGAACTGGTACGGCCGCGTCTCCGTCAGCCGCTCTGTCCCCTGTCCCGCGTTCGCCACCGAGTGGTAGCCGGACATCGACTTCTGCAGCCCGCCGAAGATCTCGTCCAGCGCGTCGCGCCGGATCTGCCGCTCCCCGCCCGACGCCAGGACCATGTTCCCCTCGGCGTCCGTGCCGAGGATGTTCTCGGCCATGAGCTGGGCGAAGAACTCGTCCAGATCGATGTTCGGGTCGAGATAGCCGCGCTCCTGCAGCATGCGCATCCAGCGCATCGCCTCCTCCACGTCGCCGCCGCTCTGGAGCACGAGGTGGTTGAACAGGCGGCGCAGCCCCATCTCCGCGAGGAGCTGGCGGATGAGATCCGGATCGAGGTAGGAGTAGCGGTGGCGCATCACGCCTCGCCGCGAAGCTTCATCTTCTGGAGCTTCTCGATCCACTTGGCGATGGTGGGATTGTTCGGCAGCTTCTCCCGCGCCTCCTCCAGCGCGACCAGGGCGTCGTCGTCGCGGCCGAGGACGAGCAGGATCTGCACGCGCAACTCGACCAGGGCCTGGTAGAGCGTGAAGTCGGTGATGTTCTGGTGCGAGAGCAGCGACACCGCGCGTGTGGCGAACTTGAGCGCGACCTCGGGCTTGGAGTCGTTCAGCGCGTCTGCGGCAAAGCGATGAAGCATGCGCGGGGAGTCGCCGAGGAACGACTTCGCGTCGACGAACTGCAAGAGGGCCTCGCGCACGACCGACTCCTGATCGGGGAACCATCCGTCGCGGATGATCCGGTCGATCTGACGGGAGAGCTCGTTCGGAATGTCGGCGGCGATCTTCGGCACAGGGCGATTGTAAGGGCTGCGAGGTGTCCAGATCCGGACAGTGGTTTCACAGTGCTGGACACCGGCTCCGGCCAGCGTGAGCGCGAACTGCAACAGCGGCAATAATTTACGCCAACGGCAACAACGGCCGCACCCTTGCGTTTAAGCCCGCCGACATGGACATCGTACGAACCTCTGCAAACCGAAGAATCCCCCGCCGCGCGGTTTACGCGGCGCTGATCGTCGTCGCCATCGTGCTCACGACCGTGGCCTTCGCCCGGCTGAAGCCGGCCGCGCCGCCGGCCGACGCGCAGACGCTGGTCATCGAGACCGTCGCGCGCGGCCCGTTCACCCGCGCCGTGCGCGGGAGCGGCGTGCTCGTCCCGGAGAACGTGCGCTGGATCGCCGCGGCGACCGAGGGGCGCGTCGAGCGCGTGGTCGTGCAGCCGGGAACGGTCGTGAAGGCCGACAGCGTGATCATCGAGCTGAGCGATCCGCAGCAGCAGCAGGCCGCGCGCGACGCGGAGTGGCAGCTGCGCGCCGCCGAGGCCGCGTATCAGGCGGCGAAGGCGGAGCTGGAGAGCGATCGCCTCGACCGCGAGGCCGCGGCCGCGCGCCTGCGGGCGGAAGCGCAGCAGGCCAAGCTCCGCGCCAAGGCCGACGCCGAGCTGGCGAATGCCGGCCTGGCCGCACCGATCACCAAGCAGCTCTCCGAGTCCACCTCCGCCGCGCTCGACCAGCGCGTGCAGTTCGAAGAGCAGCGCCTCGGCATCCTGGTCTCCTCGCAGCGCTCGCGCCTGGCGGCGCTGCAGGCCGAGGTCGAGCAGCGCCGGGCCATGCGCGACCTCCAGCACCAGCGCATCGAGTCGCTGCAGGTGCGCGCCGGCATCGACGGCGTCCTGCAGCAGGTGGCTGTACAGGCCGGCCAACGCGTGAACGCGGGCACGACCCTAGCGCGCGTCGCCCAGCCCGATCGCCTGAAGGCGGAGATCCGCGTCGCCGAGACGCAGGCGAAGGATCTCGCCGCCGGACAGGTCGCGCAGATCGACACCCGCACCGGCGTCGTGAACGGCCGCGTCGCCCGCATCGACCCGGCCGCGAGCAGCGGCACCGTGCTCGTCGACGTCAGCATCGACGGCCCGCTGCCTGCCGGCGCACGGCCCGACCTCAGCGTCGACGCGACCATCGAGCTCGAGCGCCTCGCCGATGCGGTCTACATCGCCCGCCCGGTGCGCGCGCAGGAGAACGCCGCCGGGAGCGTGCTCCGCGTGACCGGCAACGAAGCCAACCGGGTGAAGGTGCAGTTCGGCCGCGCCTCCGCCTCCGCCATCGAAATCCGCAGCGGCCTGCAGCCGGGCGATCGCGTGATCGTCTCGGACGACTCGGCCTGGGACAAGTACGACACCATCGCCATCAAGTGAGGACCCAACAGATGACGCTCATCAAACTCGACGCCGTCAGCAAGATCTTCTACACCGACGAACTGGAGACCCACGCCCTCTCCGACGTGCACCTGGAAATCCGGAAGGGAGAGTACGTCTCCATCGGCGGCCCGTCCGGGTGCGGGAAATCCACGCTGCTCTCGATCCTCGGCCTCCTCGACGCGCCGACCCGCGGCCGCTACACCCTGGCCGGCGAGCAGGTCGAGAGCCTCGGCCTCGCCGAGCGCGCCCGCATCCGCAACCGCGAGATCGGCTTCATCTTCCAGTCCTTCAACCTGATCGGCGACCTCACGGTCTACGAGAACGTCGAGCTGCCGCTCAGCTATCGCAAGCTGCCGTCCGCGGAGCGCAAGCGCCGCGTGGAGGCGGCGCTCGAGCGCGTGGGCATGGCCCACCGCATGCGCCACTACCCGAGCCAGCTCTCCGGCGGCCAGCAGCAGCGCGTCGCCGTCGCCCGCGCCCTCGGCGGCGAGCCGGCCATCCTCCTCGCCGACGAGCCGACCGGCAACCTCGACTCGAAGAACGGCGAGCAGGTGATGGAGCTCCTGCGCGACCTCCATCGCGGCGGCGCCACGATCTGCATGGTCACCCACGACCCGCGTTTCACCAAGTACGCGGACCGCACCGTGCATCTCTTCGACGGCCGCATCGTCGAGGAGACGCGCATCCACGCCGCCGAAGAGGCGCTGGCCGAGAGCGGATTCCGGATGGCGGAGGCGTTCGCATGATCAAGGCCGATATTCGCCACAGCATCCGCACGCTCATCAAACAGCGCGGCTTCACCGCCGTGGCCGTGCTCACGCTGGCCATCGCCCTCGCCGCGAACACGGCCATCTTCAGCGTGGTGAACGCCATCCTGCTCCGGCCGCTCCCGTACGCTCATCCCGAACGGCTGGTGAATCTCACCGGCATCAGCAGCATCGACGGCGCCACGTACCCGGTGTACTCGTATCCGAACTACCAGGACCTCAGCGCCCAGACCAAGACGCTCGCGCACGTGGTGGCGTACACGCGAGGCCGAGGCTTTCTCATGGAAGGCGACGAGCCCGAACTGATCCACGGCCTCGACGTCACCGCGAACTTCCTGGACATGCTCGGCGTCCGCCCGCAGCTCGGCCGCTCCTTCACTGCGGCCGAGGACCGCGAGGGCGGACCGCTGGTCATGATGATCAGCCACGAGCTGTGGCAGCGGAAGTTCAACGGCGACCGGAACATCGTCGGCCGCCCGGTGCGCTTCGGCACCGCCGGCAAGCAGCGCACCATCGTCGGCGTGCTGCCGCCGACGTTCCGCTTCCCCGCCGACGAAGTGCACCGCGACTATTACGCGCCGTTCCACGAGGACATCGGCCCGGCCAGGACCCAGCGCGACTCGATCTGGATCTCCCTCGCCGCCGACCTGCGCCCCGGCGTCACGCTGGAGCAGGCCGGCGCGGAGCTGAAGACCATCTCCAAGCGCCTGGAGACGCAGTACCCCACCGAGAACGCCGGCCTGGTCTTCCTCGCCTCGTCGATGCACGAGAACGTGGTCAAGGACGTCCGGCCCGCGCTGCTGATGCTGTTCGGCGCGGTCGGCGTGGTGCTCCTGATCGGCTGCGCGAACGTGGCCAACCTCCTCCTGGCCCGGGCCACCGCCCGGCACAAGGAGATGTCCATCCGCGCCGCCCTCGGCGCCTCGCCGGGGCGGATCACCCTGCAGCTCCTCGTCGAGAGCGTCCTCCTCTCGCTCCTCGCAGGCGCGTGCGGGCTGCTCCTCGCGGCCTGGGGCATCGATGCGCTGCTGGCGTTCGCGCCGGAGGACATTCCCCGCCTCGAGACGGTCTCACTCGACGGCCGCGTGCTGCTCTTCACCACCCTCCTGTCGCTGCTCACCGGCATCGCCTTCGGCCTGGCCCCGGCGGTCTCCGCGTCGCGGCCGAACCTGACCGAGGCGCTGAAGGAAGGAACGCGCGGCTCGACGGAAGGGCGACGCAACCGGCTGCGCAGCATCCTCGTCGTCGCCGCCGTGGCCATGTCCCTGATGCTGCTCGCCGGCGCCGGCCTGCTCCTGCGCAGCTTCATCCACGTCACCGCCCTCGATCCCGGCTACGACTACCGGAACACCATCATCCTGGACATCGCTCCGCGCACGCTCGGCTATCCCGACGATGCAAAGGTCGCAGCCTTCCATGACCGCCTCGGCGACGCCCTCCGCGCGATCCCCGGCGTGCAACAAGTCGGCGCGGTCGACTCGCCCCCCCTCGGTCCCAGCGAGTCGTTCTGGTCGTTCCAGATCGTCGGCCGCCCGCCCTACGCGCCCGGGACGCAGCCGGGCTCCAAGGCCGTCAACATCACCCCGAACTTCTTCACCGCCATGCGCATCCCCCTCCTGCGCGGGCGCGACATCTCCGACCGCGATACCGCCACCGCCCCCAAGGTCGTCGTGGTGAGCCAGGCCTTCGCCCGGGAGCTCTTCCCGAACGAGGAAGTGCTCGGGCGGAAGCTCCAGCTCAACAGCCCCGGCCAGCCCGAGGACATCGCCGAGATCGTCGGCGTGGTGGGTGACGTCCGCTGGCGCAATCTCACCGACGAGCCGCCGGCGATCACGTACTTCCCGGTCCAGCAGCGCCCGCGGCGCTTCCTCAGCTATGTCATCCGCAGCCCGCAGGCGGAGTCGCTCGGGCCGTCGCTGCGGGCGCTCGTGCGCCGGCTCGACCCGCAGCAGCCGATCGTGGCCATCAACACCCTCGGCGAGATGCGCAAGGACTCCCTGGCCACGCGCCGCTTCAACCTCATCCTCCTGGCGGTGCTGGCGATCGTGGCCCTGGTGCTGGCCGCGGTCGGCATCTTCAGCGTGATGAGCTACTCGGTCAGCCAGCGCACGACCGAGATCGGCATCCGCATGGCCCTCGGCGCGGAAGCGCGGGACGTCTTCCGCCTCGTGGTCGGCCACGCCGCGCGCCTCGTGGCCATCGGCGCCGCCATCGGCGTGGCCGGCGCGCTGCTGTCCTCGCGCGCGCTGAGCACGCTGCTCTACGGCGTCAAGCCGGCCGATCCGTGGACGTTCGCCGCCATCGTGGCCGTGATCTCCGCGACGGCGCTCTTCGCCAGCTATCTGCCGGCGCGGCGCGCGGCGCGCGTCGATCCGCTGGTGGCCATTCGATACGATTGACGTGGAGCGGCGGGCTCTCAGCCCGCCGTTCCTTTCCGGCGG
>JBIOTX010000236.1:0-26322 GCA_044866315.1 Thermoanaerobaculia bacterium | reverse complement strand
CGCGTGCCGTGTAGACCCAGCGATCGCCCGACCAGGTGAGTACGAACGCGCCGTTCGTCGCTGAGATGGACGGCGCGAAGCGCCAGCGGTCGCTGTCGATCTGCACCGGCGCGGCGTCGATCGGGACACCGCGCTCGTCGTAGCGGCGGAGCATCACCCGTGAGGCGATGTGCACCCGGTCCCAGAACGATCCCTCCACCCATCGAAGCTCGGTCTCCCGCCAGGTCACCGCGAAAACGTCGTCGGTGGCCGCGACCTCGACCGCCAACGTGTTGTCGGGAGTGGCCGAGACGTCCAGCACGGCCGTCGCGTTGCCGTTCAACCGCCGGAACCGGCCGACGACGCGATACCGTCCGTCGTGCCACTCCCGCCAGGCGGCGAATACTCCATGCCGGTTCGCCGCGGCGCGACCGTCGATCTGTTCCGCTAGGCCGGCGGAGAGCAGGAGCGGCTCTTGAGAAGTCGCCAATTCAGCGGGACTGGCGAACGCGCGCGCGGCGACGTTGGCGACAGTCGCGACCGACGACTTCCAGACCAACAGGCTGCGCGAGCCGTTGCTCGCCAGCTGTGGCAGGTGCCTGGCGTAGATCGCGAAATCCTCGGAACGCCCGACCGTCTCCGGCGATCCGTCCGTCGAGACCGAGCGCAGCTCGTGGGTGAACTTGCCGTCGAAGCGCGTCCAGGCGAAGACGAACGCGCTGCCGTTCCAGACGGCGGCGAGGCCTCCATGGATCGCGGCACCAAGCTCTTGCGAGCCGCCGGCGCTCTCGCCGGGAACAGACGTCACCCGCTCCGTGATCCGGTCGATCCGCGTGTAGCCGAACTGCGTGCTGCCGCCGCTCTTGATCGTCCAGGCGAGCGCGATCTCCCCGCTGCTGAAGGCGACCGCCGTATCCACCAAGCCGCCGTCGTTGAAGATGATCTTGTTGCGGATCACCATGTGCCGTGGATCGACGGTGATCCAGCGAACCGTTCCGAATCCTTCGCGGACCACGAGGTCCCAGCTGTCGCCGCGGGTGGCGGCTCCGATGACGGTGTAGTCGTAGTTGCCGATCGGATCGGAGCGCGTGACGGCGCCGTTCTCATCGAGGTGAGCGAGGCAGGTCTGGTCGCCGCAGCTGATGGTCATGATCACGCGGCCGCGGTCATCGTGGAACAGCTTCCCGGACCGCTCCAGCACCGCCGGCCCATGCAGGGTCAGGTCGGGATCGAGCCGCCACGATCGGTGCTCGTAGATGGTGTCGTAACCGACGGCGCCGATCACCTTGCGGGTGACGAAGACGTATTGCCGCCCGTTCCAGGCGAGGCCCATGAGCTCCACGTCCGTCAGGATGAGGCGGGCCGGCCGGTCCAGCAGCTCGCCGTCGGAGGAGACGCGCGCGCCCAGGATCGCTTGGACGCCGTAGCGGCTCTCCTCTCTCCAGAGCGCGAGAAACTCCGTCTTTCCCGCAGCGACGTGAACCTCCTCTTTCGTCGTGGACGTGTCCGAGAAATTCGTCGGCGAGACGGCGAGCTCGGGCCCGAGGCGCGGCTCGAATGCCGCCGCCGGCATGGCCAGGAGGAGCAGGAGAAGGAAACGGGACATGACCGCTCTCTAGGTCTTGGCGACCTTGCGCCTCCGCGCGTGCAGCCGATCGATGAGCTTCGTCGCCGTGCGCACCTGCTCGAGGATCTTCTCCTCGAGGCCCGCGCCCTTGATCTTGAAGCTCTTGGCCCGGCGGAAGACCTGGCGGGCGCGCTCTTTCTCGCCGCTCTCGATCAGGGCCATGCCGAGGTGCATGAGGTTCGTGGCCGTGGGACCGAGGTCGGCGGACTTGGTCAGAAAGTCGACGGCGCTCTTGAAGTCCCGGCGCTTGAAGTAGACCCATCCCAGCGCGGCCAGCGGGAACTGGCGGAGCTCCTTCGGCGAGTAGCGCAGCGCGAGTTGCGCGCTCTCCAAGGCCTCGTCGAGGTTCTCCTCCATTTCGGCGAGGTTGTAGGCCTTCTCGTAGTAGGCGATCGACTTCGCGTAGTTGGAGGTGTAGTCGCGCAGCATCTCTTCCAGCGCGCGGTTCGCTTCCTTGAAGTTCCCCTCGGCGCGCAGGGCCTCCACCAGCGTGGTGTACGCGGCCGCGGCCACGACTTCTGCCGGGCGGTGCTTGAGGATCCGCCGGGCCACGCCGATGGCCTCGCCGTTCATGTCCAGGTGCGAGCAGAGGAGCGCGTACGGCAGAAGGATGTTGACGTTGTCCGGCTCCTCCTGGGCGGCGCGCCGGTAGTGGTCGATGGCCTCGGCGTACTTGCCCTCGCTGGCCAGCGCGTCGGCCTCGCCGACGACCTGTGCCGCCGGTCCCTCGACCGGCACGTGGCCGGAGATGCCCTCGTAGATCTTGACCGCCTGCTGGTACTCCATCTTGTTGGGATTGAGCTCCAGCGCCTCCTGGAAGCACTCGATGGCCTTGCGGTTCCAGTTGCGGTCGAGATAGCAGAGGCCGAGGTGGTAGATCGCCTCCTCGTAGTCCGGGTCGAGCTTCAACGCGGCCTGGAAAGCGCGCATGGCCCGGTCGAGCTGGCCCTTCTCGTAGAAGATCGTCCCGAGGAGGTAATAGGCCTGGGGGATGGCCTCCAGCTGGATGGCCTTCTCCAGGAACTTCTGGGCCCGGAGGAGCTTGCCCTTCCGCGCGTAGATCGCGCCGAGGGAAAAGTACGGCAGGAACGACTCCTGGGAGATCTGGATGGCCCGGCGCAGCCAGCGCTCGGCGCCCTTGAGATCCTGGCGCTCGTGCAGCAGCACGCCATAGAACACGGCGGCGTCGAAGTGATCGGGCAGCACTTCCAGCGTCCGCTCCAGGTAGGCCTTGGCCCTGTCGAGATTGCCGTCGTTGAAGAACATCTCGCCGAGGAAGAACGACAGCTCGTAGTTGTCTCGGTCGAGGCGGAAGGCCTCCTCGAGATGCTTCATGCCCCGGTCGGGATCGAAGCCGTCGAACGCCGCCTCGGAGTCGGCGACGAGCACCAGGAAGCGCTCGCGCTTCTCGCCGCGGAACAGCGACACCATGCGGTCTTTCCGCTCGGTGAAACGCTGCTTCTTCTCCAGGGCCAGCATCTGCTCGCCCATCTTCGATTCCCACAGCTCGACCACTTCGTCCGTGGTGAGGAGGTTCTTCTTCTCCAGCAGCTCCTTGACCGAGAGCAGGCCGGTTTGATTGATGAAGATGGCCCGCTCGTGCTTCTGCACGGCATCGATCAGGGAGCGGATGGTCTCCGCGGAGCGCTTGACGATCTCTTCGATCGCCGACACGCGCTCGAGGAGGTGCTCGTCTAAGGAAAGGTCTTCTTCCTCTTCGTACTCCTCGAGCTCTTCGTCCTCGAAGGAGTTGAGGCCGGACAGCACGAGCAGTTTGTTCTGGCAGCGATAGCAGAACTCGCGATCGTCTTCGTTGTAGGCACTGCAGGTCTGGCAGAGCATGGGGATTTTTCGGGGCTTATAACACGCTGGGTCACCGGTTGTATTCGTAGAAGCCGCGCCCGCTCTTTCGACCGAGCCAGCCTGCGTCGACCATCTTCACCAGCAGCGGGCACGGCCGGTACTTCGGATCGCCGAATCCCTCTTCCAGCACGCGCAAAATGGCGAGGCAGACGTCCAGTCCGATGAAATCGGCGAGCGTGAGCGGCCCCATCGGATGATTCATTCCCAGCTTCATCACGCCGTCGATCGACTCGCGCGTGGCCACGCCCTCGTATAGCGCGAAGATGGCCTCGTTGATCATCGGCATGAGCACGCGGTTGGAGATGAAGCCTGGGTAGTCGTTCACCTCGATCGGCGTCTTGCCCATCTTCTTGGCCAGGTCCTCGACCTTCTGCCAGGTCTCGTCCGACGTGGCGATGCCGCGGATCACTTCCACCAGGGTCATCACCGGGACCGGATTCATGAAGTGCATGCCGATCACTTTGTCCGGACGCTTCGTGGCCGCGGCGATCTTGGTGATCGAGATCGAGGAGGTGTTGGAGGCCAGGATGCAGTGCGGCGACGTGGCCTGGTCGAGCTTCGAGAAGAGGTCCGTCTTGGCGGCCAGGTTCTCGATGATGGCCTCGATCACGATGTCCGCGCCGGCCACGGAGCCCAGGTCCGTCGACGGCCGGATGCGCCCGACGATCGCGTCCCGCTCCTCGGCGGTCATTTTTCCCTTGTCCACCCCGCGCTGGAGGTTCGCGGTGATGGTGGAGACGGCCCGCTGCACGAGGGCGTCGCTCACGTCGATGAGGGTCACGGGAAAACCGGCCTGGGCGGAGGTGTGGGCGATGCCGTTACCCATCGTTCCCCCGCCGATCACGACAATGTTGCTCATCGGGGCGGACTCTATCGTAAGATCGTTGGCCCTGCAGGCGCGAAATGGCACGTAAATGCTTCATGTGCGGTCGGGAAGTCACGGAGGGCATCCTCTGTGAGAAGTGCGACAAGCCGCGCAGGAAGACGGGTGTGGTGCACGCCTCCGGCGTGCCTCCCGCCCCGCCCGAAAGCACGCCAGAGGCGCGCACCACACCGGCCAGCGGCGGTCAGGCCGCCGTCGCGCCGAAGCTCGAAGCCGATCCCTTCCCCAAGGCGCCGGTCGTCCCGTTCCCGCTGGAGTCGGCGTCGCCCGCGATCACCAGCGTCGTCCACCTCCTCGTCGCCGCCGGCGTCCCCTCGATCCTCCTCGGGCCCGATCGCAGCGTGAAGTTCGTTTCCGACGAAGCGAAGCGCCTCTTCGACGCGCCGCAGTCGGAGCTTTCGACGCTCGCGGACATCGAGGCCAAGGCCGGCATCCGCGTCGGCGACATCAGCGTTCCGACCACCGCCGGCATCCGCATCGGCAGCCGCAACTTCATCTACACGCTCGTGCCGATGTCCGGCGGCGCGACCGGTGCGGTGCTCGTCTTCCGCCACACCGATCCGATGAACGAGGCCCACGCGTCGTTCGTCACCTACGTGCGTGAGACGGTCTTCGGCCCGTTGCGCGCGCTGCGCGACTCGATGCACGCCGCGGCGTCCTCGAGGCAGGATCACTTCCTCAGCGACTTCGCGCACGCGGTCGATCAGGTGCTCTCCTCGCTCGAGCTCGCCCCGGAAGTCGAGGAGCCCGCGTTCGCCGTGCGGCCGGTGCCGACGGTGACGGACATCGTCCGCCGGGTCGCCGAGCGCTTCCGCGCCCACGCGGACCTCAAAGGCATCCTCCTCGACGTCGACGTGCAGGAGCTCGAGGAGCGCTTCGAGAACCACGAGCAGCTCGCCGAGGCGTTGGCCATCCTGATGGAGAACGCCCTGCACTACGTGCCCGGCGGCGGGCAGGTGGTGATGGGCCTGCGCTGGATGGAGCACAAGGGCAAGCCGTTGCTGCTGTTCTTCGTGATGGACAACGGCCCGGTCGTCCCCGAGGAGATGCGCCAGCAGATCTTCGAGCCGTCGTTCGTCTGGAATCCGCAGGCGCCCGAGCGCACCGGCCGCGGCCTGTTCAAGACCCGCGAATTTGCGCTCGCGCACGCGGGTTCCGTGTGGGTCGAGTCCAAGACGGGAAAGGCGTGCACGTTCTTCCTGCGCGTCCGTCCCGACGGCATCCGGTAGGTCCCATGAAACGGCTTCTTCTCATCGTCGCTGTCCTCTGCGCGGCCGGAGCATCGGCCGCCGAGGTCACGAACGAGATCACCTCGGACAACGTCCTCGCCCTGATGAACGAGTACCGCGCCGAGGTGGGCCTGCAGCCGCTGCGTCACGATGACCGGCTGCGCCGCGCGGCCCAGGACCGGATGCGGCACATGGAGGACGAGGGCTACTGGAGCCACGAGTCGCCGGACGGGCTGTCGCCCTTCGTCTGGCTGAGCCTGCGCGATTACCCGTACGCGAGTGCAGCGGAGAATCTCGCCGCCGGCTTCGAGACCGTGCGCCTGCTGGTCTCGTCCTGGATGGAGTCGCCCGGCCACCGCGCGAACATCCTTGCCGACCAGTTCCAGGACGTCGGCATCGCCATCATCGACGGCTCGACCAAGGGCCCGGCCATGGGCAAGTCGATCGTCGTGTTGTTCGGCGGCAGGCAGAACACGCAGACCGCTAGGCAACCCTGATCGTCGGGTCGACCTCGCGCGCCCAGCGCTGCATCCCCCCGATGAGGTTCTTCACGTTCGTGAAGCCCGCCTGCGCGAGGTGCTGGCGCACGTGCTCGCTGCGGCCTCCGGAGCGGCAGACCATCACCACCTCGCGGTCGCGCGGCAGTTCGTCCACGCGCCGCGGGATCTGTTGCATGGGGATGTGCTGGGCGCGTTCGATGTGACCGGTGTTCCACTCGTACGGCTCGCGGACGTCGATGATCACGACGTCTTCGCCGCGGGCCAGTCTTTCGGCGAGCTGGGCGGGGGTGATCTGGGTATGGGTCACGGGGCTGCAGAACTCCTCGTAGTCGATGAGATGGGTGACCTGCGCGTGCTCCTCGCATCTCCGCGGGAGCTTCATGGTGCGGAAGGTCATGCGAAGCGCGTCGAAGAGTAGCAGACGGCCGGCCAGGGACTCGCCGATGCCGGCGATCAGCTTGATGGCCTCGATCGCCTGCAGCGTGCCGATCACGCCGGGCAGCACGCCGAGCACGCCCCCTTCCGCGCAGGAGGGCACGAGGTGGGGCGGCGGCGGCTCGGGGTAGAGGCAGCGGTAGCAGGGCCCGTCCTTGGTGGCGAAGACCGACACCTGCCCGTCGAAGCGGAAGATCGAGCCGTAGACGTTCGGCTTGCCGAGCAGGACGCAGGCGTCGTTGACCAGATAGCGCGTGGCGAAGTTGTCCGTGCCGTCGACGACCACGTCGTAGTCGCGGAGGATCTCCAGCGCGTTCTCGGAGCTGAACCGCGCCTCGTGCGTCTCGACCGTCACGTCGTCGTTCAGGTCGTTCAGCCGCTCGCGCGCGGCCTCGAGCTTCGGCCGCCCCACCGCGGACGTGCCGTAGAGGATCTGGCGGTGGAGGTTCGTGATGTCCACGCGGTCGAAGTCGACCAGGCCGATGCGGCCCACACCCGCGGCCGCGAGATAGATCGCGGCCGGGCTCCCAAGACCTCCGGCGCCGACGATGAGCACTGCGCCGCGACGAAGCTTCTCCTGGCCCTCCTCGCCGAGCTCGGGCAGGGTGATCTGGCGGGTGTAGCGATTCAGGGCAGGATCCGTGACACGACCTCCTGGATCTTCTTCCCGTCCACCCGCCCCTTGTAGCGCGCCGTGGCCTCCTTCATCACCTTCCCCATGTCCTTCTTCGATGCGGCGCCGGTGGAGGCCACGATCTCGCGCAGGCCCGCCTCCAGCTCCTCGTCCGTCAGCTCGGGCGGGAGATAGGTCTTGAGGATCTCCATCTCCGCGCGCTCTTTCTCGGCCAGCTCGGGGCGGTTGCCCTTGGTGAACTGCTCGATCGAGTCCTGGCGCTGCTTCACGGCCTTGCGGATGACGGCCATGGCCTCTTCATCGGTCAGCTCGCGCATCAGGTGGATCTGCTCGTTCTTGAGCGAGCTCTGGAGCATCCGCAGCACGGACGTTTTCTCCGCGTTGCGGGCCTTCATCGCCTCGGTCAGATCGGCCCGGACTTTGTCGCTCAGAGCGGCCATTGCGTTCACCTCCGGGGCATTCTATTCTCGCCCGCCATGCCTGACGTGCGGGCCCTCCTCGAACAAACCGGCGCCCTCCTCACCGGCCACTTCCGCCTCTCCTCGGGCCTGCACAGCCCGAACTACGTGCAGTGCGCGCGGCTCCTCGAGCATCCCCGCCATGCAAAAGCCATCGGCGAGGCCCTCGGCGTGGGGCTCCGCTCGATCGGCGCGCAGAAGATCGTCTCCCCCGCCCTGGGAGGCGTGATCATCGGCTACACCGTGGCCGAGGCGCTGGACCTGCCGTTCGTGTTTACCGAGCGCAAGGACGGGCAGATGACGCTGCGGCGCGGCTTCCGCATCGGTGAAGGCGAGCGCGTGGTGATCGTCGAGGACGTCGTCACGACGGGCAAGTCGACCCGCGAGACCGCGGACGTGGTGGCCCAGCACGGCGGCGTGGTGGCCGGCTTCGCCTCGATCCTCAATCGCAGCGGGAAGGAGAACCCGTTCGGAGACTCGCCCTACGAGGCGCTCCTCGCCCTGAATCTCGACACGTACGAGGAGAGCGCCTGCCCGCTCTGCGCGAAGGGCGTCGCGCTCGACGCGCCGGGATCGCGCTACTCGAAATGAAGATCGTCACCATCGGCGGCAAGCAGACCGAGGTCGAGCTCGACGGCTCGATCGAGGTGCTGTCGGTCGGCGACGAGGAGATCGAGCTGCGCGTCGGCGGCCGCCAGCACGTCGTCCCGTACGTCATCCAGGGCTCGACGGTGTACTTTGTGTTCGACGGCGAGACGTACGTCGCCGATGTCGCCGAGAAGGGCGCGCGGGCCAGGGCCCGGCATCGCGATCACTCCACCGAGGCACCCATGCCCGGGGTGGTCTTGAAAATACTGGTCAGGCAGGGCGATGTTGTTGCAAAGGGCACCCCGCTGCTGATCCTGGAGGCCATGAAGATGGAGCACCAGATCGTGGCCGGGCATGACGGGACAGTCACGGCCATCAACTGCACCGAAGGAGAGATGGTTCAGCCCGGAGTGGAACTGGTGACGATGAGCGAATGAAGATCCTCGTAGACAGCGTCAAGATCGTCGAAGTCGGCCCGCGGGACGGCCTGCAGAACGAGAAGGTCACCATCCCCACGCAGGCCAAGATCGAGTACATCACCGCCCTCGGCGACGCCGGGCTGCGCGTGATCGAGGCCGGCGCGTTCGTCAGCCCGAAGTGGGTGCCGCAGATGGCCGACACCGCCGAGGTCTATCGGGAGATCCCGAAGGACCCGGGCGTCGAGTACCCGGTGCTCGTCCCGAACATGAAGGGCCTCGAGCGCGCCATCGACGCCGGCGTGAAGTCGATCGCCGTCTTCACCGCCGCCTCGGAGACCTTCAACAAGCGCAACATCAACATGTCGATCGACGAGTCGTTCGAGAACTACGCGCCGGTGGCGGCGCGCGCTCTGGCTGAGGGCATGCGCGTGCGCGGCTACGTCTCGACCGCGTTCGGCTGCCCGTACGAGGGCGATGTCGCGCCGGAGAAGGTCCTCGAGGTCTGCGCGCGCCTGCTCGATCTCGGCTGCTACGAGGTCTCCGTCGGCGACACCATCGGCGTCGGCACGCCCATGCAGGTCCAGGGCGTGATCGGCATGCTCCTGCAGGTCATCCCCGCCTCCAGGCTGGCCATGCACTTCCACGACACCCGCGGCACCGCCCTGGCGAACACGCTCGCGGCGCTGGAGATGGGCATCGCCACCTTCGACGCGTCCTCGGGCGGCCTCGGCGGCTGCCCGTACGCGCCCGGCGCCTCCGGCAATCTGGCCACCGAGGACATCGTCTACATGCTCGACCGCATGGGCATCGAGACGGGCGTCGATCTGAACCGCCTCGTGCAGGCGTCGTCGATCATCGCGCCGTATCTCGACCATCCGTTACCAGGCCGTTACCTTCAAGCGTGCACCAGAGGATCGATGTCGTTCGCGACAGCCTCGGCCGTACAATGAAGCATGGCGGGTGAGTGGAAGGATGGCTGGTTCGTCGTTCCCTACGACGTTCCCCTGCGCGACATCGACTTCTACGGCCACGCGAACAACGCGGTCTACTTCTCCTGGTTCGAGCACGCCCGCACCCTGCTCTGGTTCAACCTGACTGGCGGCAGCCGCCCCGAGGACGTGACCTTCATCGTCGCCCACGCCCAGTGCGACTTCCGGGAGCAGATCGAGCTCGAGCCGATCGAGATCTGCGTGCGCGTGGGGGAGCTGCGCCGGACCTCCTTCGAGACCTTCTACGAGATCCGCTCGCGCGGAGGCGCGGTGGCCGCCACGGGGAAAGTCGTTGTCGTGCTCTTCGACTGGGCACGGCAATCGAAAATAGAGATCGCTGATGATCTCCGGAGGAAAGTAGCCGAATGCAACCGGGACGCGTCCTGACTCATCCGGCCCTGGCGCGGCGGCGGTTCTGCCAGATCGCCAGCCAGCCCGAGCCGCTCGTCGATCTGGTCGAGGGCTCGCTGGTCATCGCCCTCGAGGAGCACCCGGCCCTGGACATCGGACGGCATCTCGCGGAGGTCCAGTCCTGGAGCAACGCCGTGCGCGACCGCCTGGAAGGCTCGCGCGACGTCGAGCGGCTCGTGGACACCCTGAACCGCCTGCTCTTCGAGGAGGAGGGCTTCCACGGTGAGGCCGACGACTACTACGACCCCCGCAGCGCCCTCCTCAGCGAGGCCCTGGAGCGCCACGCCGGGCTTCCGATCACCCTGTCCATCCTCTACATCGAGCTCTCCCGCCGCGCCGGCATCGAGGCCGCGGGCATGGCCCTCCCCGGGCGGTTCCTGGTCAAGTTCACCGGCCCCTTCGGCGTGATCGTCGTCGATCCCTTCGACGGCGGGCGCGTGCTCTCGACCGTCGAGCTCCAGAAAATCCTCGACGGCATGTTCGGCGGCGGCGTGCGCCTGCGCGAGCATCACCTCCGCTCGTTCTCCCCCCGGGAGATCCTGGCCCGCGAGCTGGCCCAGCTCAAGGCCGCCTACCTCGCCCAGCACGACCTCCCGCGCGCGGCCGCGTCGATCGACCGTCTGCTCATCCTCGACGACCGCGACGCCTACGAGGTCCGCGACCGGGCCGCGCTGGCCGTGCAGATGCATGCCTACCGGCAGGCCATCGAGCTGTTCGAGCGGTACCTCGCGCTCATGCCCTCGGCCGAGGACAACAGCCGCGTCCGGGAGCAGATCGAGTATCTGCGGGCGTGGTTGGATCAGAACTAAATCCAGCCGTCTGTTAAGATTACGCGCTCAACCCGTGATTACCGGCTTCAACACCGACATCAAGCACAACGAGAAGGTCTACCACGTCCAGACCGAGGATAAGGGCGTGGGAAACCCGTACATCGAGTCGCTCGTGTACGTGGGCGGGGAGATCCTGGCCTCGAAGAAGACCTCCTACGCCGAGCAGCTCAAGTCGGGGGTGGACGAGAAGTGGATCGGCGGGCTGATGGAGCAGCAGCACCGCACCATGATCGCGGCCATCAAGCGCGGCCGCTTCGACCAGCCGGCCGACCCGACCAAGAGCGCCACCCCGCGGCCGACCCTTTCCACGCTGGCCACCCCCAGCGACGCCCCCGCGGAGTCGATGACCATCGACGAGGAGAAGACCCTCGACCAGGTGATCATCGACTACCTCGCCTCCGAGGCCGAGAGCGAGCACCTCGAGCTGGCGCTGATGAACCAGGTGGACTTCTTCGCCGGCACGCCCGTCGAGGTGCGCGTGGCGGCCCGGAAGAGCCTCTCCCAGGCCCCCATCCCCGCCGCGGCCATCGAGGTCAAGATCATCTCCACCGTCGAGCCGCCGCGGGTCATTTTCCGCGGCAAGACCGCCGCCGACGGCAGCGCCACCATCCGCTGCACCATCCCCCCGTTCCGCGAAGGCACCGCGGCCGTGATCATCTCCGCCCAGAGCCCGATCGGGAACGACGAGGTCAAGCAACTGGTGAAACGGAAAAAGTGATGGAGCGGCGGGCTCTTAGCCCGCCGAACACGCCGGCAGGCTGAGAGCCTGCCGCTCCACTGGCAACCTTCTTTCATTACGCGCCACCGGATGTTCCGCTCCCGACCTTTACGCGCGCTCGCGCTGCTCGCCGGCATGGCGGCGGTGGTCTATCTCGTCATCAGCCTTTATCTCCCCAGCTCACGCCGGCTGATCTTCGGCGTCGACAAGAGCTCGGGGAAGGTCCGGCTGGTGCGGAACACGGTCACCTATCTGCCGCCGCATCAGTTCTACCGCCTCGTCTTCGACAAGCGCCAGGGCGCCGCCCAGCGCGATGGCCTGGTGCGCATCCTCTCCAAGGAGCGCGTGCCGGTCACGATCAGCTACCGCCTCCGCTTCACCCTTCCCGGCGAGAAGATCCCCGACGCCCGCACGCTCGTCCGCGAGGGCTGGAGCGCCTGGATCCGCTCGCGCGTGGGCGAGGCCGTGTCCGCCGTGACGCAGCAGGTCCCGATCGAGGAGCTGGTCTCCCCGACCTCGCAGTTCTCGCGGCGGCGCGACGTGCTTCGCCAGGTCGTGTCCAATCACCTCGCCCACAGCGGCCTGCAGGTGACCGCCTTCGAGATCGCCCGCATCGAGCCCGATCGCAAGTCCCTGCTCGAGTACAAGCGCGCGGAGCTCCGCCGCGGCGCGCGCGGCGTCGCCGGCCGCGTGGCCATCTTCGCCATCGACGGCGCGGACTGGGCCCTGATCTCCGAGCTCGTCAACGACGGCCGCCTGCCGAACATCCAGGCCCTGATCCGCGGCGGCACGACCGGCACCGTGCAGACCATCCAGCCCACCGTCTCGCCGCTCGTCTGGACCACCGTCGCCACCGGCCTCCCGCCCGACCGCCACGGCGTCCTCGATTTCACGGACCGCGGCCGTCCCGTCGACTCCTACACCCGGCGCGCGCCGGCCCTGTGGGACATCGCCGAGGCCTTCGGCCGGCACTCCGTGGTCGTGGACTGGTGGACGGCCTGGCCGCCGCTGCCCGGCAGCGCCGTCACCTTCGACACGCCCGTGCAGATGCTCCCCAGCGCGATCTCGCCGTCGGATCTCGCGCCGCGTATCGCTTCGCTCGCCGTTTCCCCGAACACCCTCCAGCACCAGCAGGTCGGGCGCTTCCTCAACATCACCGCGCGCGAGTTCGAGAACGCGGTCGCCAGCGGCAATCCCATGGATCCGGTGAATGTCTTTCGCGACATCCTGGCCAAGACCTGGACCGACCACCGCACGGCCATCCAGCTCTACCAGCGCCAGGAGCCGCTGCTGATGCTGATGTCCTACGAGGGCACGGACGCGGTGAACCACCTCTTCGCGCCCTATCACCCACCCTACCGCGAGGGCATGAGCCAGGAGGGCTTCCGCAAGTTCTGGCCCACCGTGGCCAATTACTACTCCGAGATCGACCGCCTGATCGGCGAGTGGATGAACGTGCTCAGCGACGACACGACCGTGATCGTCCTCTCCGCGCACGGCTTCCGCTGGGACAACCGGCGCCCGCGCCTTCAGCCCATCGGCCGCACCGCCCTCTCCGATCATCGCAATCCCGGCCTGTTCATCGCCTACGGCAATCACGTCGCCCATTCGGGCGGGAATCACACGCTCTCGGTCTACGACGTCGCCCCGACCGTCCTCGCCGTCCTCGGCCTGCCGAAGTCCACGGAGATGCCCGGCGACTTCGCCCAGTGGGTGTTCCGCGACATCACTCCCGTGACCTCGGTGCGCGTGGTCAGCTACGACGAGTTCTTCGCCGGCCGCCCCGTCGGCGGCGGGCCGTCCGTCGATCCGAAGACCTACACCCGGAAGCTCCAGGCCATCGGCCACCTCCTCGACGCCTCGCGCATGCAGGCCGTGTTCGAGGACGAGGACGACCCGGGCGTGCCGGCCCAGGTCAACCCGCAGCAGTGGGGCGAGTACGCGTACCACAACAACCGCGGCATCGAGCTGCGGCGGCAGGCCAAGCTGAACGAGGCCACCCAGGCCTTCCAGGAGGCCATCAACCGCAATCCCTCGCGGCCGACGCCGTACCTGAACATGGCCATGACCCTCTTCGACCGCCAGCAGTACACGGCCGCGGACGACGTCTTCATCATGGCCGTGGCCCGCGGGCTGCCGAGCGCCGACCGCTGGTTCGCCGACTTCGCCGCGCTCTACCGCTCGCGCAACATGACCTCGCGGGCCATCAACCTGCTCTACAAGGGCAGGCAGATCTTCCCGCAGTCGTACGTCATCGCCGCGAACCTCGGCTCCGCGCTGGCCCAGGCCGACCGCTACACCGAGGGCCTGCCCGAGCTCGAGCGCGCCCTCGGCCTCCAGCCGTCGTCGACCCTGGTCCTCAACAACCTGGGCATCTTCTACGCGAAGCAGAAGGACTACGCCCGGGCCCTGGACTTCTGGAACCGCTCGCTGTCGATCGATCCGCGCCAGCCGCAGATCCGGTCGGCAGCGGAAGCGGCGCGAACCCACCTGTAACCAAGGCGCCTGCCATTTGCAGGGCTCGGGGGCTGAGTCTTCGGCGAATTGGACGAAGGCGGTGGCCGTCGGCTCGCTGAAGTGGGTGAGCCCGGGACGTTCGATGAGCGCGCATTAGCACTCTCATTAGCGCCCGAATCGACGCTAGATCCCTCGGTTTTCAGCGACTTACGCGAGGGCTTCCGAGAGTAAGTAACCTATAGATATTAGAACGCCGGCCTGTCACGCCGGAGGTCGCGGGTTCGAGCCCCGTCGGCCCGCCAATCTAAAGCTCTCATGCGCCGCGACTTCGCGGCGTTTCGTGTTTTCAGAGGGTTGCTTTAGAAAGTTGTAACTCGCAAGGTGACTCGCAAGGTCGTGAATTTGGCCCCGCGAAAATCGGCGCGCAGACCCGCGACGGTGTCTGAGCCACCCGCTCTAACCGCTGGCGTCAACCCGCGTCCGAAACCGCGCCTCGCCACGGCTTGTACAGGCTCGTGCATGGCCAGCCTGTTCCGGTCACATCGACAGCCCCGGAAGCAAGCGCCGAGTTCAGAGGCTTGTAATCGGCATCCAGTTGCGGGTCGACAAAAAGCCCCGCCGCCTCCCATCCGGGCTCGTAGTAGGCTTGGCTGTCGTCTCGCGTGCAAGCTCGCGGAGCTTGTCGACGTCACCGATGCTGCTCCGGGCCTCACCGGCTGGCCGGGAGCACCGTTGAAACTGATCGTGAAACCCCGCTCCGACCGGTAGGTGCCCGCGCGCAACCATACGGTGTCGCTAGGCTGGATGCGTCCGTCCGCGCCGGCTGCTGCATAGGCGAACGACCATGGCGCGGCGAGCGTGCCGGCGACGCTCGCTCCTGCGGCGCCGGCGGGGGCAACGACCCACGTGCGGGCCGGAACGACCGGTGTGACCGAGTCGCTTTCAACCTTCGTCATCGCAATCTCCTTGGACAGCATAGGGGTGATGCTCAATCCGTCGCTCCTCGGCCTTCAGGCACATCCGCCTCGGCAGAATGAGGGACGGACTTGCATCACGTGTTTCACCGAGCGCCAGCACAATGCCGGCGCCCCGACCGTCACGGACCGATTGCCTCGATTTCGCGCGGTGGAATCGCGAGCATTAGTTCGACAGTCCACCGCGAACCCTGGCCGGGTGGCATTACGTCCTCAACAAGTAACAATACAATCCGGCGTGTACACCCAGCCAGAGATGGTTACTCCCTCCGAGTGCTTGATACTGTACCTGGCCCGGCCCGGGGTTGACCGTGACCGTGACTGACTCGAGGTTCCAGTTGTCATTCCGGTCATCGGGCTCAAAGCGAACATACACGGGAAAGCGTTCCAGATTCTCCGTCAGGAGTTGATAGGGCGACGCCGGATTGTTATTCGCGGCGAAATTGACGTTCGCTCCTGTGCCGAATGCATAGGGAGTCGTAATGCCCTGCTCGAAGTCGTTGATCGCCGAATCAACGTAGAATTCCCGTCCGCCGATGCCGATGTAGACATCGCCATCAGTCCCGGCGCCGCTTCTGGCGCCGGTTTTCAACACAACGTCGATTCTTGTGATTGCTGGCATGCTTGCCTCCTAGAGTTGTTGAATGGTGGAACCTCTGTCACAGAAATCGGATCGGCGACAACTCGTCGCCGAAGGAACAGGGCAGGAACGGTCCTCCGGAGAGGGGTTGTTGACGGTGCGCTGCGCTCCCGGGCGTGACCGTGGGCGCCGCGGTGTGCAGCGTTCTGCAGAGCGCACTGCTCGGACTCACCGGGATTCCCCCATGGATGTCGCGGCCGTTGATCGAGAGCATGTTTCGACTGTGGTCGACATCGCGACTCTGAAACATCAGGACCGCCGGTTCGTTCGTTTTCACATTCGGGCATTGGAACGGAAATGTCTTGGTGGCACCGACGAACGGGACGTTAGCCTCGATGCCGTTGAGATATCCGGGCTCGTTTTCGAATCCTTGCCTCACACTGATGACAACCGTGAATTCCGACATGATCCATCTCCTTTTTTCTTTCTGCATTCGAGATGGTCAGTAGACGGACGTCTTCGCCAAATTCCGGGTGTGGATCGGCACGCGGGCAGACTCTCCTAGGTAGAGGCGAATCCGAAAGGAGTCCGTGTCCGCCGAGCCGAGCGAGCTGCTGCTGTCGTATCTCCCGCTGATCGAACGGGTGATTGCGTTTACGGCGCAGAAGCACGGGCTCACGGCGGTGGAAGCCGAGGATTTTGCGTCGATCGTCAAGGTGCGACTGATCGAGAACGAATGCGCCATCGTCCGCGCATACGAAGGACGCAGCAAGCCGGCGACGTACTTCAGCATGGTCATTCAGCGGATGCTTTTCGACCATCGCAACAAGGAGTGGGGAAAGTGGCGCACATCGGCGGAAGCAAAGCGGCTCGGGCCGGTCGCCGTGGAATTGGAGCGCTATCTCTATCGCGACGAGCTCACGCTCGACGAAGTGTTCGCGCTGCTGAAGAACAAGGACGACAGCCTGACGCGCGAGGCCGTCGAAGCGCTGGCGAAACGTCTGCCTCCGCGCGCGCCGAAGCGGCACGACGTGCCGCTCGATGAGGCCGACGGCACCGCGGGCATGGGCAGCGAGCAGATCGAATCGGATGCGACCAGCGGCGAGCGGCGCGCTCTCGCGAAACGCCTGTCGGCGATCGGCAACGAATGGATGAGCAGCTTGTCGGACGAAGACTGCGTCCTCCTGCAACAGCGATTCGGGGACGGCATGACCGTCAAACAGCTTGCGTGCGCCCTGCGCGTCGAGCAGAAACCACTCTATCGGCGCTTCGAACGCCTCCTGGATGCGCTCGGGAAGCCGATCGAGAGCGCGGGCATCACCGCGGACCAGGTTCGCGATCTCATCGGCCGCAACGACACCGTTCTCGACTTTCTGCTGCGAAAACCGGCGCCGCGTCCGTCCAAAGACCGTCCCGGAGAGACGACGGCGGCAGACTCGGAGGAGCCATGAACGACGGCGTCTCGCGTCACCCGGCGGAGGAAATTTTGGCTGCCTACATCGAAGGATCGCTGGCACGGCCCGAGATCGCGAAAGTCCTGTCGCATCTGCGCAATTGCTCCGAGTGCCGGACCTCGGTGGCGCAGACGGCGGATTTTTACGACCGCGAGCGGAGTCGAGCGGTGAACGTGTGGTGGCGGCCGCTCGCAGCGGCGGCGGTCCTCGTGATCGCCATCGCGGGCGCGATCCTGCTTCTGCGGCGCGCGGATCGCACGCCGGCGGACACGCTCATCGCCGCCGCGCCGCGCGAGCATCGAAGCATCGAGGCTCGTCTCTCCGGATTCCCCTGGGCACGGATGCAGTCGCCGCCGCGCGGCGGCGCGCCTCTCGATCCCGCGGACCTCAAGCTCGCCGGCGCGGCCGGCGAAGTCCTCGAGAAGACCGCCGGTGACTCCTCGTCGGCGTCGCAGCATGCGGCCGGCGTGGCGTATCTGCTGATGGCGCGGAGCTCGAACAGCCTGGCGGCGCTCGAGCGCGCGGCCAGCGCGGCGAAGGACGCGCGCTTCTACAACGATCTCGCGGCAGCGCACTACACGATTGCGACAGTCGAGGAGCGCGCGTCTCATCTCCCGCTGGCGCTGGAGGCAGTCGACCGTGCGCTGCGGCTCGATCCGGGTCTCGCGGAAGCGCGCTTCAACCGCGCATTGATTCTTCAACGCCTCGGCGTCCGCGAGCAGGCACGCGATGCGTGGAAGCGATACCTCGAGATCGATCCGTCCAGCGCCTGGAGCGTCGAAGCGCGCGCACGTCTGCGGCAACTCGAGGCTTCGCCCGCATCCGATTTTCCGGAAGCGCTGAAAAAAGGATCGGCGGCCCTCGCCGCGGGCGATGCCTCACTCCTGCGGAAGCTGGCCCGCGATTTCCCGCAGGAGGCACGGGCGTGGGGCGAGGCGCCGTTGCTTGCCGCGTGGGCGGAGGCGAAAGAGCGGGACGCCGATCATCAACTATCGGTCGTCCGTGTCCTCGCTGCCGCGCTGGCCGCGCAGGACGGCGACCAGCTCCTCGGCGACGCCATTTTGGCCATCGACCGCGCCGGTGATTCCGCGCACGACCTGCGTGCCGCGCATCGGCTCTTTCACCAGGCCCGCCTCGACTTCAAAGCGCGCGCTCTCGCGGTGGCGGAGGCGAAGTTCCGCCGCGCGGAAGTGCTCTTCCGCGACGGCGGCAGTCCGATGGCGGACGTCGCCGCCTGTTTCGCGGCGAATGCGGCGCTCGATCAAAGCGGCAGCGATGCCGCACGCGAGGAGGCAGCGACGCTCTATGCGCGCATCGATCGCGTACGGCACCGCGCGCTCGCGTCACAGATCCAGTGGATGATCGCGGTCTACGCGAACATCGCCGCAGACTGGGGAATGGCCGCACGCGAAGCCACGGCAGCAGCGGACACGTTCCGTGCTTTAGGCGAGCGCGCCAATGCCGCGACGCTCGACACCATCGCGGCGCATGCGCTCGACATGATGGGTGAGCGCGATCTGGCGTGGATGCATCGCGCGAGCAGCCTGGCCGATCTCACCGCCGAGACACACCGCACATGGCGAGCCGGCATTCTGCACAGCGGAGCGCTGGTGCTGGCGTCGAACGGCCATGCCGGCGCGGCACGGGTGATGATGAATGTCGCCATCCGCGAAGCGGACGCCAAGAATCCGATCTTCCTGGCCACGGTGCTGGCCGATCAGACGCGAATGGCGATGGAAGCCGGCGACGCGAAGGACGCCGCGACCCATCTCGCCGCTGCCCGGCAGGAAGCGGCGAGAATCGAGGACCCGCGCGCACGCGACCTCGCAAACGCGCGCATCGATCTCTCGAACGCCGTCGTGCTCGCACGGTCTCCCGAGGCCCTTCCGGCCCTCGACGAAGCGGTCGCTTCTTTCGAAAAGCGGTACCAGCTTCTCCTTCCCGACGCGCTGCTGCAGCGCGCCCGCGCGCATCACGCGCTTGGCGACGACGAGCGCGCCCTTGCCGACTACGCCGCGGCATGGGCGGCGATCGAGAAACAGGAGAAGACCGTCGGTGCAGCACACCGCCTGGAATTTCTCGACACGGCCGCGCAGGTGATCGATGAGTCCATCGAGTTGCTGATGACGCACGGACGGATTGCCGAGGCGTTCGCACTGTCGGACCGGTCGCGGCATGTCGATCGCGATTCCGCCGATGTCCGCAAGCCGCTCGATGTGCCGTCCGGCATCGCCGTCATCGAATACGCCGTGCTGCCCCGCACGATCGTGATTTTTGCGGCAACGCGCGGCGGCATCGACGTCCGGACCGTGGCGATGGATCGCCCGGATCTCGGCGTGCTCGTCGCGTCGTTCACGGATCGCATCCAACGCCGCGCGCCGCTCGGCGAAGTGCAACGCGAGGCTGCGGCGCTGCACGATCTGCTGATCGAGCCGCTGCAACTCGCCGGGATCGAAGAGATCGTCATCGTCCCTGACGGCGATCTCCACCGCATCCCGTTCGCCGCACTCTACGATCCGCGACGCCGTCGCTATCTCATCGAGGACTTCACGCTGCGATTCTCACTCACGGCCGCGGAGGCATTCGCGCCGTCCGGCGGTTCGCTCGAGCCCGCGCTCGTCGTGGCGGATCCGGAGCGTCCCGACTGGCCGCGGCTCGATCACGCCCGAGCCGAGGCGCAGCGCATCGCCGCGTTGTACGGCAACGCGACGCTGCTCGCACGCGACGCTGCCACGCGCGCGCGGTTCGTCGAAGCCGCCCCTCGCAGCGGGCTGATTCATTACGCCGGTCACGCCGACAGCGACAGCACGCACTCTTACGGCGCGTTGCTGCTCGCCGCCGGTCCCGGCGACCCGGGCATCCTCGGATCGAGCGAGATCGCGCGCCATCGGCTTCCGCGCAGACCGCTCGTGGTGCTCGCCGCGTGCGGAACGCTGCGCGGCAATCCCTTGCACGTCGCAGGGATGTCGAGTCTCGCGCGCGCCTTTCTTTCCGCGGGCGCGCGCGGCGTCGTGGCCAGTCTCTGGGAGATCGACGACGACGTCGCCGCGCCGCTGTTCCTCCATTTTCACCAGGAGCTTCGTGCAGGCGCGCCGCCGGCGCGCGCCCTGCGCGCAGCGCAGCTCGCGATGCTTCACTCGCCCGATCCGCGGATGCACGCAACGGCGTCGTGGGGCGCTCAAGCGCTGCTCGGCAGTCCCTGAAGTCGAATCAACAAAAGAGAGGAGCCAATCATGATCAGCCTATTCGCTTTGAGCAAGGCGACGCTTCGCGTCATCGGACTCGCGACGGTGATGCAGGGGAATCCCGGCATCGATGTCGTCATGCCGCCCGTGCCCGAACACATCGAAGAACACGTTCCAGTCCTCATCGTGCGCAACAACGAGATCGTCGGTCCGACGACCGGCTGGAAAACCGGGGCGTTCAGTAACGGATTCACGTATGTGGTTCTCACAGGCGAAGACGTACAGTTCCTGCCGGATGCGGCGAACCCCGCAGCCAGAGTGCCGTCCCAACTCCCCCGATTGACGAATGGGTGCATATGGAAACTCACTTCTCAACCATTGGGCGTATTCGCTGGCGCTAGTGGAGTCTCCAATCAACTGCGGCCGCCACTGCTCGAAGGCTATCGTCCGCCTATATACAAAGACGCCGCGGCCGTGCTCCGCGTTCCGTACGGCTCGACGAGCGCGTGCAAGGCCTTCGTCAAAAAGCAGAAGCTCACTCGCATCGATACGAACGTGGTGTGGAACACCAATGGCGGAGTCACGATCGTGGGCAAGCACCATGAAACCCGGCTGCGCCTCGAGGGGACGAGCGTTCTCATCGTGGCCGGTAATGTCCCCGAGTCATTGCTCAATGGATCGATCGACATGGATATCGGCCACTTCAGTGCGTATTTCACGATGCTCGTGCCCAACGGGCGAAAGGGCTGTTTTCGTGAAGGGCCTGCCGCCAACATTCCACGGTGCCCCGACTCCACGAGGACGTTTCAGGGCGTTGCGCCGCCCGTGCCGGATGTGATCTTTATCGTCACCTCGGAGTGCTCGAACTCGCAGTATCCGTGACACTGGCGCGAAGTAGACCCCCATTCACCAGCCGGGACGGAGGGCGGGCTTCAGCCCGCCCATGGACGGAAGGGATCCGTCCGGAGGCTGCATCATGCCCAGAACCATCCATTTCTTCCGGGACACTCTCATCATCGACCACCGCCTGCGCGCGCACTTCGGAACCCGTCCGGACGACACCCTGGTGCTGGCCGGCCGTGAGGTGATCCTCATCGCTTTCCCGGCGAACTGCAATTTCGTGATCGCGGCCGATCGGTTGAACGTGCCGGCGGACGCGCGGACCATCATCGGCGTCCCTGGCAATCCGTCGCCGTCGCTGACCATCCTCGCGCGCAGGATCGATGGCGCGGCGCTCGCCTTCACCGCGGAGGGGATGCCCGGCGAAGACGGCGAAGACGGCGAGCCGGGCGTCGATGGCGGCATCGAGGAGGGGGAAGACGGAAAACCGATCCCGCTGCCGGGACTGAATGGCGGTCACGGCGGAGATGGCGGCAACGGAGGCAACGGGGGCCGGATCACGATTCGCTATGCCTCCGCGGCGCAGGTCCCCACCGGGAGCGTCCCCGGCGGTCGGGGCGGGAGGGGCGGCAAGGGCGGGTCCGGAGGATCGGGAAGACCGCGCGGAAAACGAGGAATGAACGGGCTCTCCGGATCGGCGGGAGGGCCGGGAACGGTCGACATCGCACAAGTGGAAACGAACGACGTGTGGGCGCTGCTCGATGCCGAGTCGGCGCGTCAATGGGCGGCGTACCGCGCGGAAGTAGCGGGCTTCTCCTTCCGTAAATTCGATCCGGAGTCGCAACTGTTCGCGCTCGAAGAGGCGCGCACGGCTTTGACGATCCATCCGGCCGACGCCGAGGCAATCGCGGTCCGGGACCGAATCGCCAACCGGCAGATTCCTTCCGGACTGGCCCGCGACCTGGACATCGCTCCCGATTTCCTCGGTCTCTCGGTGAACCTCGCTGCCGACCTGGGACTGGTCAATGACGCATTCCAGGCGTACCTCGGCGTTACGGAACTGGTGACCATCGCCGACTCGATACAGACACAACTCGGTCTGATGGGCCAGCAACTCGCCCACCGAAAAACGGAGGCCGAGAATGACGTCCGCATCGCCGGGCTGGACGTCCTCATCGCCCGCAGGGAAATCTCGAACGTCGAACTGCAGATCGGTGAAATCAACGACCGGATCGAGGCGCTTCGCGAGAGGCAATTCGGAATCGGCGGCCTCGTATCCACTGTCGGGTCGCTCGCCGGCGCGATCATGAGCATGGGAACGGGAGTCGGCGCGGTCATCTCCTTGAAGGCCGGACTGGTGTCTCTGAACCGTATCCGCGAGGGCGAGCACATGGATCTGGTGCGGTTCTTCAAATTGCTCGGGACCGAGCCCGATCCGAACAGCCAGCTGTCCGAGGACTTTCAGACGATCAAAAAGCTCGGCGGCGGGATGAGGGACCTGATCGAGGGAACCGATACCCTGATCAGCTTCCCCAAGCTGTTGTCCGATATTGCGCTTGGGAACGACCCGTCGGGACAGGGGGAGATCGGCAGATTGCTCGAGCAGCAGGTTCTCCTGGTCCGGCAGAAGATGGTCGGGCAGTTGCGTGAGACCCAGGCACGCAGCCGGGTCGTCGCGGCCGAATTGCGCGTGACCAACCTGCGGTTCGAGATCAGGGCGGTCGAGCGAGCGCTCGACAAGTGGAATGACGACGAGGAAACGCTGACAGCGGCGACCGAGCTCCTCATCCGCGCCGGCCGCCGTCTCGTCGACAAGGTGATGGAAGACGTTTTCGTCGCTCAACGGGCGAGGGAGATCTACCAGTTGGATGGGATCGGCGGTCTGCGCTTCGATTTCGGCTACCTGCATCCGGACGATGACCGCGACCTCACACCGGCGCCGGCGCGTCGCGCAAGCGCGTGTCTCCTCAGTCTGTCCGGCCTGGCAGTCCAGGTGCTCGCCTGGGATCAGCTCTTCCGGCAGCTGAATACCGCGCAGATCGGTTTCGATGTGGTGCATCCGCAACTGAGCGTCACCATTGCGGATGCTGTGAGGCTGCAGGAATTCGCCGGCGGATCGGCATTGGACTTCAGCATCGATCTGGCGGACGTTCCGGCGCAGACGTTCGAGCCGAAAGTGAACGCGCTGCGTCTCGAATTGGCCGGCGCGTCCTCCGAGCAGAGCGGCAACATCCGGATCGTGCATTCGGGCCGATGGAGCATGAACCGGCGGACCGACGGAAGCGTCACGGAGTTTCTGATGCTCCCTCGTTCGGAGCTGTTCGCATGCAGCCGCGGGTCGGGGACGCTCACGGCGAAAATACCCGCGAATCCGCAATCGTCGGCCGAACCGGGGCCGCCGTTTTCGTTCTGGGGCCGCGGCGTGGCGACGACATTCCGTCTGCAGGTCGCCCAACCGTCGGTCATCGACGTGTCGCAGTTGTCCGCAATCCATCTCACCATCGATTGCATCGGCTATGCGCCGCAAGGAGCTCCGTAGCAGGCACCGGAAGTAGGGCGGGCTTCAGCCCGCCCGCTCGTATCGTCCAAGCTTTTGTGCTCACTACACCGCAGAGCCGCCTCACTACTAAAGCTAGGCGGGGGCGTAGTTCGCCGGGTTAGAACGCCGGCCTGTCACGCCGGAGGTCGCGGGTTCGAGCCCCGTCGGCCCGCCAATCTAAAGCTCTCAACTAGCCGCCACTTCGGCGGCTTTCGTGTTTTCAGGGGTTGGCTGGAAAGTTGGGGAGTGCCTGACACTCAGGCGCTCACAGCTTCCACGGCTGCGCGATCGACATGCGCGGGAGCTGTCTCGCCATGGAGTGGAGCCGGAGCGCCTGGCCCTCAGGCGTTTACAGCATCGGTCGTCGTCATCAACGCCTGAGCGTCACGCGCTCGCAGCATCGAGAGTCGCTGGCGTGATGTCGACGGTCCTCCAATCCATATGCGCAGGAGTGGATCTGCCATGGACCGGAACGGGAACGCCTGGCGCTCAGGCGCCCGCGGCAACGGTCGTCTCACGAGCGCCTGAGCCTCAGGCGCTCGCAGCTTCGACGGCCGTGCGACGACGTGCATGGGAGTTGCCCCGCCGTGGACCGGAGCCGGAGCGCCTGGCGCTCAGGCGCCCGCAACATCGAACGTGGCTGGCATGATGTCGACGGTCGCGCAATCCACATGCGCGGGCGCTGTTCCGCCATGAACGGAGCCGGGAACGCCTGGCCCTCAGGCGCCCACAGCATCGGTAGTGCTCACGAACGCCTGAGCGCCAACCGCACGTATCATCCAGGAAGGAGAGAGAGATGAACGACGAGACGAAACCGCTTCCGCTGGACCTGCCCCTGCCACTTACCGTCGCTGAAACCGCGCCGCCGGCGCTCAACCCCTACGAGCAGCAGGCGGCAAATATCGTGGCGGTGCTGGACCTCATCGCCTCCCGGATGCCGGGGCTGGAGGCGCCGCATCCTTCGACATCGCGCCGGGTGCGCGGCGCGCGCATGGTCCCGCTGGAGTTCGTCCTGGCCCTGATCGACGCCGTGGAGACCACGCCGCGCATCCAGGCCATGGGCCTGTTCGATGCCGCGGACGCGCGCCACGCCCTGCAGGCCAACGACGGATCCCGCACGGTCGCCCGGCACCTGGAAACGCTCCTGACCAACATCAATTACACCGTCGAGGCGCGCTGGTCGAAGGTGGCCCAGGCGGCCCTGCAGACCTATCTCGTCCTGAGGCTGAAGGCCAAAGATCCCAAGAACGCCGACCTGGCCGGCCATGTCGAGCACCTCCGCCGCCTCCTCGGCCGTAAGGAGGCCGCCAAGGGGCGGAAGAAGAGGGCGCCGAAGGCGAGCGGCGAGTCAACCGGGGACAGCGAGTAGCGATGGTCGCGGCCCGCTAAACGAAAGCACTCACCAGCCGCCGAAAGGCGGCTTTTTTGTCAGCTCCTATACCCTCAGCGCGACGCTGCGCCCGCCCGTCGCTCCGCCCATGGCGCCACGTTCTTCGCGAATGCCTCCAGCTCTTCCTTCGTCACCGGGATCGGGCGGCTCCTTTGAGCCTTTGAGCCTTGGCGCGTTCCCCTTGACGCTCTCCGCCTTCCACGCCTAAACTCTCGTCTAGCTACTGAGACTCAGTCTCAACCAGCGAGCGCGAACATGCCGGCCGTCGAGCGCGAGATCAACCGCTTCCAGGACTTCCTGCAGCAGCAGGGGCTCAAGCTCACTTCCGAGCGGACGGCCCTCGTGCGCGAGATCTTCTCCATCCACTACCACTTCGAGGCCGACGAGCTTCTCTTCAAGATGAAGGAGAAGAACGTCAAGATCTCCCGGGCCACGGTCTACCGCACCCTCGAGCTGCTGGTGAAGTCGGGCATGGTCCGCCGGGTCCACCTCGGCGAGGATCACTACCACTACGAGCATGTCTCCGGGAACTCGCACCACGACCACCTGGTCTGCACGGCCTGCGGCAACGTCATCGAGTTCCACGACGAGGTGCTCGAGCAGCGCCAGCGCGAGATCTGCGAGAAGAAGAAGTTCACTCCCACCTTTCACAACCTGCAGATCCTCGGCGTGTGCGACCCGTGCCGCCGCAAGGGTCAGACCGCCGACGTGCCGGATCGCGTGAAGATGATCCAGCCCACCAGACTCCGCCGCTAGAGAAAGGGACCCATGCTCCAGGCACTGATCATCGTTTTTCGCGAGGGCTTCGAGGCCTTCCTCACCGTCGCGATCATCGTGGCGTACCTGAAGAAGACCGGCCGCGACTGGCTGCGCCCCGCGGTCTGGTGGGGCATCGCCGTCTCCGTCGTGGCCAGCTTCGCCCTCGGCTACGTCCTCCAGCGTGTCAACCAGCCGCTGTGGGAAGGCGTGCTCGCCCTCGTCGCCGCCGTGCTCGTGGCCACGTTCGTCATTCACATCTGGCGTGTCGCCCCGCACATGAAGCGGGAGATGGAGACCAGGCTCGAAGCCCAGGCCTCGCGCGGGTCGATCGCCCTGGCCTGGCTCGGCACGTTCGGCTTCACCCTGCTGATGATCACCCGCGAGGGCATGGAGACCGCGCTGATGCTCATCCAGGTCCGCCAGGGCCGCTTCTGGCTCGGCTGCGCCCTCGGCCTCCTCGCCGCCGCGGCCATGTCCTGGCTCTGGGCCCACTACGGCCACCGCATCAACGTGAGGCGCTTCTTCCAGGTCACCGGATTGTTCCTGCTCCTGTTTACCGTGCAGATCCTCTTCTACGCCAT
>JBIOTX010000235.1:0-2753 GCA_044866315.1 Thermoanaerobaculia bacterium | reverse complement strand
GCGGGCTGGCGTTGCGCGTCGACGTCCCGCCCGAGCTGGCGTTCCGCGGCGAGCGCGAGGACCTCGACGAGATGCTCGGCAACCTCCTCGACAACGCCTGCAAGTGGGGACGCCAGGCGATCGACGTACGCGCCGCGCAGGAAGGCGATCGCGTGGTGATCACCGTCGACGACGACGGTCCCGGGATCGCCGCCGAGCTGCGCGACAAGGTGCTCCAACGCGGCGTGCGCGCCGACGAGGCCGCACCGGGCTCGGGACTCGGCCTGGCGATCGTGCGCGATCTGGCTGCGCTGTACGGCGGATCGGTGTCGCTCGATCGCTCGCCGGCCGGAGGCACTCGGGCGCGGCTGGGTCTACCGGCTTGTTGATCCTTCTAACCCGCCGACCCGCACCACGAACTTTCCCGGCTCCACGATCCAGCCCTTCGGGCCCCAGAAGCGCAACGACTCGGTCGTGATCGCAAATTCGACGCGCCGGCTCTCGCCGGGCTGGAGGGCGATGCGGCGGAATCCCTTCAGCTCCTTGACCGGGCGGGAGACGCTGGCCACGGGATCGCTGATGTAGAGCTGCACGACTTCCTCGCCGGCGCGGTCGCCGGCGTTGCGCACGACGACCGAGGCCTTCGTCGCGCTGACCTGGAGATCGCTGTACTCGAACCTCGTGTAGGAGAGGCCGTGGCCGAACGGATAGAGCGGTCCGATCGGCACGTCGACGTACTTGTTAGTGAACTTGTTCGCGGCGTCGGCGGGGCGGCCCGTCGGCAGCTGCGAGTAGTGGATGGGGACCTGGCCGACGTGGCGGGGGATGGTCACCGGGAGCTTGCCGCTCGGATTGACGTCGCCGAAGAGCACGTCGGCGATGGCGTTGCCGGCTTCGGTGCCGAGGTGCCAGGCCTGGAGGATGGCCGGCACGTGCTCGGCGGCCCAGGAGATCGACAGCGGGCGGCCGCTCATCACCACCAGCACGACCGGCTTGCCCGAGGCGACGACGCGCTCGAGCAGCGCCTGATCGTCCTTGGCGAGGTCGAGCGAGGCGCGCGACGCGGCCTCGCCGGAGATCTCGCGCGACTCGCCCATCGCGGCGACGACCACGTCCGCTTCCGTCAGCGGGACGGCGCGCAGGGCTTCCATGAGGGAGACCGCCTCTTCCGGCTTTCCCTGCGCCGCCCAGGTGCCGAGCATGTCCGCCTTGGCATCGGCGAGCGAGCCGACCAGGGCCACCTTCGCGTCGCGTTTCAGCGGAAGCAGCGCTTTGTCGTTCTTGAGAAGCACGATCGCCTTCTGGGCGACGCGGCGCGCGGCGGCGCGATGCTCGGGCATCAGCGTCACCGCCGCGGCGCGTTGCTCGTCGGTGAAGGGATCGTCGAACAGGCCGGCGTCGAACTTCGCCTTCAGCACGCGGCGCACGGCGCGGTCGATCACTGCCTCCGGCACGCGTCCGCCGAGCTCGGTGTAGGTGGCGTCGACCATGGCCATGTCCACGCCCGCGGTGATGGCCGCGGCCGCGGCGTCGGCCTTCGTCGCGGCGATGCCGTGGTGCATCAGCTCCTGCACCGCCGACCAGTCGCTGACCACGAAGCCGCGGAAGCCCCACTCGTCGCGCAGGACGTCCGTCAGCAGGCGGCGGTTCGCGCTCGACGGCACGCCGTTGATGGTGTTGAACGCGGACATCAGACTCGCCGCGCCGGCGTCGACCGCGGCGTGGAACGGCGGGAGGTACACCTCGCGCAGGGTCTGCTCGCTCAGCTCCACCTCGCCGTAGTCGCGCCCGCCCAGCGGCGCGCCGTAGGCAGCGAAGTGCTTGGCGCAGGCGAGGAGGCCCTCTCTTTGGAAACCGCGCACGTAGGCCGCGGCCATGGCCGCGCCGAGGTGCGGATCCTCGCCGGCGCCCTCGGCGATGCGGCCCCAGCGCGGATCGCGGGCGATGTCCACCATCGGCGCGAACGTCCAGCGGATGCCCGCCGCCCGGGCCTCGCGCGCGGCGATGCGCGCGGACAGCTCGGCCAGCTCCGGATCCCACGTCGCCGCGATCGCCAAAGGGATCGGGAAGATCGTGCGATAGCCGTGAATGACGTCGTGACCGATGAGGAGAGGGATCTTCAGCCGCGAGCCCGCGATGGCCCGGCGCTGGATCTCGTTCACCTGCGCCGCGCCGCCGGAGTTGAGGATCGATCCCACCAGCCCCTTCTCCAGCGCCGGCGCGAACTCCGGCTGATCGGGCACGAACTGCGTGAGCTGCCCGAGCTTCTCCTGCATGGTCATCTGGCGGAGCAGCGCGTCGATGCGGGCGTCGACGGAAGGGGACGGTGCAGCCGCGAGGAGGAAGAAGAGGGCGAGAGGGGACATGGGGACATTATTGCGGGGTTGCGGGGCAGGGGGGCACGAGGGCACGAGGGCACGAGGGCACGTTAATATTTCCCACGAAGGAAGCACCCGATTGAGAACCGCATCCCTGCTGCTCGCCGCGCTCGCCGTTGCACCGGCGCTTTTTGCGGGTGAGTACGGACTGGGCGTCGGCGCCTCGTACCCGCATCCGTGCGAGCGCGCGGCGTCGCGAACGCTCAACTCCTGCACCCCCGCCGCCGTCGTCGAGGACCTGCGCGGGCACTTCATTTCCGGGAAACCGTTCCGCATCAAGGCGGTGGAGATGGCGGTCCTCTCCGGGAGCATCTGGATCGACCGGGATGCGCTGCCACCGTTCAACGATGCAATCGTGGCCATCTGCGCGGCCGAATCGCCTCACGACTTTCAGAC
>JBIOTX010000234.1:0-28401 GCA_044866315.1 Thermoanaerobaculia bacterium | reverse complement strand
CGCTGGATCAACGACTCGAAGGGGACGAACGTCGACGCCACGCTCAAGTCGCTGGAAGGCTTCGGCGAGGGCAGCGTGATCCTCATCCTCGGCGGCAAGGACAAGGCCGGCGAGTTCGAGCGGATGCGCGACCTGGTGCAGGCCAAGACGCGCACGGTGCTCACCATCGGCAAGGCCGCCGAGCGGATCGGCCAGGCCCTGAACGGCTCCGCGGAAATCGTTCCCGCGGGCGACATGCAGCACGCGGTGGAGTGGGCGCGCAAAAACGCGAAGGCAGGGGAGACCGTACTCCTCTCGCCGGCCTGCGCGAGCTTCGATCAGTACCGCAACTTCGAGCATCGCGGGGAGCACTTCGAGGAGCTGGTGCACGCCCTATGAGCCGGAAACTCACTTACGACACCTGGCTCTTCGGCACGGCGATGCTCATCGTCGTGGTCGGACTGGTGATGATCTACAGCGCCTCGGCCATCATCGCCACGCAGCGCTTCGGCGCGCCCACGCCGTACTTTTTCATGACCCGGCAGGTGATGTGGCTCATCGCCGGCGCGGCGGCCATGGTCGTGCTGATGCACCTCGACACCACGCTGCTCAAGAACCCGAGGGTGATGCACGTCGCGATGGCCCTGGTCGGGGCCGGCCTGATCGTGGCGCTGTTCCAGTCGCCGATCAACGGCACGCACCGCTGGGTGCAGCTGCCGTGGTTTCAGCTCCAGCCCTCGGAGTTCGCCAAGCCGACCATCGTGCTGTTCCTGGCCTCGTTCCTGACCAAGCGCGAGGAGCGGATCAACGACATCACCACGACGCTCCTGCCGCTCGGCTTCATCCTCGCTCTCTACGCGGGCTTGATCCTCCTCGGCCGCGACCTCGGCACGGCGGGCGTGCTGATCCTCGTCGCCGCGGGGATGGTCTTCGCCGCCGGCCTGGCCTGGCGGTACGTGGTGGTCTTCGCCGCGCTGCTCGTGCCGGCCGCGCTCTACTTCGCCATCAGCGCGGAGTACCGGCGCGACCGCCTGATCGCCTTCCTCGATCCTGAACGCGATCCGCTCGGCAAGGGCTTTCACGCCATGCAGTCGCTGATCGCCCTCGGCACCGGCGGCCTGCAGGGTCTCGGCATCGGCAACGGGCGGCAGAAGCTCTTCTTCCTCCCCGAGCCGCACACGGATTTCATCTTCTCGATCATCGGCGAGGAGCTCGGCTTCGTCGGCGCGATCCTGCTCCTGGCGGCGTTCGCCATCCTGGCCTGGCGTGGCTTCCGGATCGTCCGCTTCACCGGCGACCGCTTCGTGTTCTACGCGGCGCTCGGCTTCACGCTGATGATCGCCGTGCAGGCGCTGATCAACGTCAGTGTCGCGCTGTGCCTCCTGCCGACGAAGGGGCTGCCGCTGCCGCTGGTCAGCTACGGCGGCTCTTCCCTGATCGTGAGCCTCATCGCGGTCGGGATGCTTCTCAACTTCTCTCAACAATCGGGCTGATCAATCTGGCTACTAAGGGGACGGGTGCGATGGGCGTGCAGACACTGATGATCGCGGGCGGCGGAACGGGGGGCCACATCTACCCCGCCATCGCCATCGCCCGCGAGTACCTCGCCCGCGACGCCTCCCGCAAGGTCGTCTTCGTCGGCACCGAGCGTGGGCTCGAGACGCAGATCGTGCCGAAGGCCGGCTTCCCGCTCGAGCTGATCAGCGTCGGCGGATTGAAAGGGATCAAGGGCGTCGGCCTGATCCGCAACCTCTTCCGCCTCCCACTCGGCTTCATCCAGGCCTGGCGCCTCGTGGGGCGGCATCGACCGTCGGTCGTCCTCGGCGTCGGCGGGTACTCGTCCGGACCAGTCCTCGTCGCCGCGAAGCTGAGACGTGTGCCGACGATCATCCATGACTCGAACGCGTTCCCCGGCCTCACGAATCGCATCGTCGCGCCGTTCGTGACGGCGGTGGCCGTGGCTTTCACCGAGGCCGGTGCGCGCCTGAAGCGCAAAGACGCCGTCGTTACCGGCAACCCGATTCGCAAGGAGTTCTTCGAAGTGGAGGACAGGCGATCCCGCCTGTCCGGACAGGCAGGATTGCCTGTCCTCCACAAGCGGCTGTTGATCTTCGGGGGCTCCCAGGGTTCCCGCGTGATCAACGAAGCCATGTCCGGCGCGCTCCTCTTCCTGGCGCGGCTCAAGGACTCGTTGGAGATCGTCCACCAGACCGGTCCGAAGGACCTGGAGACCGTGCAGAAGGCCTATCGGGAGTCGGCGTTCCCGACCGCGCGGATCGTGCCGTACCTCGATCCCATCGCCGACGAGATCGCGGCCGCGGACGTCGTCGTCAGCCGCGCGGGGGCGATGACCATCGGCGAACTGGCGGCCGTCGGCCGCGCGGCGATCCTCATCCCCTTCGCCGCGGCCACCAACAACCATCAGGAGATCAACGCCCGCGTGGTCGAGAAGGCCGGCGGGGCGATCGTCGTCACGGAAGGCCAGCTCTCGCCGGAGCGGCTGGCGGCGGCGATCTCCGAAGTGATCAGCGATCCCGCGCGCGCGGCGCGCATGGGGGCGGCGGCGAGGAAGCTGGCCAACCCCGAGGCCACCAAAAACATCGTGGATTTAGTCGAGAGAATTCAGAGAGATTAATTTACAATTTCACGAGATCAGTTCAGGATGAATTTTGATCAAATTAGCACCATTCATTTCGTCGGCATCGGCGGGATCGGGATGAGTGGTCTGGCGGAGGTCCTCAAGGACGCCGGCATTGCCGTCTCCGGATGTGACCTCAAGCGCTCCGCGTCGACCGATCTCCTGGTCAGCCGCGGCATCCCCGTGACGATCGGTCACGACGCCTCGCACGTCGAGGGCATGGACATGCTCGTCGTCACCAGTGCCATCCGCGGGGAGCACCCCGAGCTGGAGGCCGCGCGCGTGCGCGGCATCCGCATATTCAAGCGCGCCGAGGTGCTGGGCGAGATCGTGAACTCCCGCCGCGGCGTCGGCGTGGCCGGCACCCACGGCAAGACCACCACCTCGGCGATGATCTCCGTGGTCCTCGAGGAGGCGGGACTCGACCCGACCATCCTCGTCGGGGGCATGGTCCGCAACCTCCAGACGAACGCCAAGGCCGGGCGCGGGGATCTCGTGGTCGCCGAGGCCGACGAGTACGACCGTACCTTCCACCGCCTCCACCCGGAGATCGCGGTGGTGACGAACATCGAGCCCGACCACCTCGAGTACTACGGCACCTTCGACGCCATCCTCGACGCCTTCGAGATCTTCCTCCGCGGCGTCAAGCCGGGCGGCACGATCATCGGCTGCGTCGACGACGCGAACGTGGCCAGGCTCCTGGGCCGGGTCTCACACGCCCTGCCCCTGGTCGGCTACGGCCTCTCCGAGCACGCCGACCTGCGGGCCACGAATCTCTCCTTCTCCGCGAACGGCGCGTCCTTCGAGGTGCCGGGCGTCGGCTTCTTCAAGCTCTTCGTACCGGGCGAGCACAACGTGCGCAACGCCCTCGCGGCCATCGCCGTGGGTCGTCAGCTCGGCATCTCCGCGCACACGATCGCTTCGGCGCTGGCCAAGTTCCTCGGCGTCGACCGCCGCTTCCAGATCCTCGGCGACTACCTCGGCGCGCTCGTGGTCGACGACTACGCGCATCACCCGACTGAGATCCGGGCCACGCTCGACGCCGCGCGCCGCGGCTATCCCAACCGCCGCGTGGTCGCCCTCTTCCAGCCTCACCTTTACTCGCGCACGCGCGACTTCGCCCGCGAGTTCGGCGAGTCGCTGCGCGTGGCCGATGTGCCCATCGTCACGCCCATCTACGCCGCGCGCGAGCAGCCGATGGAGGGCGTGTCCGCGCGCCTCATCGCCGAGGCCGTGCCGGGCATCGAGTTCCTCGACCGCAGCAACTCCCAGATCGTCAACGAAATGCGCCGTCGGCTGAAGCCGAACGACATCTTCATCACCATGGGAGCGGGCGACGTGCACGAGATCGCCGAGCAGCTCGTGCGGGGGGAGGTGGGATGATGAGCTACGACACCACGGCGTCGCGTTTCCTTCGTCCACCGGACGTCGCGCGCATCCGCCGCAACCAGCGGCGCATCCGCGTGCAGCACCTGCTGGTACTGCTGCGCAACGCGGCCCTCCTGGCCATCCTCGCCGCGCTGGCGCTGTGGGGCTGGCAGCACGTGCAGTCGTCGCGCTTCGCCGTGCGCTCGATCGAGGTCGAGGGCGCCGTGCACACGCCGCGCGCGTCCATCGCCGGCGTCACCCAGCGCTACGTCGGCCTGAACCTGTTCCACATCGACATCGCCCGCGTGCAGCGCGACCTCGGCACCCGAGGGTGGGTCAGCCGGGTCGACATCGAGAAGAAGCTCCCCGACACGCTCCGCATCAAAATCACTGAGCGCAAACCAGTTGCGCTCGTGCGGCGGAACGGCGAGCTGCTCTATGTGGACGAGGAAGGCGTCGCCTTCGCGGCGGTCTCGCCGCGCGTCGGCGACGACGACCTGCCGCTGATCATGGACGCCGCCGGCCCGGAGCTCGTGCGCAGCGTGAGCCTGCTGCGCGAGCTGCGAGCCAAGGACAAGGAGCTCTACTCGCGAGTCTCCGAGATCTGGCCGATCCCGCCGCGCGGCTTCGCCCTGTACGACCGCGACCTCGGCGCCGTCGTCTATGCCAATGCCGAGGACCTCTCCGCCAAGTACCGCAGCCTCTACGCCGTCCTCCAGGCCGAGCGCAATCCGAAGATCGAGTACGCGGACCTGCGGTTCGCCGACCGCGTCATCGTCAAGCTGAACGAAGTCATCCCGAGCGCAGCGAGGGAACTGGAAGGGCGAGGCGCCCAACCGCCCAGATCCCTCGCTGACGTTCGGGATGACGGCTAGGAGCCGTCATGCCCAGAACTGAAGACAAGTACATCGTCGCTCTCGACATCGGTACCTCCAAAGTCTGTGCGCTGGTCGGCGAGATCAGCGACCGCGGCCAGCTGGAGATCATCGGCAAGGGCACCGCGCCGATGAAGGGGACCCGCCGCGGGAACATCATCAACCTCGACCAGGCCATCGACGCGGTCAAGAAGGCCGTGGACGAGGCCGAGGTCATGGCCGGCCTGCAGATCGAGTCGGTGTACGTTGGCGTGGCCGGCGATCACATTCGCTCGGTCAACTCCCGGGGCGTGGTCTCGGTGATGGGCAAGCACAAGGAGATCAGCCGCGAGGACATCGATCGGGTGATCGAGGCCTCCAAGTCGATCAACGTGCCGGCCGAGCTGGAGATCCTGCACGTCATCCCGCGCGAGTTCGTGGTCGACGGGCAGGACGGCATCCACGACCCGCTGGGCATGACCGCCACGCGCCTCGAGGCCAACGTGCACATCGTCACCGGCGCGCGGACGCACAACCAGAACGTCCTCACCTGCGTGAACAAGGCCGGCATCGCCGTGCAGGAGCTCGTGCTCGAGCAGCTCGCCGCGGCCGAGGCCGTGCTCACCCAGGACGAGCGGGAGATGGGCGTGCTGCTCATGGACCTCGGCGGCGGGACGACCGACTACGCCGTGTTCCTGGAAGGCAACGTCATTCACACCAACGTGCTGCCGGTCGGCGCCGGGCACTTCACCAGCGACATCTCGGTCGTGCTACGCACGCCGATGGAGGACGCGGAGCGGATCAAGAAGCGCTACGGCTGCGCCCTCGGCTCGCTGATCACGGACGACGATCCGATCGAGGTGCCGACCGTCGGCGGCCGTGCGCCCAAGATCCTCTCCAAGCACGAGCTGACCGGGATCCTCGAGCCGCGGGCGGCGGAGATCGCGAAGCTGGTCTACCGCGACCTGGAGAAGGTCGGCCTGGAAAAGGAGATCCGCTCGGGCGTCGTGGTCGTGGGCGGCGGCGCGGAGATGGACGGCATGGTGGAGATGGTCGAGCAGGTCTTCGACCACCAGGCCCGCAAGGGCGTGCCGCGCGGGGTCGGCGGACTCGCGGACACGGTGAGCGGTCCGGAGTGGGCCGCGGCCGCGGGACTCTTGCTGTGGGGACTCAAGGATCAGTCGCGCGTGCGGAAGCGCCCGCGCCGGGGTCTGGCGAAGATGGCCGACTCGTTCAAGTCGCTCTTCGCCTGGAGCTAGCGAATTCTCATTGAAATCGGTCACGTAAATCCTTACTATTCGGAGACGGTAAATGATCACGTTTGACGAGAGGCCTGGCGACGGAACGCTCGCGGTCACACTCGAAGAAGAGCAGCTTCCGGCGAAGATCAAGGTCATCGGGGTGGGTGGTGGTGGCGGGAATGCCGTCAACCGGATGATTCAGGCCGGGATCAAGGGCGTCGAGTTCCTCGTCGCCAACACCGACGTCCAGGCCATGCGCGCGTCGCTCGCGCCGGTCAAGATCCAGATCGGCGGGAAGCTCACCAAGGGGCTCGGCGCGGGAGCGAATCCCGAGGTCGGCAAGCAGGCCGCGCTCGAAGACACCGACCGCATCCTGGAGGCGCTGCACGGCGCCGACATGATCTTCATCACCACCGGCATGGGGGGCGGCACGGGCACGGGCGCGGCGCCGATCATCGCCTCGCTGGCCGCGGAGCTCGGGTCGCTGACCGTGGCCGTGGTCACCAAGCCGTTCGGCTTCGAGGGCAAGCGCCGGCGCGTGCAGGCCGAGCAGGGCATCCGCGCCCTGCGCGACACGGTCGACACGCTGATCACCATCCCGAACGAGCGCCTCCTGAACTTCGTCGAGCGGGGCACGTCGCTGAACGACGCGTTCAAGATCGCCGACGACATCCTCCGCCAAGCCGTGCAGGGCATCTCCGATCTGATCACCGTCCCGGGCGAGATCAACCTCGACTTCGCGGACGTGAAGACGATCATGCACGGCATGGGCATGGCCCTCATGGGCACGGGCGTCTCGCAGGGCGAGCACCGGGCCGTGGAGGCCGCGCAGCGCGCGATCTCCTCGCCGCTGCTCGAGGAGGCATCGATCGAAGGGGCCAAGGGCGTGCTGATCAACGTCACCGGCGGCCCGGACATGACCCTGTTCGAGGTGCACGAGGCGGCGTCGATCATCCAGGAGGCCGCGGACGAAGAGGCGAACATCATCTTCGGCACGGTCATCGATCCGCGGATGAAGGACGAGCTCAAGGTGACGGTGATCGCCACCGGCTTCGACGCGGCGACCAAGGGTCTGCTCAACGCCCGCGGCGAAGCGCTGGCCGTGCCTACGTCTCCGCGTGCCGCGGCAGCGCAGCAGACCCCACCGCCCCATCGCCCGTTCGCGCCGAAGGACATCGCCGCCCAGCATCAGGAGCCGCCGGCGGCGCCGCAGATCGGCGCCGAGGGCGAGATCTACGATCCCCCGTTTTTTCGAAGAGGCTTCTCCCGCCCCGACGGCAGCGGCGGCTTCGGGCCGATGGCGTCGAGCGATTTCGGCAGTGACCTCGATATTCCGACGGTGATTCGCAACCTCAGCGACTAGGTTCTTTTAGCCGGGGCTTGTCCCTGGCAGTGCGCACCCCTCATGTGCGCCTCGCGGTCCGGGGGATAGGGCCCCCGGACCACCTGCTCCTTCGGGGCGCGGCTTCTTCCGAGCCGCGCCCCTTTTTTCATGTGCGCAAAACAAAACGGCCGCGGTCACCCGCGGCCGTTCGAACATCGCTGAAGCGGTGATTACTGGTTCTTCGTTTCCTCGAGGGCGGTCAGACGCTCCATCAGCTTCTGGTTCTGCTCCTTGAGGCTGGTGATCTGCTCGTGCTGGTTGATCGTGTAGAGCGTGAGCTCCTCGACCTTTTCCAGCAGGCGCATCTGGAACTGGCTCATGTTCAGGCCGTTGGCCTTGATGCTCTCGGCGCTGGGCACGTTCGGCAGGTGCTTCTGCGCCTTGATGAACTCGGCCACCTGGGCGAGCGGCATGAGCTGGTAGGTCTCGTCGAAGACGTAGTCCGGCGCGTTGAGCGTCGTGCCGTCGTCGATGAAGGCGCCGCCGATGGTGCGGACGTCGCCCGCGACGTTGAGCTTGGAAGTGGTGGTGGTGGTGCCGATGCCGACGTTGCCGGTGCCGGCGATGAAGATGCGGTTGTTGTTCGTTCCGCCGGTCACGTCGGAGATGCCGAGCTGGCCGCTATTGCCGGTCTGGAACTGGTAGTCGTGGCCGCCCGTGCCGGTCGCGGTGATGCGCAGCGCGGGGAACTCGGCCTCGATCTGCATACCCTGGGTGATGCCGTTGACCAGCTCAGGGGAGGCCGTGCCGATGCCGACGATGCCGTCCGCATTGATGTCGATCGAGCTGGTCGGCGCGCCCGGACGGATGCGGAACGGCAGGCGCGAGCCGCCGGTCACGTCGCGGACGAAGAAGTTCGCCTCGTTGCCGGCGATGTCCCAGGTCTGAGCGGTGAAGCCGCCGCTGTTGTTCTGCTCGAGGCGGATCGCCGGGGTGTTGCTGGTGGCCACGTGCAGGTCGAGAACGGGCGTGGAGGTGCGGAAGCCCACCCGGCCCGTGCTGTCGACGAAGATCGAGTTCGTGGACGCGCCGGCGGTGATGGTCAGCGGGACCTTCGAGCCGGTGATGTCCTCGACCGACCACTTGTTCGACCCGCCGCTGGCGGAGTCGTTGGCCGTGATCTGCCAGTCGTTCGCCGGGTAGCCCGCGGACGAAGACGTGTCGTCGAACTTGATGCGGGTGTTGTTCTCTTTGAGGCGGATCGTGTCGAAGCCGAAGCTCTCGTTGTTCACGCAGTCGAAGCCGACGCAGAGGCTCTGCTGCACGATGAGGTCATCGGGGATGACCTGGTCGAGGGTGATCGGCGTCAGGCCGGGCTTCGACGGCGTGGCCGTCGCCGGACCGGCTTCCGGACCGACGCTGTCCTGCCGCGAGAGCGTGTAGCTGTCGTTGGCGTCGCTCTCGAGGGCCTCGGGATCGACGAACATGCCCTTATCGATCACGAAGCCGCCCGTCTGGGTGCGGGCCTGATCGAGACCGGCGGCCTTGATCAGCTTCTCCGCCAGGGCGTCGTCGTTGTTCGCCCGAGCCTCGGCGAGCGCCTTGGCCAGGCCCGGCGCCACGTGCGGCACCACGAGGAACTCGTAGGTGTAGCTCCCGTCGATCGCATTGCCCAGGTCCTTCAGGTTGAGGCCCAGCGGCTTGCCGGCGGGGAACGAGAACTCGGACACGTTGCCGAGCGGATCGGAGACGCGGAGCAGGATCTTCGCGTGACCCTGGACGTCCGTCGACCACTGAATCGCGTTGCCGCCGCCTCGGGCTTTGCCAACCTCGTTCGCACCGAACAGCGCCACCGGCATCGCGGCGACGAGTAGAAACAGCGTAATTCGAAAAATGGGGGACCGACTGACCATCTATTCCTCCTCCTGATTTGGACCGAATGCGTATCTCTCTCACGGATACGCCGACAACCCGTATGTGACGCGGAATCTGACGAATTTGTCTGGGGCTAGACGCGGATGCGTCACTATACGTCCGGACCGTTTTGGACGCCAGCCCCATCCTATAGTGACCCTGCACTTTCGGAAAGTAATTTCCAAAAACGAGGTGTCCGGCGTCACTCCCACTCGATGGTGCTGGGAGGCTTCGAAGAGACGTCGTAGACCACCCGGTTGACCCCCCGGACCTCGTTCACGATCCGCCGGGCCATCCGGTCCAGGACGTCGTGGGGCATGCGGTACCAGTCGGCGGTCATGAAGTCGGTGGTGGTGACGGCCCGGATGGCCAGCACGTTCTCGTACGTCCGCTCGTCCCCCATCACCCCGACGCTCCGGACCGGCAGAAGCACCGCAAATGCCTGAGAGATCTCGCGATAGAGGCCGGCCTTGCGGATCTCGTCGATCACGATCTCGTCCGCGTTCTGGAGGATCTCCACCCGCTCGGCGTTCACCTCGCCGAGGATGCGCACGGCCAGGCCGGGGCCGGGGAAGGGATGGCGCCAGACGAACTCCTCTTCCAGCCCCAGCTCAAGCCCGAGCCGGCGGACCTCGTCCTTGAACAGCTCCCGCACCGGCTCGATCAGCCGGAGGCCCATCTTCTCCGGCAGCCCGCCCACGTTGTGGTGGGTCTTGATGACCGAGGAGGGGCCCTTGATGGATACGGACTCGATGACGTCCGGGTAAAGCGTGCCCTGGACCAGGAACTCGACGTTCGGGATCCGCTTGGCCTCTTCCTCGAAGACGGCGATGAACTCGTTTCCGATGCGCTTGCGCTTGACCTCGGGGTCCTCGATGCCGGCCAGGCGCTGGTAGAAGCGCTCGCGCGCGTCGACCGCCACGATGTGAAGCCCCAGCCCCTCGGAGAGCCGCGACACGACCTGCATGGCCTCGTGTTTCCGGAGCACGCCGTTGTCGACGAAGATGGCCGTGAGCTGATCGCCGATGGCCTCGGCCACGAGCAGCGCGGCCACCGAAGAGTCGACGCCGCCGCTGACGGCGGCGATGACGTGGCGGTCGCCGACCTGCTGGCGGATCTCCTCGACCTTGCGGCGGCGGAAGTCGCCGAGGTCCCAGGTCGGCTCGCAGCCGGCGACCTCGAAGAGGAAGTTCTTGAGGATCTGCCCGCCGGCCTCGGTATGGGTGACCTCGGGATGGAACTGGATGCCGTAGATGGCGCGCTCGCGATTCTCGAAGGCGGCGACCGGCGCGCTGGGCGAGGAGGCGGTAGTGCGGAAGCCGGCCGGCCCCTCGAGGATGGTGTCGCCGTGGCTGGCCCAGACGCGCTGGTGGGCGGGTGTTCCGGCGAAGAGCGGCGACTCGGCGGTGACCTCGATCTCCGCGCGCCCGTATTCGCGCTCGGCGGCCGCCTCGACCTTTCCGTCCAGAAAGTACGCCATGAGCTGCGCGCCGTAGCAGATGCCGAGGATCGGTACGCCGAGGTCGAAGACTTCGCGCGAGCAGTACGGGGCGGCCTCCGAGTACACCGACTGCGGGCCGCCGGAGAGGATGACCGTCGTCGGATGCAGCTCGCGGATCTTCTCGATCGGCAGGTCGCACGGATGGACCACGGAGTAGACGCGGTTCTCGCGAATCCGCCGGGCGATCAGTTGTGTGAATTGGGAGCCGAAATCGAGGACGAGGACGGTCTGCTCTGGCTGCACGGCGCGGATTCTAGTATGCCCTGGAGACGGCATCGGCCGCCAGCGCGCAGCCATTGCGCCGGCGGCCGGGTGGGCCATGGGGGGTGGGTTACTGCATCACGGGGACTTGTGATACGTCAGGTGGTTCGGAGTGTTCATGTGTTTCCGTTCAACCTGTACGTATTGACGACGGAGCGCCCATTTGGTTGCGTGCCTCACCGCGCCGTTGCGCGATGTTGACAGGCTAGAGCAGGTTCCGTAGCTCTTTCCCCGGCTTGAATCGGATGGTGTTGCCGGGCGGGATCTTCACCTCCACGCCGGTCTTGGGGTTGCGGCCGATGCCCTTCTTGCGCTGCTTGACCTGAAAGACGCCGAAGCCGCGCAGCTCGATGCGCTGGCCGCGCGCGAGCGCGTTGCGAAGACCTTCGATGACGGTGTCGACGGCCTGAGCCGCCTTGACGCGAGAGATTTCCGCAGACTCCGCGACTTTGTTGACGATGTCCGCCTTGATCATCGATTCCTCCGAAGGCGCTGAGTATACGATAGTTGCACGATGGACCCGGCCGAGCGACACAGGATCGACACCTGGCTGAAGCTGGTCTGCCTGGTCAAGCACCGGGCCGATGCGACCGAGGCTTGCCGCGGCGGCCACGTCAAGATCAACGGCCAGCGCGTCAAGCCGGCCGCGGCCGTGCGGGTGGGAGACCTGGTCGAGCTCTACGCCGGCGAGCACTACCGCCGCGTGGTCGTGCAGGGCCTGCCCGAGACGAACGTCTCGAAGGAAGCGGCCCGCACGATGTACCTCGACGAGACGCCCGTGCGGGAGAAGCTCGATGCCGCCATCGGCGGCTTCCGCGACCGCGGAGCGGGACGGCCGACCAAGAAGGAGCGGCGGGAGATCGAGAAGTGGCGGCGGTAGGTTCGGTGATGTAACGATTCGCCTCCTGGCGTCACTAGCGATGCAAGGGAGAAAAATTCATGCGTTTCCTTCGCATCGCTCCGCTGGTGGTGCTGTTCGCTGCCGCTGCGGCCTCCGCGCAGACGTTCCCGCTCTATCAACTGCACGATACCGGCGCGATCTGGCGCTACACGGGGACGCCGTGCAGCGGCGGCTCGTGTCCGGGTTGGCAGCTGCTCGACAACAATCCGGCCACGAGGCAGATCGTCGCCGCCGGCGCGCTGCTCTATCAGCGCCACGCCGACGGGAAGATCTGGCGTTACACGGGGACACCGTGCAGCGGCGGCTCCTGTCCGGGATGGCAGCTCCTCGACAACAACTCCGCCACGATCGCCATCGCCGCCGGTGGCTCGCAGCTCTACCAGCTCCACAACACCGGCGCGATCTGGCGCTACACGGGGACGCCGTGCAGCGGCGGCGGGTGCCCGGGCTGGCAGCTCCTCGACAACAACTCCAATTCGAGGCTGATCGTCGCCAGTGGAACGGCTCTCTACCAGCGCCATGGCAGCGGTGCGGTCTGGCGGTATACCGGAACGCCATGCAGCGGCGGCTCCTGTCCGGGCTGGCAACTGCTCGACAACAACTCCGCCACCGTCGAGCTCACCGCATCGGGGGGCCGCCTCTACCAGCGCCACGTCGGCGGCGCGATCTGGCGGTACACGGGGACGCCGTGCAGCGGCGGCTCGTGTCCGGGCTGGCAGTTGCTCGATAACAATCCAAGCACGATCGCCATCGTCGCCGCCGGCGCCCGGCTGTACCAGCGCCACAAGACCGGCGCGATCTGGGGCTACACCGGGACGCCGTGCAGCGGCGGCTCATGCCCGGGCTGGCAGCTCCTCGACAACAACGCCCACACGCGCCAGATCGCCGCCGACCCCGGCGGGCTCGATCAACGTCACGACACCGGCGCGATCTGGCGGTACACGGGCACGCCCTGCAGCGGAGGCAGCTGTCCCGGATGGCAGCTCCTGGACAACAACGCCCACACGAAGTTCATCGTGGCGGCGGGAGACTGATTTTGGAGTGCGGCAGCCGCAGCTGCCGCTTTGAGAGCGGCGGCATCGCCGCCGCTCTCCAAACTACGCATTCACGAACCGCCGCATGTCCACGTTCAGGATCAGCCCGATGGCGATGAAGAACATCATCGTCGACGAGCCGCCGTACGAGATCAGCGGCAGGGGGATGCCGGTGGTGGGCAGGATGCCGATCTGCATCGACACGTTGATCAACACGTGAAAGATGATGAACGACACCAGGCAGATGATGAGGAACGTCCCTCCTCGATCGCGGGCCTGTTTGGCGAAGTTGAGGGCCTGGATCACTAAGAATAGATACAGCCCGAGCACGATGAGGACGCCGATGAAGCCCCACTCCTCGCCGAGGACGGCGAAGATGAAGTCGGTGTGCCGCGCGGGGAGGAACTCCAGCTTGGCCTGGGTGCCGTGCCGGAAGCCCTTGCCGTGGATGCCGCCGGAGCCGATGGCGATCTTGGCCTGGGTGACCTGATATCCCGACCCGAGCGGATCGCGCTCGGGGTTGAGGAAGATCATCAGGCGCTCTTTCTGGTACGGCTTCAAAAAGAAGAAGTAGCCGACCGGCAGGGCGATGACCACGATCAGGATCATGGCGATCCAGACCCGGGCCCGGATGCCGCCGAAGAACATGGTCACGGCCATGAGCGGGAAGAACGTCGCCGCCGTTCCGAAGTCGGGCTGGATGATGATCAGCGCGACCGGGGCGAGGACGATGCCCATGGCCGTCATGAACGAGCGGAAGTCGAGGTAGGCCCGGTCGTTGGAGTCGAAGTAGCGCGCCAGCATCAGCGCGGTGAAGATCTTCATGAACTCCGAGGGCTGGAACTGGAAGCCGGCGATGTGGATCCACGACTTCACGTTCGCCGTCAGCCGGCCGAAGACCAGCAAATAGAGGAGCAGGATCAGGCCGAGGACGTAGAGGATCGGCGCGATGTCGAAGAGCACGTGGTAGTCGACGACCATCACGGCGATCATCAGGGCGATGCCGATGCAGGCCCAGAGGATCTGCTTCTTCACCGTCGTCAGCGCCGGGTCGCTGTAATACGTCGCGCTGTAGACCAGCAGGCAGCCGATGACGGCCAGCACGATCGCGGTGCCGAGGAAGTTGAGGTCGACGTTCGGAGTCAGTCGGTCACGGAAGATCATCGCGTGGTGGGGAGCGGCAGCTCTCCTTCCTTGATCTGCTCGAGCGTCTCCGGGTTGTTGAGGTCCAGCCGCGCGCCGGTGACCTTGTCGCGGAACCGGGCCTCGTAGAGCATCTTCGCCAGCGGCGCGGCGTCGCTGCCGCCGTGGCCGCCGTGCTCGACGAAGACCACCACCACCATCTGCGGGTTGTTCAGCGGCGCGAACGAGGCGAACCAGGCGTGGTCGCGGTACTTGAACGGCAGGTGCTCGGCCTTGACCCAGCCGTGCTGGGCGATGACCTGCACCGTCCCGGTCTTGCCGGAGATGTCGAGGCCGGGGATGCGCGCGTTGCCGCCCGTGCCGCCCTCCTCGTTGACGACCTTCCAGAGGCCGTCGCGCACGGCGTCGAGCGCCGCGGGGGCGAGCTCGACTTCGTGCAGCACACGGCTGGGCACGCGGAAGCGCTTGTACGAGCCGTCGCGCTGCACCCGGTCGACGTAGCGGACCACGTGCGGCTGGTAGACCTTCCCTCCGTTGGCCACGGCCGCGGTCATGTTCGCCACCTGCAGCGGCGTGACGATGAGCGGTCCCTGGCCGATGGAGACGGAGATGGTCTCGGCCGGATACCACTTCGGATCCGCTCCGCGCGAGGTTCTCACCGGGTTCTTGCGCCGCCAATCGATCGACGGCACGAGTCCGGCGCGCTCGCCGTCGAGATCGATGTGCGAGATCTCGCCGAAGGTGAGCTTGTGCGAGTACTGGTTGATCTTGTCCACGCCCAGGCGGTCGCCGACGTTGTAGAAATACATGTCGCACGACACCTTCATCGCCCGCTCGACATTCACCGTGCCGTGGCCCTCGCGCTTCCAGCAGCGGAAGCGCCGGCCGCGGAACACGCCGCTGCCGCCGCAGCTGAACGCCGTGCCCGGCCCGACCACGCCGTCCGAGAGGCCGGCGATGGCCATGACCACCTTGAACACCGAGCCCGGCGAGTACAGCCCCTGGATGGCCCGGTTGACCTCGATCTTGAACGGGTTGCTGAGGATCGTCTTCCAGACGTCGGGGGAGAAGCGCTTGGAGTAGATGTTCGGGTTGAACGCCGGCGACGAGACCATGGCCAGCACTTCGCCGTTGCGCGGGTCGAGGGCGATGGCCGCGCCGACCATCTCGTTCTCGGCGAAGTACTGCTCGGCCCGGCGCTGGAGCTCGAAGTCGACCGTCAGATAGATGTTGTCGCCCGGCACCGGCTGCTTGCGCGCGGGGGCGTACTCCGATAGGCGCCGGCCGTCGGCGTCGTACTCCCAGTACTCCGCGCCGTCGCGGCCGCGCAGGTACGAGTCGTACATCAGCTCCACGCCGCGCTTGCCGATGAGATCGCCCTGCTCGAGCTGCTCATTCTGGGCGAGTTCCTTCTCCCCGACCTCGCCGATGAAGCCGAGGACGTGCGCGGCCATCGTGCCGTAGGGATAGTTCCGGCGCTGCACCGGCACGACGTTGATCTCCGGGAAGGCGATCGACTGGGCCCGCAGCGTCGCCACCTGGTTCATGGTCAGGTCTTCGGCGACGGTGAACGGCCGCGTGACCGGCACCTTCGCCGCTTCCTTGTCATAGCGTGCGGTCAGCTCCTGCGGCGGCACCCGCAGGACCTGGGAGACGAAGGCGATGAGCTTCTGCCGGTGCTGCGGATCGGCCTTGACCAGCGGCTTCATCACCACCCGGTCGATCTGCAGCTCGTAGGCGGCCTGGTTGTCGGCCAGGATCTTTCCGTAGCGGTCCATGATCAGGCCGCGTTTGGCCGGGACTTCGATCTCCCGCAAGGCATTGGCCTCGGAGAGCCCGCGGTATTTCTCCGCCTGCACTCCCTGCACGAACCAGAACGAGCCGGCCAGGAAGACGAACACCGCCACGATGCCCCACAGCACGGCGTTGATGCGGAATTGGAGGAACTTCTGGTCGTCGCGATAGACGCGCATGATTAGGTCACCACGAGGTCTGCCGTCGGGTTGCCTCGATGGGCTCCTCTCTGAGGAACAACGTGAGCAACTGATAAACCAGCATCCCGAACAACAACGTAAAGACCGTCTTCACCAACAGCGCCTGCTCGAACATTTCGATCTTCTGTTTCACGAGGATGTTCACGAGCACGTAAATGACCAGCTCGTTCACGATCACGGCGCCGCCGAGGCAGGCTCCGAAGGCCAGGGCGCCGCGGAGGGCCAGGCGGGCGTTGATCGAGGCCACCACGTACGCGCAGACGGTCATCGAGAACGCGTGCAGGCCGAACATGGCGTTGGAGAACGCGTCCTGGACGAAGCCCGCGGCGATGCCGGCGAAGATGGCCCCGACGATGTTCCCGCCCATCGAGTAGTAGACCACCAGGATGATGTACGGGTTGAAGAACGCCAGGGCGTTCGGATAGAAGCTGTCGAGCAGAGAGTGCAGCGTCAGCGCGATGAGGAGGCCGACGGCGAAGCGGAGCCACCTCAAGGCGCGTACCTCTCGACGCCCGGGGGGATCTTCCGGGTGTGGATGATGATCACTTCCTCGATCGTCCCGAAGTCGACCGACGGCTTGACGGTGATGGTCTTGAACAGCGACTGCCCGGTGTCGGCCCGGACGATCGTGCCGATGGGGATTCCCTTCGGATAGATCCCGTCGATGCCGGCGGTGAGGACCTTGTCGCCCACCTGCACGTCGGACAGGGAGGGGATGTCGAACATCTGGATGGTGCCGCCGCCGTTGCCGCGGATCACGCCCTGGCGGCGGGTCCGCTCCACGAGGCCGCCCAGGGAGAGGTTGTTGTCGGTGACGAGCTGGACCTTCGCCAGGTCTTTCGTGGTCAGCACCACCCGCCCGATGAGGCCGTTGGCGTTGGCCACCACGTCGTTGACCTCCACCCCGCCGTCCGAGCCGCGGTCGATGATGATCGATTTGAAGCGCGTGCCGGTGTCCAGCATGATCGTCTGGGCCATCGACGTCTGCATCGAGAACTGCTCGGAGTAGGCCAGGAGGCTGCGCATCCGCCGCAGATCCCCCTCCGACTGCCGGAGCTTGAGGTTCTCGGTCATCAGCGAGGCCACTTTCCGGCGGAGCTGGATGTTCTCGTCCACCGCCCGGCGCATGTCCAGGTAGCCGTGGTACATGTCCCGGGTCGTGCCCCCGATCCAGTTCACCAGCTTCGGCACGGGCGAGAAGATGGTCATCACCGTCCGCTCGAACAGCGTCCGGGTCTCGCCGACGTAGCGGGTCTGGCTGCTCACGCTCATCAGCACGAACAGCAGCGACAGCACGACGATGAACAGCAGCGTAGGTCTGCGGGGGATGACGTCAGTGGGGACTGCCATGTGTTTTTACCGCTGGGGAGTTCAGCAGGTTTCCTGCCAGTGGAGGACAGGCAATCCTGCCTGTCGGACGATCGAGGACAGGCAGGATTGCCTGTCCTCCACTATTCAATCGAGATCTTCCTGAGCAAATTGAAGTCCGTCAGCATCTGCCCCGTTCCCAGCGCCACGCACGCCAGGGGATCCTCTGCCAGGGTGACGGGGAGGCCGGTCTCCTCGCGCAGGCGTTTGTCGAGGTTCTTGAGCATGGAGCCGCCGCCGGCGATGATGATGCCCTTGTCCATGATGTCGGCGGAGAGCTCGGGCGGGGTGCGCTCGAGGGCCACGCGCACGGCCTCGACGATCGTGGCCACGGTCTCGGAGAGGGCCTCGCGGATCTCCTCGTCGCTGACCACCAGGGTCTTGGGCACGCCCTCGACCAGGTCGCGGCCCTTGATCTCCATGGTCATCTCTTCATCGAGGGGGAAGGCCGAGCCGATCTCCATCTTCACCTGCTCGGCCGTGCGCTCGCCGATGAGCAGGTTGTACTTGCGCTTGATGTACTGGATGATCGCGTCGTCCATCTCGTTGCCGGCCACGCGCACCGAGCGCGAGTAGACGATGCCGGCCAGGGAGATCACCGCCACGTCGGTCGTGCCGCCGCCGATGTCCACGATCATGTTCCCGGTCGGGTCGGTGATCGGCAGCCCGGCCCCGATGGCTGCGGCCATGGCCTGCTCGATCAGGTAGACCTCGGTGGCCCCGGCCCGGAGCGCGGAGTCCTTGACGGCCCGCTTTTCGACCTGGGTGATCTCCGAGGGGACGGAGATGACGATGCGCGGCTTCACCAGGAAGCGCCGCCCGTGGGCCTTCTCGATGAAGTACTTGATCATCTTCTCCGTGACTTCGAAGTCGGCGATGACGCCGTCCTTCATCGGGCGGATGGCGACGATGTTCCCCGGCGTGCGGCCGAGCATCTCCTTCGCCTCCTTGCCGACCGCCTCGACGTTGTTGTTGATCTTGTTGACCGCGACGATCGAGGGCTCGCGGACCACGATGCCCTTGTTCTTCGCGTATACCAGAGTGTTCGCTGTCCCGAGGTCGATCGCCAGATCGTTCGAGAACATCGAGAGGAGCGATTTCACAGCCATCCGTCTGTCGTTTCCTTGCCTTGAGGTTCGGTGGGGCGCGGGTGCAAAAGGGGAACCACTGGAGGGAACTACTCTTCGACCAGCACCGTTTGCGATTCTACCTTCTGATTGCCCGCGGCATCGACGGCCTTGATGACCACCGCGTTCTGGCCGATTTTGTTGAAGCTCACCAGCTTCTGGAAGGAGCCGTCGGACTCGACGTCCACTTCTTCCTCGTTGATGAAGATGGTCGCCCCGGGCTCGGTCCTGCCGGCGATCATGTAAAACTGCCCGCCCAGCTTGAACGGGGCCTTGAGCTGCAGCGGCGGGGCGACCTTGTCCGTGCTGCCCTTCTCCCCGCCGCCGGTCACCCGGAAGCGCCGGAAGGCCGAGAACGGGCCGGCGTCCCCGTCCGGACCGATGGCCGCCACGCGCCAGTAGAACGAGCCCTCCGAGGTCACCTTGGCCGAGGCGGTGGGCTTGGTCCGCCGGGAGTTGATCTCCTGGGTGGCGAAGAGGCGCGAGCGCGAGACCTGGAGCACATACCCCCGGCCGCCGGCCTGCTCGTCCCACACCAGATCGACGCGCAGGTCGGGGGTGAGCTGGAAGACCTGGTTGTCGCCCGGCGAGAGGAGCGCCGGCGGCATGGCCAGCTTCTTCACCGGCGAAAGCGCGCCTTCCGGCGTCGCGCTCACCTTGTCGCCCGTCGCCAGCCGCACCGCCGGCCCGCCCGTCTTGGACGCCACCGACGCCGCGCCGCGCGTCGACACCACCGATGTGGCCTGCGACTTCTGGTCGACGCCGACGTGCGTGGTCGACTCCGACTCCACCATGACCTGCGTTCCCGGCGTGCGCACCGCCGAGGCGTCGTCCGCGGTGGCCACCTCCACCGTGCCGACCCGCATCTGCACGGTGTTGGTCTTGGTCGCCGATCCCGGGCTCATGCTGGAGTAGATCTCCAGGAGGGCGCTCGGGCCGACGGTGAAGATCGAGCCGTTGGAGAAGATCAGCTCGGCCGAGGCCCGCGCGCCGGTCTTCACCCAGTCGCCATTCGACAGCCCCGTCCGGGCGTCGGCATCCTTCCACTCGCCGGCCGCGCCTTTCTGGTACTGCACGTTGCCCTCGACGGTCAGGAACTGGGCGTCGTACTCGAGGTCGGCGCCGCCGCTGAGGGCCGTACGGCTGATGGTCTGCGATTCGATGGCCGAGCCGCGCGCGTCCTCGAAACGCGAGGCATTCAGATGCCTGCGGGCCTCGTCGAGCTTCTGCTGGGCCCGGTTGAACTCGTTGCGGTGGGCAGTGAAGTCGGCCGAGGCCGCCAGCGAGTTCAGCGACTGCCGCGCGTCGGCGATGGCCGACTCCGCCGCGGCCTTCGGATTCTCTTTCTGGTTGTACCAGAACCACCCGCCCGCGCCGGCGAGCAGAAGAAGGAGAAGCACCAGCCCGACCTGCTTGAGGCGCTCGATCGAGATCAGGTACCAGTCGATCTCGGCGGCGGTCGTTCGTTTCCTCTTCTTCGCCATTGAGCGGACGCGACTTAAGTCGTTGGGACGTTATAGCATTGCCGCTCCGCGCCGGGAATAGGTAAACTGCGCCGCTTTTTCTGGAGCTTCGATCCTGAGCCGCGTAGACGGTGAAGGACCGCGCCGCCCGGACGGCGAAGAGCCTCATCCTCGAAAGGTAGTTTCTCCATGCTCAAGTTAATGCGGGACAGCTTCAAGCACCTGAAGTGGATTCTGATCGCCGTGGTGGCGGCCTTCGTCTTCGGGTTCGTGTTCATCGACATGGGCCTCGGCGGCGCCGTCGGCGGCCGCGCCGATGACACGGCCTACGCCGCGCGCGTCAACGGCGAGACGATCAGCATCACCGACTACTACCGGGCCCTCCAGAACTACGAGAACATGTACCGCCAGATGTACGGCGAGCAGTTCTCGCCGCAGATGATGGAGCAGATGGGGATCCCCCGGCAGGCCCTGCAGAACCTCATCGACGAGCGCCTCCTGACCCAGGAGGCCCGGCGCCTCAATCTCAACGCCTCGCCTGAGGAAGTGCGCCGCAAGCTGCTCGAGCTGCCGAACTTCACCGAGAACGGCAAGTTCGTGGGCATGGAGCTCTACACCCGTTACGTCACCGGCCGCCTCGGCTACCCGAGCGCCGCCGACTTCGAGGAGGACATCGCCCGCTCCATCTCCCTGGAGAAGATGGAGAGCGCGCTCATGAGCTCCATCGTCGTCTCCCCCAAGCTCGCCGAGAGCGAGTACCGGCGGATGAACGAGAACGCCCAGATCAAGTACGTCGTCCTCCCCGCCCTGCAGCAGGCCGCCACCGTGGCCGTGACTCCGCAGGAGGTCGAGAACTACTACCGCAACAACCAGTCGAAGTACACCCACGGCGAACAGCGCACGGTCAAGTACCTCCTGGCCGACTACTCCAAGCTGCGCACGATGATCACGGCGACCGACGCCGACCTGCGCAAGCTCTATGAGCAGAACAAGGAGCAGTTCCGCACCGCCGAGGCCGCGCACGTGCTGCACATCCTGGTGAAGGTCGATCCGCAGGCCCCGCCGGCGGCCGACGCGGCGGCGAAGGCGAAGGCCGACTCGCTCGTCAAGCAGCTCCGCGGCGGCGCCGACTTCGCCGCCCTGGCCCGGGCCAACTCCGACGACCCGTCGTCGTCCGGCAAGGGCGGCGACATGGACTGGGTCGAGCGCGGCGTGACCGTCGAGCCCTTCGAGCGCGCCATCTTCTCCATCCCCCTGAACACCATCAGCGACCCGATCCGCACGCGCGACTTCGGCTACCACATCGTCAAGGTGCTCGGCCGCCGTCCGGCCGGCCTGCGCTCGTTCGAGGAAGTGCGGCCCGAGCTGGCCAGCCGCGCGGCCAACGATCTGTCCCGCGAGCAGGCTCGCGAGGAGATCAACCGCGTGGCCACGGCCTTCAAGAACAAGAAGCCGAACACGCCGGTCGAGTTCAGCGCCCGCGCCAACGCCAGGATCACCTCCAACGACAGCGGCTGGTTCGCCCGCAGCGAGCAGATCCCCGGCCTCGGCTTCAATCAGCCGCTCACCGACTGGGTCTTCGCCGCCAAGAAAGGCGACGTCAGCAACCCGATCGGCACCAACCGCGGTCCGGTCATCGCCTACGTCGCCGACGTCCGCCCCCCCGCGGTCACGCCGCTGGCCGAGATCCGGCCGAAGGTCGAGCAGCACGTGCGCGAGGAGAAGGCCCGCGGCGCGGCGAAGAACACGCTCGCCCAGATGATGGCCGGCGCGACCACGGTCGAGCAGGTCGGCGCCAAGTTCGGCGGGCAGGTGCGCACCACCAGCATCAGCCGCCAGGGAACCGTGGCCGGCCTGTCCGGCGATCTCACCCCGCTCGTCGACGGCGCGCTCAGCGCCCAGGTCGGCCCGCTGGTGGGACCGGTGACCCTGCAGGACGGCGCGGTGGCGTTCCAGGTCACCGAGCAGAAGCGGGTCACCCCGCAGGAGCTCGCCCAGAACAGGGCCAGCTACCTGGACACGCTGCGCGAGCAGCAGGCCCGCAGCCTGCGCCAGGTGCTCGTCAGCCGCCTCCGCAAGGAAGCGAAGATCGACATCAACCCGCAGGTGACCCAGCCGGTGCAGCAGCAGGCAGGCCTGTAGTGCCGGCGGAGGTGCTGCCGAAGTGGGATGAGCCCGCGATCCGCGTGCTCATGATGCCGCGGGACACCAACGCCCACGGCACCATCTTCGGCGGCGTCATCCTCTCCTACATCGACCAGGCCGGCGCGATCGAGGCCCGCCGCCAGGGCCTCGGCCTCATGGTCACCGTCTCGATGGACAAGGTCGTTTTCCACCAGCCCGTGCTGGTGGGCGACCTGGTCAGCTTCTGGACCGAGACCGTGCGCATCGGCACGACCTCGATCACGACGAAGGTCGTGGTCGAGGCCATCCGCGCCGGCGACCCCAACCAGAAAGTGCTCGTGACCGAGGCCAACGTGGTCTACGTGCAGATCGGCGAGGACCGGCGGCCGTTGCCGATCCGGAAGTAACGCCGGCCGCTGGCCGGCCGCTCCGCCGCCGGCCCGGCGGCGGACATTCTATCCGTTCGGTCATTTCTCACCAGTAGAAGGGCGCTTCATCTTCAGTCTTATTTCGATCGCATCCACGCGGTTTGTTAGGTCATTGATTAGCTCGTGGATCTGTCTCCATTCGCCGGCGACCTCCTCACGTGCCTCCTTGAGAAGCGCCTCCCGCGTTCGCGAGTGCTCGTCGGCCACCAGAGTCCGCACTTCGTTGCGCAGCGCCGGAAGCTCTTTCTGGACGAGCACCTGCATCTCCCTGCGTAGAGCTGCTCTCTCCTGGTCGATGAGCCTCTGCATCTCGCTCCGCAGTGCTTCCCGCTCTTTCCCAATGAGCCCCTGGACTTCAGCGTGCAATGCCGCACGCTCCTTTTCGATGAGCTGCTGCACGTCCGCGCTCTTCGCGAACGTCTCATTCATCGAACGGTTGGTTTCATCGACCTTCCCGCGCAACTCTTCGATCTGGGCCAGTTGCGGCCGTGCCGTATCGATGAACTGCGAGCTGGTGCGCACGGTCGTTTCGATCCTGGTGACGTTCTGATTGATGGTCTGGACGCTGCGCTGCAGACCGCCGGTGATCTGATCGAACCGCGGTTTGACCTCCGCAAACGCGCTGGAAACCTTTGCGTCGATTTGCGGTCCGGTGCTCTGGACGACGCTGCGCGTGATGTCGTCGGCCACGGATGCCCGAACCTGATCGCGCACGATCGGTTCGACTTTTTTGGCCACGATCTCCGTCTCGGTGGGCGCTTTGACCACCGCGAATCCGCCGACGGCCATGGATACGATCAACAACGCGAGATACCCCGTCAGCACGCGCCTGCGGCGTTTCGCTTCGCGCTCGACTGCAGCTCGGATCGATTCCTCGTACTGTTCGGGATTCGACATCGCCGCCTCCTTTAGATGTCTTTGCTTTTCAGAAACCAGCCCAGGCCGATCGACATCGCAATACCGGCCACGAGAAAGAGCTTCAGCGTCTCCTGCGGCACACCGTTGAGACCTCCGCCAATGACCCCGCCCAGCGTCGCCAGGATCACCGCGATGTACAGCGGCGTGACCACTTTGTCCTTCCACTTTCTCCGCGCGGGAGCAGTGTCGTGATGGTGCTGCCAACTGTCGAGCCGCCAACGTTTGACGTCCGCGACGACGTACGAGACCAGGTCGGAAACGTTGTCGAACAGGCGCACCCAGGCACCCTCGCGGAATTGCCGCGCCCGAGCCACGAACGTGGCCTGACGCGGATGAACCGGCGGCGTCTCTCGGTAGTAGCCTTTCAGCTCCTTCGCCGCCTCTTTCGCGTACTCGAACTCCCACTCCACGATCGACATGGCTCGGCCGGGAAACTCCGAGCCGTAGGTCGATCCGAGGATCAGCACCACGATCTCGGACTTGTCCAGTACCCGCATGAGGTGCTTCTCCGGTGAGGCGGGCCCGGCTGCATCCTCTTCATAGATGTAGGGCTTGAAGTCGAAGTCGGGGATGCTCACCAGAGCTTGCTGCAGCTGCTTCCGTTCGGCGGCGAACTCGCTCGTCGAGCTGATGAAGACCTGGGGAACCGGCCACGACATTGGCTAATGATGCGTCACTTTTTCCGCGCCGCCCGCATCTTCTCCAGCCGGGTCTTGATCTCCGCTTCGAAGCCGACGTCCTTCGGCTCATAGAACCGCCGCCCGGCCAGCGACTCGGGGAGGCACTCCATCGCCGCGGTCTGGTCCTCGTAGTCGTGCGCGTACTGGTAGCCGCGGCCGTAGCCGAGGTCCTTCATCAGCCGGGTCGGGGCGTTGCGGATGTGCAGCGGCACGCCGGGGTTGTCGCCTTGCCGGACTTCGTGCACGGCCTCGCCGTAGCCCTTGTACGCGGCGTTCGACTTCGGCGCGGCGGCGAGATACGCGACCAGCTGCGCCAGCGCCACCCCCGCCTCGGGCATGCCGATGAAGTGCACCGCCTCCTTCACCGCCACCGCCAGCACCAGCGCCTGCGGATCCGCATTGCCGATGTCCTCGGAGGCCGCGCGCACGAGCCGCCGGGCGATGTACATCGGGTCCTCGCCGCCCTCGAGCATGCGCACCAGCCAGTACACCGAGGCGTCGGCGTCGCCGTTGCGCAGCGACTTGTGCAGCGCGGAGATGATGTTGTAGTGCTCCTCGCCCCCCTTGTCGTACATCAGCGACCGGCGCTGGAGGATCTCCTTCACCTTGGTCACGTCGACGGGACTGTCCTCGCGCGACGCCGTCTCCACGACGAGTTGCAGCGAGGTGAGCGCCTGCCGCGCGTCGCCCGCCGACGTCGCGGCGATGAAGTCGCGCGCCTCCTCGGTGATCTCCACGCCGAACTTGCGCACGCTCTCGTGCTCGGCGGCGCGATGGAGGATGGTCATCACCTGCTCGCGCTCCAGCGCCGGGATCACCACCACCTTCGACCGCGAGAGCAGCGCCGAGTTCACCTCGAACGAGGGGTTCTCCGTCGTTGCGCCGATGAGGGTGATGTCGCCCGACTCGACGTAGGGGAGAAACGCGTCCTGCTGGGCTTTGTTGAAGCGATGGATCTCGTCGATGAAGACGATCGTCTTCGAGCCGCGCGACTGCCGCGCCTTCCGGGCCTCCTCCATCAGCGCGCGGATGTCCTTGATCGAGCTGCTGGTGGCCGAGAATTGGACGAACCGCGCCCGCGTGGTCTTGGCGATGATCCGCGCCAGCGTCGTCTTCCCCGATCCCGGCGGCCCCCAGAAGATCATCGAGGGGATGCGGTCGCTCTCGATGGCGTTGCGCAGGAAGCGCCCCTTGCCGAGGAGATCGTCGAGGCCGACGATCTCGTCGAGGGACTTGGGGCGCAGGCGCTCGGCGAGGGGGGCGTCGGGTGTGGGTGCGGTGGGCGCGAAGTCGTCGTCGCCGAATAGGCTCCCGGTCATGGCTATGGTTGATGAAGGCAGAAGGCAGAAGGCAAAAGGCAAAAGGCAGAAAGGAGGCGACGATCTCTCGTTCTGCCTTCTGCCTTTTGCCTTCTGCCTTCTGCCTTCATCAGCAAAGCAATCCGAAATCCAGGTTCCCGCCCGAGATCACCACCGCCACCGGACCGCGCGGCTGGATCTTCCCGCTCACCAGCGCCGCCAGCCCGAGCGCACCGGTCGGCTCGATCACCAGCTTGGTGCGGTACATCGCCCACTTCAGCGTCTCCAGGAGCACGTCGTCGTCGACGCTGACCACGTCGCGGACGCGCTCGCGGATGATGGCGAAGTTGCGCGTGCCGATGGACAGTGTGCGCGCGCCGTCGGCGATGGTCTTGGGCGGGTCGATGCTCACGATCCGGCCGCTGCGGAAGGACTGCTCGCCGTCGTTGCCGGCCGCTGGCTCGACGCCGTAGACATCGACGTCCGGCTTCAGCGAAGTCGCGGCGAGGGCGGTTCCGGAGAGCAGGCCGCCGCCGCCGAGGGGCGTGACGATCGCGGTCACGTCCGGCCACTCCTCCACGATCTCCAGGCCGACCGTGCCCGCGCCGGCGATGATCCGCTCGTCGTCGAACGGCGGCACGACCGCCGCTCCGTTCTCCTCGGCGATCTGCCGCGCCACCGTGTCGCGCGTGGCCGCGGTCACGCCGGCCTGCACCACCCTCGCGCCATATGCTTGAGTTGCTTCGACTTTCGCCTGCACGGAGTTCTCCGGCATGACGATTGTGGCCGGGATGCCGAGGATCTTCGCCGCGAGGGCCACGCCCTGGGCGTGGTTTCCGGAGGAGAAGGCCACCACCCCGCGCCGGCGCTGCGCATCCTCTAATTGCAGGAGCGCGTTCATCGCCCCGCGGATTTTGAAGGATCCGGCGCGCTGGAGGTTCTCGCACTTGAGGCGCACCTCCACGCCGAGACGCTCGGAGAGAGATCGGCTGGTCAGGAGGGGCGTCGGGTGGATGCGCTCGCGGATGCGCGCGCGGGCGGCCCGGATGTCGGCTAAGTCGATGGCCGTGCTGATGTTTGGCGAACTCACCCGCGGTAGTATAAACTCCCCAAAACGAAACTCGACCGGCGACGCCGTCGATTATTTGATTTCCCAGGGATCAGCGGAGTATCGTCGGCGACGTCATCCGCAAGGGCATACTCGGGTGTTGGAGGATGGGGTTATGTGGAGATGGGTTACCCGCGGCCTGGTTCTCGCCTTCCTGACGGCGCTGCTCGCGCCCGCTCTCAACGCACAAACGTTCCGGTTCGAGGGAGAGCTCGAGCGACCTGATCCGAACATCACCCACTCCGGGATGGTCCTCGTCACCGGCTGGGCCCTCGATCCGAGCCTGATCAGCAAGATCGAGCTCTATGTCGACGATCAGTACCAGCACGACGCGGTGAAGTTCCTCCCGCGCATCGACATCGTCGAGGCCTTTCCCGACTACCCCGGCATCCACACCGCCCGTCCCGGGTTCATCACCGGCTTCCTGGCCAGCGACTTCCCGAACGGCACGCACACGGTGGAGATGCGCATCCTGACCCAGGACGGCGGCATCCACTTCCTCGGGCGGCGGACGATCACCATCAACAACACCATCAACCAGGCGCCGTTCGGCGCGCTGGACATCCCTGACGCCGCCGGCATCACCAACGCCGCGGGCTCCTTCCCGGTGGTCGGCTGGGCCGCCGATCCGGACGGCATCGACCGCATCGAGGTGCTGATCGACGACGGCATCCTCCAGGGAGCGATGCACGGCGAGCCGCGACCCGACGTCGGCACGACCTTCCCGAGCTTCACCGGCGCGCTCTTCTCCGGCTACGTCGCCAACATCGACACCACCCGCATCGAGAACGGCGTGCACGTGCTCACCGTCCGCGCGGTCGACCGCCAGGGCATGTCCGCCCTCATCGGCCGGCGCCAGGTGCAGGTGATCAACAACGATCTCTTCCTCAAGCCCTTCGGCTTCGTCGACGAGCCGCAGCGCGACGCGACCCTCTTCGGCACGAGCTGCACCGACGAGGAGGAGCCGCCGGTCTCGCCGCCCATCCGTCCGGAGGAGCGCATCACGCCGGTCCGCGGCTGGGCCCTCGACCTCGGCACGCGCCGCGATCTCGGCCGCGTGGCCTATCTCGAGCTGCTCATCGACGGCGTGCGCTGGCTGTCCACCGACGACTGCGGCGTGGTCCTCGGCCGCTACGCCAACTGCTACGGGCTGCCGCGCTACGACGTGGCCCGCTACTACCCGACCTATCCCGACTCGCCGCGCTCCGGCTTCCTGTTCACCCTGGACGTGGGCGAGTTGATCAACCAGGGCGTCCGTCCGGGCGCGCACAACCTGATGGTGCGCGTGGGCGACCGCGAAGGCACCTTCGCCGAGCTGCCCAACAAGGACGGCATCCCGGTCTTCTTCGAGTGCGTCGGCCCGGGCGTCGACTTCCCGGCCGTCGGCTTCATCGAGTTCCCGACCACGTTCGACTACGTTACCGGCGACATCCTCATCCGCGGCTGGGCCCTCGAGCCGGGCAACACCGAGCGGGTGGTGGCGGTGGAGATCATCATCGACGGCAACTTCGTCGGCACGGCGGCCTACGGCTTCCCGCGCACGGACATCCAGGACGCCTTCCCCCAGGTCGTCAACTCGCGCAACTCCGGCTGGGTGTTCTCGTTCGATACCCGCAAGCTCGCCAACTCGCGCCACCGCGTCGTGGCCCGGGTCGTCGACAGCGCCGGCAACCGCAACGAGATCGGCGCCGTCGACTTTTACGTGCAGAACAACGGCCCTCAGCCCTGAACGACC
>JBIOTX010000233.1:0-67468 GCA_044866315.1 Thermoanaerobaculia bacterium | reverse complement strand
ACGTTGGTCTCGGGGTTGGCGTCGCGGGTGAGGTTCTCCATCCGGACCACGATCTGCGGCGTGCGCGTCTCGAGCAGCGCTTCCTCGCCGACGAGCTGCGTCCCTTCGAAGACGCCGTTGCCGAGCTGGAAGCGGAGCCAGTTGGCCATGTCCCGCGCGGTGGACTTGATGCCGCCGCCGGCGCCGATGGTGGTCGTGTCGATCGGCCGCTGCACGGTGACCCGGTTCTCCTTCCAGTCATAGCGGTGGCCGGAAGCGTGATCGCTCTTCGTCCATTCGGCGTCGGAGGTGACGGTGCGGGTCATGTGCAGTGGCTCGAAGAGGCGCCTGCGCATGAAGTCGTCCCACGTGCTCTTCGACGCGCCGGCCACGACCTCGCCGGCGGCGATGAACATGATGTTCTGGTACTGGTAGGCGCTGCGGAACGGCTTGGACAGCTCGACCGAGCCGATGCGGCGGATCACTTCCTCGCGCGACCACGGCGAGTTGTCCCACAGCTCGTCGTGCCGGGAGAGGCCGGTGCGGTGGGAGACGATGTCGCGCACGGTCACGTTCGCGTCCGCGCAGACGTCGGCGAGCTTGAAGTAGGCGACATGCTTGCGCACCGGGTCGTCCCAGGCGACCTTCCCCTCGTCCACGAGCATCGCCAGCGCCGCGGTGGTGAAGGCCTTCGACGTCGAGGCGATCTGGAACAGCGTGTCCGGCGTGACCGGATCCGTCCCGCCGACCTCCTTCGTGCCGTACCCGCTCAGGAACACCACCCGGTCGTTCTTCACGACGGCGATGGCCGCCCCGGGGATGTGCCAGGCCTTCATCGTCGCCAGCATGGCCCGGTCGACGGCTTTGACGTCGACCGGCTGCTGCTGGGCCAGCGCGGACAGGGTGAAGACGAGGGAGACCAGTACTGCAAGCGGACGCATGGATAGATTGTACGGAACCCGGGCTACTGTCGTCCGATCACCATCCTCCTCGTGTGCGGCGCCTGCTGGATTTGCGGCACGGTCAGCGGCCGGTTCCCGCCGATCTGCTCGACCACGTGCTCGGCGGACATCATCGCTCCCTCCTGCCAGCCGGGCAGCGGCGAGACCTGGTCGCCGACGACGAAGAAGCGGTTGCGGTCCGGCGCGAGAAGGCGCGCGTAGGCGTCCGCGTCCTCACGCGAGGCCGAGTTCCAGTTCGCCCACCCGCCCCGCTGGAAGGGGATGTTCTGCCACGCGATCGACAGCCCGAGCTCCTCGGGGACGATCTTGTTGTCGCCGATCTCCGCATGGAGCAGCGTGCCCTGCGTGCGCGCGGTGCGCAGGCGCTCGGCGAGGGTCATGTTGCCGAGGTCGATCGCGTTCTGCTCGTAGTTGTAGGCGCCGGTGAGCGTGCCCTTCCTGGAGAAGTAGTCGTTCGACGGGTACCACATCTGGGTGATCATCGCGTCGATGTAGCTGATGCCGCCGTAGATCTGGCTCCTGTTGGACTCCCAGAAGCGCTCGTTGGCCTGCCAGCCGACCTTGCACGTCGGATCGAAGCGCGCGCGCTTGACGGCCTTCTCGTAGTCGTCGGTGAAGTTGGTGTCGAGCGTGGCCAGGATGGGCAGGGGAATGTTGCTGATGCAGAACTCGCCGCTGGCGGTGCAGCGCTCGCCGGTGTAGGTGTTGAGGAACTCGACCTCGACGCCTTTGTCGCCGATGCGGATCTTCTTGACTTCGCTGCGGTAGGAGATCAGCGTGCCGACCTGGCGCTTGAAGCCTTCGACGATCTGGTCCATGCCGCCGACGGGCTGGAAGAGCGTCGGCTGCCACTCGAACTCCAGCGGCTGGAAGAACGAGCCGGAGTGCCCGTTCCAGAACCTCGCGCCGAGGACGGTCTTCAGCGGCAGCGGCGGCGAGGCGGTGCAGGAGGCGTAGACGTCGACGGGATGGCATCCCGCGCGCGTCGAGCCGCAGTACTTGTAGGCCTTCGGATCGGTGCAGTTCTTGTCCTTGGTCGTGCAGTCGGAGCCGCTGGCGTTCAGGTCGCCGAACGTCACCAGGAGCTCGAGCAGCTCCTTTCGCTCCTGCACGGTGAGCTCCTTGTCCAGCGATCCCTTGCAGACCTGCTTCGCCAGCAGCTCGCAGATGTAGCCCGCCGCGTCGGTGGCGAGGCGACGGCGCACCACGGCGCGGTTCTGCAGGACGTTTTCCTTCTGATAGAGATTCGCCGTCGTGGTCATCACGTACACCTCGAGCGGCACGTCCAGCTCGTGGCAGTAGTACAGCACGCGGCGGTGATGGAAGGGGAGGCGTCCCGGACCCATGTTCAGGTACAGCCCCTCGTCGAAACGGCAGACCTGCTCGGTGATGCCATGCTTCTGGCTGTCCTCGACGATGACGCTGCCGCGGCGCGCGGTGAGACTGCGCCCGCCGGCGCGCTCGGTGGGCTCCAGCAGCAGCACGTCGTAGCCGGCCTTCGTCAGCTCGTACGCCGACGTGAGCGCGCCGATCCCCGCGCCGAGGATCAGCACCTTGCGGCCCGCGCCCGATCCCGCCTGGATCTGCGGCGGCCCCGCATAGGCCTCGGGCATGTGCATCCAGCCCATCGCCGTCATGGTCTCGTACACGGCGAACGAGCCCCCGATCTGGCCCACGAACTCGAGGAAGCGGCGCCTGGTCCACCCTCCGATGGAGTCGTCCATACACTCTCTCCTTTTCGCGTCAGGGATTGCCGGAAAGTGTAGCGCGCCGGATGAGCGCCTCGCGCACGAAATAGAACACCGCGCCGGCGCCGAGGACGTAGAGCGCGGCGACGCGCAGCTGCTTTTCGGGCGAGACCACGACGTACGCCCAGAGGCCCAGGGCGACGATGGCCGGGAGCGGGTAGAGCCACATCCGGAACGGCCGCGGGCGATCGGGCTCGCGCACGCGCAGCACGATCGCACCGATGATCTGGGCCATGAACGGGATGACCGCGCGGATGGAGAGGATGCCGCCGATGATGTGCTTCAGCGGAAACCAGCAGAAGAGCGCCGTCACCGCGCCGAGGAAGATCACCGACACGAACGGATAGGCCTCGGTCGCGTGCAGGCGAGAGAACACGGCGAAGAAGTTCCCGTCGCGCGCCGCGGCGAAGAGGATGCGCGAGTAGCCGAGCATCACCGAGAAGATCGAGGCGAACGCCGTCCAGAGGATCATCACCGCCACCCACTTCGCCGCGCGCGGTCCGACGAGCACGCCGATGTAGTCGGCGACGACCGACTTCGAGGTCGAGGCGGTCTCGTACGGCAGCACGGCGATGATGCAGGCCTGCATGAGGATGTAGAGCGCGGCGATGGCCAGGATGGAGATCACGATCACCCGGGGGATGATCTTCGTCGGCTCCTTCACCTCGTCGCCGAGGTAGGCGATGTTGTAGTAGCCGAGGTAGTCGTAGACCGCGAAGATCAGCGCCGCGCCGAGGCCGGTGAAGCCAGCCAGGCCGTCGTGACGCGGCGCGCGCCAGAACGCGAATGCGTCCAGCGACAGGTGCGGCAGCCCCGCGGCGATGACCACCGCGATCGTGCCGAGGACGCCGACCCAGAGCACGATCGAGAAGCGCCCGATGGCGTCGATGCGCCGCAGAAGGAGGAGCACGATCACGATCGCGACGACGGTCGCGGTCAGCGGAATGCTCTTTCCCACCGCGGGCAGGATCGGCTCGAGATACTGGGCGAAACCGATGCAGCCAGAGGCCAGGGAGAGTGGCGCGCTGACCAGGATCTGGAAGAGAAAGAGGAAGGAGATGAACTTCCCCGCGCGTCCGAAGGACTCGCGCAGGAACACGTACGACCCGCCCGCGCGGGGCATCTCCGCCGCCAGCTCCGCGGTCACGAGCCCGTCGCAGATCGCCAGCAGCCCGGCCAGGATCCACGCGGCCATGCAGCGCGCGCCGCCCATCGCGCCGAGGATGTAGGGGATGGTGATGAACGGCCCGATCCCCACCATGTCGATCATGTTGAGGGCGACGCCGCGCCAGAGACCGATCTCGCGTTTGAGCTCGGGCAACGGGAGAGGAGTGTAACGGCTACATGCCTCTCACGATCTGATTGATCGCCGCCACGACCTTCAGCGAGCGCAAGCCGCGACCCACGGTCACCTCGGACATGCCGTTCGACATGAGCGCCTTCTGGCCGTGCTTCTGCCACCACCGCCCAACCCAGACGTGGCGGTTGATGCGGCCGATCACGAGCTCGCCGGTCGAGGCGCGGCCGCGGGGGCGGATCTCGACGACGAGGAGGTCGCCGTCCTCGATGCCGTGGTCGCGCATGCCGTCGCCGCGGGCGCGGAAGACGATCTCGCCGTGGTCGACGAGGTTGCGCGGCAGGGGCACCCTCTCCTTCTTCGACTCGTCGATCGGCTCGCCCTGGCGGATCTCGCCGGCGGTCTCGACCTCCAGGAGGTCCGGGCGCTCGCGCAGCATGTCGCCGTTCGAGAGCGGCGGCAGCTCGATGTGCCGGACCGGCAGCGGCGGGAACTTCATCTCCACGATGTGGCTGCCCTCGGCCCGCGCTCCGAGCAGTCCCTCGGCGCGGGCGAGAATCGCCTGCGCACGCTCGGCTTCCACGCGCGCCTCGCGAATCGTGTCGCTCAGCAGCGGGACGTTGACCGATGCCCGGCTGGTGTTCCCCGAGCGCAGGGAGAGGTCGCCGAGCTGGATCTCGTTCAGGTCCAGCACCGTGGCGATGCGGTGGAGGATGCTGACGGACACGTTGGCGCCCTTCTCCAGCGCGGCCAGGTGGCGGCGGCTCACGCCGGCGAGCTTGGCCACCCGGGCCTGGGTCAGGCCCTTCTTGATGCGTGCTTCTCTGACAGTGTCTCCGAGCATAACGCCAACAGGAACTTTTAGGTTACTAATCGCTTGTGACTTCCGCAACACACGTTTTCACTGCGGGTGGTCGTGTCAGAGGGGTGCTGGAGTGCGGATGCTCCGCGCGGCTCTCATGTGTCCGACCACTTCATGCACGGACACTCTCGCACACGGTGTGACGAAAAGGCACTTTTCCACCCCCTGTGGAACGGATGGGTGCCGGCGTCGAGCGGATGAGGCTACTGCCGCAAGTGCAACGGGCAGTAACGCTTGCGATCTATTTTGCGCCGGAGGTGTGCTTTACCGCCACTCGGCATTGACATCGATCATGCACAAACCTAAGATGCAGAATACTGCACATGCCGATCACTCGACTCGAACGATTTCTGAAGAGCAGGTCCATCAAACCGGCACATCTCGCACGAGAGTCCGGCTACAGCCGCCAGCATCTGTTGCGGATACGGATGGGGCGGATGGAGCCCACCCGGCGCTGTATCGCGGCGATCGCCGCGGCCTGCCGCCGGCTCTCGGGCGAGAGTGTCCGGGCCTCCGACCTGTTCGACCTGGAGGGGGAGGACCAGTAGCAGCCATTGCAGCCGACCAAGCATAGCCCCGAGCTCGAATTGTTCACAACTCGGCGCGTTGCGGTGGTGGAGAGCGACCGTGAGGCTGCGGAAATGCTGCACACTTTCTTCCGCCTGATGGAGCTGGATTGCTCTCTGATCGAGCCCGGCTCCATGGCCGTTCCCACCCTCCGTAGAGTGGACGCCGACGTCGTGATCCTCGACCTCGACCTGCCCGATCTACGCGCACTGGAACTGGCTCGCGAAATCCGTGCGCTCGCCCCCCGCCTGCCCATCATCTTTCTCACTGCTCGCGCGCCGAAGGTGGACGTGGTCCGGTTCGATGCGCCGGTCATGGCCGTGCCTCACACCTTCGAGGAGCTGTTGCGGTTGTTCGAGATGGTGCTTGCCATGGAGGAGTGAGCGTTGCAGTAGCATTCGCCCGCCATGAAGAAGCTGTCCCTCCTCCTCTCTTTATTGGTCGCCGCTGCCTGCGCCACCCGCCCCGCCCCCGCCCCGCCCCCTCCGCCCCCGCCGCCCGCGTTCATCGCGCCGCACGGGTTCGACCTCGCGGCCATCGACCGGTCGGTCGGGGCCTGCGACAACTTCTACCAGTACGCCAACGGCGGCTGGCAGAAGGCTCACCCGCTTCCGCCGATCTATGCGCGCTACGGGCGGTTCGAGGAAGTCGCGGATCGGAATCGCGACCGGCTGCGGAAGATCCTCGAGGGCGCAGCCGGCGACAAGGCCGCGGAGCGCGGCAGCGCGACGCAGAAGATCGGCGACTTCTGGTCCTCCTGCACGAACGAGAGGGCCATCGAGGCCGCGGGAGTCTCGCCGATCCAGGCCGACCTCGACCGGATCGCCGCGATCACGACCCGGCAGCAAGTCGTCGACGAGATCCATCGCATGCAGCAGCGCGGGATCGCACCGGTCTTCCGCTTCTCGGCCCAGAACGACTTCAAGAACAGCCGGATGATCATCGCCGCCGTCTCCCAGGCCGGTCTCGGCCTGCCCGACCGCGACTACTATCTCCGCGACGACGAGCGCTTCAAGACCACGCGCAAACAGTACGTCGAGCACATCGCCCGGCTGTTCACGCTCGCCGGTGCCGATCCGGCGAAGGCGGCCGCGGACGCGGAGCGGGTGCTGACGCTGGAGACTCAGCTCGCCCGCGCGTCGATGGCCCGCGTCGACCAGCGCAATCCGGAGAATGTCTACCACGTCACCGCCGTCTCCGAGCTGCAGTCGATCGCCCCCGCCCTCGACTGGACGCGCTTCTTCACCTCCCTCGGCCTCGGCGACCTGCGCACGCTCAACGTCGCCCAGCCGGAGTTCATCCGCGACGCCAATCGCCTCCTTACTGAAATGCCGCTGGAGTCGTGGAAGGCGTATCTCCGCTGGGACCTCCTCGACGCCGCGGCGCCGTACCTCTCTTCGCCCTTCGTGAACGCCGACTTCGAGTTCCGCGGCAAGGCCCTGTCGGGGCAGAAGGAGATCCAGCCGCGCTGGCAGCGCTGCGTCCGCGCCGCCGACCAGAACGTCGGCGAGCTCCTCGGGCAGGAGTACGTGAAGCAGGCTTTCACCCCCGAGGCGAAGGCCAAGATGAACGAGCTGATCGACAACCTCATCGCCGCGCTGCGCGAGGACATCCCCAGCCTGACCTGGATGGGCTCGGAGACCAAGACCGCCGCGCTGCAGAAGCTCGAGGCTTTCCGCCGCCGCATCGGCTACCCCGACAAGTGGATCGACTACACCACGCTCGACATCGGCCGCGACTCGCTGGCGCAGAACGTCCTCGCCGCGACGCAGTTCCGCGTACGCCGGGCGGTGAGTCGCGTCGGCAAGCCGGACGACCCGAACGAGTGGGGCTTCTTCACCCCGCCCACCGTCAACGCCGGCTACAGCCCGACGCGCAACGACATCACCTTCCCCGCGGGCATCCTCCAGCCGCCGTTCTACGACCCCTACGCCGACGACGCCTACAACTACGGCGGCATCGGCACGGTCATCGGCCACGAAATGACTCACGGCTTCGACGACCAGGGCGCGAAGTTCGACGCCGAGGGGAACCTGCGGAACTGGTGGACGGACGAGGACCTGCGGCGCTTCCAGGCCAGCGCGGAGTGCATTGCGAAGCAGTACGGCGAGTGGAACGTGGAGGAGGGGATCAACCTCCAGGGCAAGCTCGTCACCGGCGAGGCCATCGCCGACCTCGGCGGGGCCACGCTCGCGTTGCGCGCCTACCGCAAGTCGCTCGAAGGGAAGGAGCGCCGCATCGTCGACGGCTTCACGCCCGAGCAGCGCTTCTTCCTCGGCTTCGCCCAGGTGTGGGCCCAGAACATGGCCGCCGAGGAAGGGCGGCGGCGAGCGCTGACCGACCCGCACGCGCCGGGACCGGCGCGCGTGAACCTGACGGTGCAGAACATGCCCGAGTTCCAGGACGCCTGGAACTGCCCGCCGGGAACGAAGATGACGAGGCCGGAGGGGGAGCGCTGCAAGATCTGGTAGCGCGCCACCCGCTCGAGCCCGACGCGGACGAAATGCGCCGCCTCGTCGACGAGGCGATGCGGCGCATCGTCGCGCACATCGAGTCGCTGCCGCGGCAGCCGGCGATGAACGTCGAGGGGGCGACCGAATATGCGCGCACGCTCATCGAGCCGCTGCCGCAGCGCGGCGAGTCGTACGAGAAGCTGCTCGACTTTCTGTTCGACGAGGCCATTCCGCGCTCGTTCACCGCGGCCGGTCCGGGCTACCTCGCCTACGTGCCGGGTGGCGGCATCTTCCACTCCGCGGTGGCCGATCTCATCGCCGACGCGGTGAACCGCTACGTGGGCGTCTGCGCCGCGGCGCCGGCGCTCGTGCAGCTCGAGGCGAACGTCGTCCGCTGGTTCTGCGAGATCGTCGGCCTTCCGCACGGGTCCGGCGGTGTCCTCACCAGCGGCGGATCGCTGGCGAACTTCACTGCCATCGTCACCGCCCGGCGCGCCCTGCTGCCGGACGACTTTTTGCGCGGCACGCTCTACTGCTCGAACCAGATCCACCACTCGTTTCAGAAGGCGGCGAATCTGGCCGGCTTCCCTTACGCGAATGTCCGCGAGCTGCCGGTGGACGAGCAGTTCCGCATCCGGATCGACGCGCTCGAAGAGGCCGTCCGCCGCGACCACGCGGACGGCTGGACGCCGTTCCTGGTCGCCGGCAGCGCGGGGACGACCGCGACCGGCGCGGTCGACGACCTCGAGGCCCTCACGCGCGTCGCGTACGCGAACGACATGTGGTTTCACATCGACGGTGCGTACGGCGCGCTGTTCATGCTCACCGAGCGAGGACGGTCCGTCCTGCGCGGCATCGAGCAGGCGGACTCGATCATCCTCGACCCGCACAAGACCCTCTTCCTGCCGTTCGGCACCGGCGCGGTGCTCGTGCGCGACACGCGCGCATTGCGCCTCGCGCACTCCCTGCACGCGGACTACCTGCCGGCGATGCAGGAGGCGGACGAGCTGGTCGACTTCTGCGAGATCTCGCCCGAGCTCTCCCGCGACTTCCGCGGCCTGAGGGTCTGGCTGCCGCTGAAGATGTTCGGCATCGAGCCGTTCCGCGAGCAGCTCGACGAGAAGCTGGACCTGATCCGCTACACCGCCGACGAGCTGCGCAAGATGGACGGCATGGAGATCGTGGCCGAGCCGCAGCTGACCATCCTTGCCTTCCGCTTCCGGGACGATGACGCGGCGACACGCGAGCTGCTGCGCGGGATCAACGCCCGCAAGCGGGTGATGCTCACCCCGGCGACGCTGCCGGACGGGCGCTTCGTGATTCGCGTGGCGATCGTGTCGCATCGGACGCATCGCGATCGAGTAGAGATGATGCTCGAAGACATTCGAGCAGCGGCGTCGTCATCGCCGTCGTCACCAGGGCCATGATCACGCACATCGTGTAGAGCGGCCGGGAGATCACGCCGATCTCCAGGCCGATGTTCAGGACGACCAGCTCCATGAGGCCGCGCGTGTTCATCAGCACGCCGATGGCCGTGGCGTCGCGCCAGGGCATCCCCACCGCGGCCGCGCTGAGCGTCGCCCCGCCGAACTTGCCGGCAATGGCCACCAGGAGCACGAGCCCGCAGGCGAGCCAGAGCTCCGGCGTCCGGAGCAGGCCGATGTTCATGTTGAGGCCGGCGACGGCGAAGAACAGCGGCAGGAAGACCACCGTGGTCAGGCCGCGCAGCTGACCGACCAAGGTCTCGCTGAGCTGGGCCTCCTTGGGCATGATCGCCCCGGCCAGGAAGGCGCCGAAGAGGGCGTGGATGTGGAGGAGCTCGGTCGTCCAGGCCGAGGCGAAGACGAAGAGCAGGATTCCGGCGAAGACGGTCTCGTTCACCCGTGGGAGCTTCTTCAGCAGCGGGCGAACGAGGAAGATCATCGCCAGGACGTACAGCGCGACCAGGGCCAGCCGGACCACGAGATGGGTCGTGCTTTCCGCGCGCACGAGCGCAACGACGAAGGCGAGGATGCACCACGCCGTGACGTCGTCCACCGCCGCGCAGGCGATGACGTTGTTGCCCATTTTCGTCGTCAGTAAGTTCTTGTCCTCGAGGATGCGGGCCAGCACCGGGAAGGCGGTGATGCTCATGGCCGTGCCGAGGAAGAGGGAGAAGCTGCGGAAGCTCGTGCCGGGATCGGACACGCGCGGGTAGAGCCAGAGCGCCAGCGCCGTGCCGAGCAGGAACGGCACGATGATGCTGCTGTGACTGATCACGACCACCGTGTGCTTGCGCTCGCGGAACAGCTCCGGCGCGAACTGGAGGCCCACCAGGAACATGAACAGGATCAGGCCGATCTGGCTGAGCGACTGGAGCGTCGGCAGGCTCGCCGCCGGAAACACCCGCGCGAACGTGCCTGGCGCGAACGCGCCGAACGCTGACGGACCGAGGAGGATCCCTGCGGCGATCTCGCCGACCACCGCGGGTTGGCCGAGGCGTTTCATCAGCGCGCCGAGCGCGCGCCCGCAGATCACGATGACGATGATCTGCAGGAGGGTGATGGCGAGCGCGCTCATGTCACGCCGCCTGTTCCCGGTAGGGCCGTAGCGCCTCGCGCAGCTCGTCCGGCACGGGCACCATCGCCGTGCCGCGCAGGCAGGCGATCTCCATCTCCCCGCGGGCGGCGATGGTCTCGCGGTCTTCGCCCACCTTGACGTAGGTGAAGCGCAGGGTCATCCCGCTCGGCTTGAGCGTGCCGAGGGTCATGCGCACGGCCACGCGGTCGAAGGCCAGGAGCTCCTCCTCATACTCGCAGTTCACGCGCACGGTGGCCAGCTTGAGGCCGCTCGCGATGTCGTCGAGCACGCCCGGCGCGTGGTCGTGGAGGAACATCTCCCGGCAGCGGCCCTGCCAGGAGAGATAGTGGACGTAGTAGACGTTCCCGATGAGGTTCGTCTCCTGGAAGCCGACGGTGTGCATGTACTCGTAGTACCTCATGAGCGCAGATACCCCTCCGTGGCCATCCGGTGTCCGGATGCCGAGTAGTCGTCCATGCCGGCGACGCCCGAAGCGTCGACCCAGGTCGTGTAGAAATTGAAGAGCGCGCAGACGGTGATGGCGTCGTAGATGGACTCGTCCGTCCAGCCGGCGGCGCGCACGGCGTCGACGTCTTCACGGGTCACGCTGGCCGCCTTGCGCGCGGCCTTCTCGATCAGCACGAGCAGGGCCGCGAACTTCGCGTCGATCGGCGCGCTTCGATAGTCATCCAGGACCGACTTCACCATCTCCTCATCCTCCAGCAGCTTCGCCGCGACCGCGGCGTGCGCGCCGGTTCAGAACACGCAGTCCCTCATCCGCGACGTGAATGCGGCGATGAGCTCGCGCTGCCCGGGCGTGAGCGGCGACGGACCGCGCATGACCTCCTGAGTGAACATGGCCAGAAACTTCGTGCGGTCGGGCTTGAAGTTGAAGAGGTGCATGATCTGCGGCACGGGAATCCCGGCCGCGGTCATGGCCTCCGCGGCGAAGCCCCACGGGCTCTGCGCGTGCCGGTGCTCGACGTCTCCGAGGTACATCAGGCGCTCCTCTCCCGGGCCACGGCCACGACGCAGTCGCGCATCAGATACGTGTCGATGCGATGCGGGCCGGAGCGGAAGGTGACCCTCCCGTGGGTGCCGGCGTCGTCGACAACGAGAGGCACGAGTGCGTCGCCGGAGAGCTTCTTCATCGACTCCCGGGCCGACCAGACGCGCGCCGCGGCGTGCGGGCGCTCGTCGCCGGAGAGGCGGATGCAGACGTCGGTCAGCGGCCCGTCGTGCGAGCCGATGATGTCGTCCCACGGATGGTCGCCCACGGTCTGCACGTCGACGCCGACCGGCGTGTGGTGCGCGACGGCGAGGGTGACCCCGGCGTCGGTGTCGTGCGAGCGGGAGATGTGTCCGTGCGCGGCGAGGGGCTTGCCGTCATGGCGATGCAGCACCGTCTCCTCGGCCGCCGCGACGCGGACGGAGACGCCCACCTCGCGCTCGAGGAACGGCGCCCAGAGCGCGGGAGCGAGGTCGTCGACGCGCTCGCGGCAGGCGACGATCTGGAGCCTGAGGCCATGCCAGCGCTCGAAGAGCTGCCCGTCGGGCGCGGCGATGTCGACGTCGTAGACGAAGCCCTCCGCACTGCGCGAGATCTCGCGCGCGACGACGATGGTCTCGCCATCGACAGGCGCGAAGAGCTCGACCGCGTCGATGCCGGCCGGAAGCACGGTCGCCTGGGGCACGCAGCCCTGCAGCGCGTGGATCGCGGCGTCGCGGATGGTGGCGTCGCCGAGGAGCAGCGTGGAGGGGAGGTAGCGATGGAAGAGCGACTCCCGGTGCGGCGCGATCTCGGCCACGCACTCGGTGGCGGTGAGACGGCGATAGCGGCGCACGCCGCGGAAGCGGCCGGTGTGGAAGAGCAGCGGCCCGTAAAGGTCGCGCTCCGGCTCGAGGTCGACGCTGCCTTCAGCGATGGCGATGCGCGGCCGCGCCGGACGCTCGCCGACTGTAACCGTGGCCCGAAAGTGATCGAGCCGGAACTGGGTGGACGATGTGCGGATGGCGACGTCGACTTCGCCGCCGCGCTGCAGCGCAGCGACGCGGACCGTGGCCAGCGTCACCGGATGCAGCAGCTCGACGCGGTCGATGCGCACCGGCAGCTCGTCCGAGACCGTGCGCGCGAGCTGGGCCATGGCCTCGAGGCCCATGACCGCCGGCAGCAGCGGCTCGCCGCTGAAGGCGTGGTCCTCGAGGTACGGATCGTTCCGCAGCGACACCTCGGCATCGGCGATGACTTCCACGCCGGGGATGGAGACGCGCGGCTGCTCGAGGAAGCGATAGAGCGGAGGCGGCTCGTCGGCGAAGCGGATGGTCGGCGGATCGCCGAGGCGGCCGCAGGCCATGACGTGGGCGGCGGGCGGCGCGGCGGCGAGCCTCGACGTGAGCGCGACCGCCTCGTCCGGCGCGACGGGCGTGATGCCCTGGCGGCGCAGCATGTCCATCGTGCCGAGGCGCTCGCCCATGCCCATGCCGGACCACACGCTCCATTCGATGCAGACGGCCCTGCACTGCGGGTACGCCGCTCCGAATTCCTCGGTTCTGCGCGCGAGCCACTCGTTGGCGAACGCGTAGTGGGCCTCGCCGCGCATGCCCGTGCGGGCGATGACCGAGCCGAGGGTGATGAGGAGCTTGATCCTGTTCGGATCGACGGCGTCCAGCACGTTGCGCAGGCCGTCGAGCTTCGGCGCGGTGGCGGCGCGGAACGCACTGTCGTCGAGCGCGTCGAGCAACGCCGGCTGGTTCGTGCCCGCGGCGTGCAGGATCGCGGTGACCTTCTCGAACCGCGGCAGCGGCTTGGTGACGTCGGCGACGATGTAGTCGTACGGCAGGCCGGCCGCCTCGAGGCGCGCGAAGTTCGCGCGCAGCTCGTCGTCGTCCTTCGAGCGGCCGAGGAGCACGAGGCGGGCGCCGGTGGTCTTGGCCAGATGGAACGCACTCTCGAAGCCGATCCCCTTGCCTCCTCCGGTCACGAGCAGAACATCCTCAGCGTGGAGCGGCGCACTCTCAGTGCGCCGAACATCAGCGGCCACGATGCGCGGCTCGCGGCGAATCCCGTCCTCTCCATACATGGCCTCGCAGAAGTCGCCCGTGGCCTCGGCCTCGGCGACGACGTTCTCCAGCGCCGCGGCGTCGAGGCGCGGGACGTTGACGATGCGGACGGAGACGTTCGGCTTCTCGATGAACAGCGTGCGCGCGAAGCCGGAGCCGCAAGGAGCCTCCTGGACGACGACGAGGCGCTCTTTCTCGGCCAGCGCGCGGGTCTCGAGCAGGAGCCGGATGCAGGCGTCGGGATCGTCCTTCGGGAGGACGGCGATGATGCCGCGGCCGGGGACGGTCTCGAAGCGCTGCGAGGCCTCGGGCCAGTCGCCGAGGATCTTCCACGCAGATTGGGGGGCACGCCGGAGGCGTGCACTACACCGCACCGGGACTTCGTCGATGCGGAAGGCGCGCAGCCAGTTGGCCACGCCCTCGGGGAGCCGCGGCTCGGGCGGCGGCGCCTCGACGCCGCGCAATGCTTCGAGTGCCGCGGTGGCCTCCTCGATGGTCGCGTTGGCGAAGGACGTCGGGTCGGCGAGCGGCGGGACGCCCATGGCCCGTGCAGCGTCAGCGAGGAGACGGGCGACGGTGATGGAGCTGAGGTGGAGGTCGGAGAGGAGCTTGGACGTCGGGAGGACGAGGTCCAAGGACAGATCGACGTGCTTCGCTACGAGCTCGCGGAGAGTCGTGCCGGAAGGAGCCTCGGGCTTCGGTTTGGTGACCGGAGCGGGGCGATTGGAAAGCGGCGGCTTTGCCGCCGCACTCCGAAACTTTTCGGTGGGCGACTCGATGAAGGTCGGGCGGGCGTCGAGATCGAAGGGGCGGTAGAAGCGATCCGCGAACAGGGCGTCGACGTCGATGTCCGCGCCGGCGGTCCAGGCGGCGGCGACGGCGTCGAGGACGCGATCGGACGAGACCACCGGGACGGAGGCGAAGGACGCGAGGTTGGTCAGCACGCGGCCGGGGCCGACTTCGATGAGGAGATCGGCTTCATGGGCGATGGCCTCGATGGCCTCGCGGAAGCGCACGGGCAGGGTGAGCTGCGTGGCCAGCAGGTCCGGCAGCGGCGCGTCGTGATGCAGCCAGTCGCCGGTGACGGTGGAGAAGACGCCGCGGCCGACGCGCTTCGCGCCGAGCCGGCCGACGTAGTCGCGCAGCGGCGCGGCGGCGGGGACCATCATCGGCGAGTGGAAGGCGGCGGCGACGGGCACGCGCGTCGCGCCGATGTCGCGGGCCTTGGCGCGGTCGATGATGCGATCGATGGCCGGTCCGTGTCCGGCGATGACGGTCTGGCGCGGTCCGTTGAGGGCGGCGACCACGACGCCGTCTTCGAGCAGCGTGCGGGCCTCATTCTCATCGCAGGACAACGCGGCCATGCCGCCGTCGCCGGCGAGCTGCTGCATGGCCTCGCCGCGGAAGGTGGCCAGGTCGATCAGCTGCTGCTCGTCGAGCGCCCCGCTCCAGTACAGCGCGGTCAGCTCGCCGAGGGAGTGGCCGATCGTGCAGTGGGCGTGAATGCCGAGGCGGTGCAGGTCCTTGAGGCGCGCGACCGAGGCCTTCACGATCGCCGGCTGGGCGACGTCGGTGGTCACGTTCGGGATCGAGCCCTGGCCGGAGAAGAGGAAGGCGATCTTCGGACGGCGCGGCACGCCGAACGCGGCGGTGTTGGCCGCGGCGGCGGCGAGCTCCTGCGGCGTGGAGGCGACGATCGCGGCGCGGTAGGCGCGGCCGGTGATGCGCGCGCGCAGGGCGGCGGAGAGGTCGGTCAGCTCGGCGAGGGAGAGCTCGGCGGCGCGGGCGGCGACGGCGCGCAGGGTGGTCTGGAGGTCTTCGATGTTGTTGGAGCCGAAGAGGAACAGCTCTGCTTCATAACGGCGCCGCGCAGGGACAGGCAGGATTGCCTGTCCTCCACCTTCGAGCACCACGTGGGTGTTGATGCCGCCGAAGCCCATGGCGCTGACGGCGGCGCGGCGGGGGATGTCGTCGGGCCAGGGGAGCGCGGTCTGGGCGACCTGCAGCGGAGCGACGTCGCGCGGCTCGTCGCAGGCGGTGATCGGGGGGATGACGCCGTGGTGCACGGCCATCATCGACTTGATGAGGCCCGCGATGCCCGCGGCGGCCTTGGTGTGGCCGATGTTCGCCTTCACCGAGCCGATGAAGTGCGGGTGTCCGTTCGCGGACTGCAGCAGCGAGCGCACGGTGGAGATCTCGATCGGATCGCCGACCGGGGTGCCGGTGCCGTGGCCTTCGAACAGCGTCACGGAGTCGATCGGGATCCCGGCTTTCTGATACGCACGCTGCAGCGCGAGCCGCTGTCCGCTGGCCTCGGGGCGGGTCATGCCGCCGTGGCCATCGGAGGACATGCCCCAGCCGAGGAGCGTCGCGTAGATGCGGCGGCCCTGCTCGAGCGCGTCGTCCTGGCGCATCAGCACCACGAAGCCGCAGCCTTCGCCCGGGAGGAAGCCGTTCGCCTTCCGGTCGTACACGAACATGCGCTCTTTCGCGAGGGCCGTGGCTTTCGCGAAGCCGATCAGCTCGAACGGATCGAGGCTGAGGTCGACGCCGCCGGCCAGGGCGACGTCGAGGTCGCCGGACGCCAGCGAGTTGCAGGCGTGGATGATCGAGATCAGCGACGAGGAGCAGGCGCCGTCGACGGTGTAGCCGCCGCCGTGGAAGCCGAAGAAGTTGCAGATGCGGCCGGCGATGGTGTTCGACAGTCCGCCGGCGAGGGTGTCCTCGCCGATCTCCGGGAACGGCGCGTTGAACTCCTCCTCGAGCTTCGCCAGCACCTCATCCGACGCGCCGGCGTTGATCGCGGCGCGGCGGACGTACGGCCAGCGCAGGCGCAGCGACGCGGCGCGCGAGCTGTCGCCGGTGAGGGTGTTGCCGAGGATCACGCCGGTCGTGTCCGCGGGCGGCTCGAAGCCGGCGTCCTGCAGAGCGGCATCCGCGACCTCGAGAGCCAGCCAGTGTGCGAGGTCGGTCGCATCGAACGTGGAGCGCGACACGCGGTACCTGGAGCGGTCGAACGTCCAGTTCGTGATCAGCGCGGCGTTCTGCGAGTACGTGCAGCCCGGCGCGTTCGGGTCGGGGGAGTAGTAGTCCTCGAGCGACAGGCGCTCCGAAGGCATTCTCCGGAAGGACTGGCGCTGGGCGAGGACGTTCTCCCACAGCTCGGACGGGGAGGACGCATCGGGATATCGGCAGGCGGCGCCGACGATGGCGATCGGGGTCGTCATGACTGATTACCTCCGGATAGTGCGGATCGATCGACAAACGTTTCATTCACGGCGTCCCTTCGGCTTCGCTCAGGGCAGGCCCACGCGCCGTGAAAGGGAAAGGGAATAGCGTGGTCGAACCAGAGCCGGGCCACGGGCCCGTCCTCGGGGCGCGCGCCGTCGATGACCGCGACGTAGCTCGCGTCCCGCGTGCCGTCGTAGACCAGGCTGAGCACCCAGCCGTCGGGATGGCCCGCGCGCGGCACGACGGTCGGCTCGCTCGGGACGGTCTCGGCGCCGAGGGGCACCGTGCGCACGGTGCGCGTCTTCGGATCGAAGCAGCGCAGCGTCGACGGCAGCCCGTCGCAGAGCAGCCAGACGTTGCGGTGGGGGAGCCCCGCGTCGTTCGGATGGATGGCCGGGAACTCGCACGAGGTCATGTCCGAGAGCACCTCGGTGACCATGCGCTTCGAGGACAGCTCGATGCGCGTGCGCGCGTAGCGCGACGGGGGCGGGGCGGTGGGCGGCGCGTACGGCGCGCGGCCGAACCAGGCGTTGGTCTCGAAGTCGTCGTAGGGGATGTGATCGACGAGGAGCGCGCCGCCCTGCTCCCACGCGTTCACGAAGTGCCACTGGAAGAACGGGTGCACGGGGAAGCGCACGGGCTTGTCCGGCGTCGCCAGCGGCACGACCACGACTTCCGTGCCGTGCTCCGGCTCCCAGGCCAGGTTGTCGTTGAAGCTGTGCATGCCGGCGAGCAGGCGGCCGAGGCGGAGGCGGATCGGCGCGCAGAAGAAGATCGCGTGGCGCGAGGTGACGATGAAGTCGTGGATGATCGTCGGGCGCGGCAGCGGCACCGAAGCGATGCGGCGCGGCATCCCACCCAAGGCGTACAGATCGAGCGAGAAGCGCCGTCCGTAGCGGACGCCGAAGTTGAACAGCCGGCCGGCCGCGGAATGTGGATGTGCGGAGAACGTCGGCCCAATGCGCCCGTCCAGGTCGGTCTCGCCGCGCGTGTCCAGCGTCGCCGGATCGAGCGCGATCGGCAGGCCCGCTTCCCAGAGCGCGAGCGCCTGTCCCTCGTACGGCAGCACGGAGATATTCGCGGGGTTCTTCGGCAGCGTGAGCCAGCGCCGCCAGCCGCGGCCGAGCTGGGCGTAGCTGCGATAGAGCTGGCGGTTGGCCGCGCGCTCCTTGCGCAGCCAGCGCGTCTCCACCGTGCGCACCGCGCCCACGGCGGCCCCGCGCCCGACGCGCACGGCGCTCACCGCGCCGTCGGCGTCGAACCAGTGCAGGTACGGCTCGCCGCCGATGGAAAAGCGCGCCGGACCGCAGCGATAGAGCACGCCCTCGAGGTCGCCGGGAAGCGTTCCCTCGACGCGCAGCGGCTCATAGCCGTGCTCGCGCGGCAGGTCTCGAAAGATCCCGCGCCAACGAAGTTGCGGTTTTCCAGTCATTTTGTTGCGTGCTGGATGGCCGGAGCTTCGATCGCCTCGTCCGCCGCGCTGTCCGCCTCGAAGGGCAGGTGATACCGGCCGTGCGCGCGCAGCGCGTTCGGCGTGTAGTGCCAGTCCTCGTTCCCGGCGAAGAAGACGTCGCGCACGGCGGTGCGGAAGCGGCGCGCGGAGTCGCCCGTCTCACGGGCCATGAACCCGAGGACCTGCCGGGCGTAGGTGAGGAGGCTGAAGCTCGCGTAGTCGCGCCACTTCTTGTCGCCCTGATAGCGATACCAGAGCACGTGGCGCGCGCCGGTCTGCAGCGTGAACGTCGACGGCGCGCGATGGGACGGATCGCCGAAGCCCATGTACTTCGGCAGGAACTTCAGACCGCCGAGGCGGGCGAAGATCCGCGCGCTGGCCTCGGAATGCATCATCCGCCCCGCCAGGGCCTCTTCGATGTCGCTCGCCGAGGCATCCATGGCCGCGCGCACCTCGGGCAGGTGGCTGCTGAGCACACCGATGCGTCCCGGCTCGGTGGTTTTCTCCAGGAACCGCGGTTCGCCGGTGCGCAGGTACTCGAGGAGCATCTTGAACGCGCCGAACGTGCCCAGGAAGTTGCCCATTACCCAGTTGCGGTTCCAGGCGTTCCAGAGGTCGTAGCTGGCGAAGGAGTCGAAGGACTTGTGGACGATGAGGTCGTAGTGGTCGAAGCCGGTGTTGACCACGTCCTCGACGCGCTGGAAGCGCTCCACGGCGAAGTCGTTGTCGGCGAAGGCGCGCAGCAGCGCGTCGGCCATCAGGTCGACGGCCACGGTGAGCACGGAGAGGCCGCTGGAGAAGAGCGGGTCGACGAAGTTCGCCGCGTGCGGGAGCTGGATCCAGCGCGGGCCGATGCAGTGCGCCTGCGAGTACTGAATGCGCCCGCTGCCGACCCACGGCCGCACCGGGCGGGCGTCGGCGAAGTGCTTCCGGATGGTCGGGAAGCGGCTGATGATGCGGCGGAACTCCTCTTCCGGCGAGCCCTCGGGCGTCGGGTACTTGCGGCGGTCGAGCATCATCCCGACGCTGGTCAGCGGGTTCGTCGACTCGCGGTGGTTGTTGAAGGGGATGATCCAGATCCAGCCGCCGTCGAAGATGTGATGCATGGTGGCCTGGCCGAGGGGGGAGGGGAGGCCGTGATTGCCCTCGACCAGGAGGTCGGCCGGCCTCACGTCCATCATGTGCGTGTAGAGCGCGCGGGTGTTGGTCTTGAAGCGCGGCTCCGGATCGCGCAGGTTGAACTGCGTGGCCATGTGCGAGCGCATGCCGCCGGCGTCGATGAGGAACGCGGCGCGGATCTCCTCGCCCTTGTCGGTGGTGAGCCGCACCTGGTCCGGCTGGAACTCGATCTTCGCGATCTTCACCTGCTGGCGGAAGTGCGCACCGTACTTCACCGCCATCGAGGCCAGGTAGCCGTCGACGTCCTGGCGGAAGAGATGCGAGTCCGGTCCGAACGGCGGCGTGAGCGTCGGGAGCTGGTTGGTCTCCTCGGCGCGATGGCGCTCGCCGGCCCGGTGGTACATGAACGAGAAGGAGCGCTTCACGCCGCACGCGGCGCTGACGTTGTCGCGCAGAGCGTGGAAGCTGCCGACCCAGCCGATCTCCGGCACGCCGTGCTTCTCCGCGAGGATGCGCAGGCGCACGCCGGTCTCCGGGATGAGCGACTCGCCGATGGCGAACCTGGGATGCGAGAGCTCCTCGATGAGCAGCGTGGACAGGCCGTGCTTCGCCAGAATGCACGCCAGCATCGACCCACCGATGCCCGAACCGAGTAGAACTACATCGTACGAGTTGCCGTAGGTGGCCGGCATCGTCAACCTCCGAAAGCGCAGTTGCGGATCTGCGTGAGCGCATCAATGTAGGTTGGCAATGGAAATGCCGCTAGAGACAAGAATGTAATCTTTGCGTGATGCGCATCACGAAATCGAAGTTGTTGCTGCTCTTGGGGTTACTCGCGGCCGCTTCGTTCGTCTATTTGCGGCCTTTGAGCGTCTACATCGGTGCGCGAAAGCTCTACCTCAAAGCCATCGGAATCGACGGCGAATTCGTGCGTGCAGGCGGCCACCGCATCCACTATCTGGCCGGCGGCGAGGGCCCTCCGCTCGTGCTCGTCCACGGCGTGGCCATGAGCGCGGAAGACTGGGCACCCGTCCTCCGCCGCCTCACCCGCACCCACCGCGTCTACGCCCCCGACCTCCTCGGCTACGGCGACTCCGACAAGCCGCAAGGCGCCGACTACTGCGTCGCCACCCAGGCCGCGGTCGTCCGCGACTTCATGGACGCGATGGCTCTGCGCGACGCCGACGTGATGGGCGTGTCGATGGGCGGGTGGGTGGCGCTGAAGTTCACCGCGGAGCAGCCGCAGCGCGTGCGCCGCCTCGTCCTCGTCTCCAGCGCCGGCTTGGCCCACGAGACCATCCTCACCGAGTCTTCGTTTTCCACGAACACGATTCCCGAGCTCCGGGCCAGCCTCGCCCTGCAGAGCGATCGCGCCGGTCTGCTGCCGACCTTCGTCCTCCGCGACCTCCTGCGCCGCTCGAAGCGGAAGGCCCCCATCACCCGCGCCCACATGCGCTCCATGCTCGCCGGCCGCGACCTCGTCGACGGCCGGCTCTCCCGCGTGCGCATGCCCGTCCTCCTCCTCGCCGGCACCGCCGACAAGATCGTCCCCTTCGACGTCGCCCGGCGATTGCAGAAGGAGATGCCCCAGGCGCGGCTCGTGCCGCTGCCCGGGTGCGGCCATCTCGCGCTCTTCGAGTGCGACGCGATGGGAGAGATCGAGCGGTGGCTAAGGAGCCCGCAGCGGCGCCGGAATGCAAACCGGAATGAACGTCGGCTCGACGTCCCTGGGGTCGAGCAGGCTGCAGTGGCGGATCTTCTGGTCGTTGGAGCTGCCGAAGAGCTGCGGGAAGAAGCTGCCGGCGCAATGGAAGGAGTCTTTGAGAATCTCGTCGACGGGGATGCAGCAGAGCCAGACCTCGCGGTTGCCGCTCGTTCCGACGGTCTCGTAGGGATAGGTGTACGAGCCGCGCAGGCAGGGGTGACTGCCGAGGTCCCCGCGCGAGATGAGCCGCGGGCGGATCTCCAGCGGCCGATCGAGCTGGATCTCGCTGACGAAGACTTGCCCGGCGAGCACGATGAAGCCGAAGTCCTGCGGCGGAACGTAGTCGTAAGTCGTTTGATCCTGGGCTGCTGCGGGCGAGAACGAGAGAATCAGCAGCGCTGCCGAGACGAATATCCGCATACCCATAGTCACGCTCCTTGGCGCCGGCTCTGCGGATAGACGGCGATCATGAACGTAGGGTCGGGCGCGCCGCGTGTCAAGGGGTCGGGATCACGTCAGTCCTGACGGCAGCCGCGGCGACGACAGCAGTTCCGCGAACACGTCCCATCGCTTCTGCGCGTCCCCTCCCGCACGCCGCTCCACGTACTCCTTCACCAGGTCCTTGCCGAAGTTGTAGTTGATGACGTAGCTGCGGTACTGGTCGAAGAAGCGCACGCGCTGGCGCGCGCGCTCGGGGGCCATGAGCGCGTACGCCGCCAGCCACTCCACGGCCTGGTCCACATCAAACTCTCCGTCGAGGTAGCGCCGCGCGGCTTCGTTGCCGGCGTAGCTGGTGCGGGAGACGAGTTCGTAGACGCGGTAGTACTGCGCGGCGCGCGTGGAGTCGAGGCCGGCCAGCGGGAAGAGCGCGGCTTCCTCCATCTCCACCCGCTCGCGCGCCGGGAACGCCACGTCGATGCCGTAGTTCGCGCTCCCCTCGGCGATCAGCGACTGCGCGGAGAAGAGCGCGTAGACGGAGAATTCGACCCAGCCGCGGTCGCGCACCAGCGACTTCTCCAGCAGCGAGTTGTAGACGTGATGCCCGGGATAGCCCTCGTGGCAGGCCAGGTCGATGGCCCGGTCGATGAAGATCGGCAGGTCGGTGTTGACCTGGATCAGGCTCTTGAAGCCGCCCTGGTACCAGTTGTAGCCGCTCCACGACTTGTTGTTCACGTACTCGACCGTGAACGACTCCCCGACCGGCAGGGCCATCTGCTCCATGGTCCTGGCCCGGCAGACGTCGATGGCCTTGCCGAAGACGGCATCGAGCTTCTCGCGCGGGATGACGAACTCCATCCGGAACGCCTCCACCCGGTCGACGAGGCGTCCGCTGCCCGGCAGCTCGTTCTCGATCGCCGCATTCAGCTCCCGGAAGTACCCCTCGGAATACGTCGGCGCGACGGCGTCGTAGAGCGCCTTCGACTCCTCGTCGAAGCGGAAGCGCCTTCCCTGCAGCATCTCGCAGCGGGCGATGAGCGCGGCGGTCTGGCGGCGGAGGTAGTCGAGGCGGAGCGACTCGATCGGATCGGACGGCCGCGCGATCGCGTCCAGCCGATCGCGCAGGCGCAGCGCGTCGTCGTGGATCGCGGATAGGGAAGGGGGAGTGGCGCGAATCTCCTCGCGCCACTCCGGTGGACCGTAATAGGCGTCGACGTAGTCGGGGTCATGCTCGCCCATGGACAGGACGAGCTTCACGTATGCGGCTGCGGCGTCATTCATCGTGTGTCATCCCGAGCGTTCGTCGAGGGACCTGGGCGGGCGGTGGCGGGCGTCTCGTGCCTCCCACCCGCCCAGGTCCCTCGCTCCCGCTCGGGATGACACACATCGTAACGGCTTAACGCGCTCGCGCGAAGACCGTCAGCTTGCCCTCGCCGTCCTGGCGGTAGTCGAACCCGTTCTCGTGCAGGACCTGATCGAAGGCTTCGTCCCAGGGGGTGTCCTGGAAGTGGACGGTGATCCTTCCCTGCACTTCCGGCTCGACGGCGATGTCCAGGCCGGTCAGCTGGCCGAAGACCCGGATGACGTCGCGGATGTCGGCGTTGTGCAGATTGAGGCTGATCGGATCGCCGCTGTACTTCTTGCGGTTCTCGACCACGTCGAGCGCGCCGAAGGTGTACGAGGAGCGCTGGGCGGTCGACGAGCCGTCCCAGACGGTGAGGTTGATGATGCCGCCGCCGTCGGCCTGGGGCGTGACCTCGACGCGCCACTTGCGCTCGTCGCGCGTGATCTCGGCCGAGGCGGGCGTGGTATCGCGGGTCATCATCGTCGGCTGGCCGATGACTTCCTTGGTCTTGGAGTCGACGATCTCGGCGCGGAAGGCCAGGGCGCCGTCCTTCGTCTTGGCGACGGAGTAGTTGAGCAGGTAGCGCTCGTCGCTGCCGCGCTTGATCTTGACCGGATCGGCGGTGACCACGCCGGCGGCGATGACGAACACGGCCACCAGGGTGGTCGCGGCCGCGGAGATGAACCGGTGGGAGAGAGCGGATGTTCGAAGCGTGTCGTAACGCATGAGGTGTTGAATCCTTTCTTTCAGATGAGCGCTGGCCATGCAGGACACCGCGGCCACGCGGGGCGCGAGGAGCGTGCGGCAGATCTTCGCGAGCGCGCCGACGTACGTTTCGGCGGGCAGCGCGGCGTCGGCCACGCGCTCGTCGCACGCTTCTTCGCGTGCGGCGGCGATCCGGCGGTGGGCCAGCCAGACCAGGGGGTTGAACCAGAACAGCGAGCATGCGACGGCCTCGAAGACGCCGAGGAGGTTGTCGCGCCGGGCCACGTGTGCACATTCGTGGCAGAGCAGCGACTCCAGCTCCTCGTCGCCGAGGGCATCGCAGCCGTCCGCGGGGAGAATGATCATCGGGCGAAGCACGCGCACCACTGCGGGAGCCTCGCACGTCGGGGAAGCGATGAGATCGACCGCGTGCCGGACGCCGAGGCGCTGGCGCGCGGCCTCGAGCGCCGCGACGGCGCGGGCGGGGGGCGGGGTGGCGGCGCGGAGGGCGGTGGCCACCAGGCGGTGGGTCACGATCCACCAGCGCACGAAGAGAAGGATGGCCACGCCGAGCCAGACTACGGCGAGGGTCTCCATCCACGGAAACGGCGCCGGGGCCGGCAGCTTTGCCGGACTCGGTGGATCGAGGAAGACCGGCAGCGTCGCGCGAATGGTCTGGATCTGGTCGCTGCCCAGCCGCTCGACGAGGAGTGCGATCAGCGCCGACGGGAAGAGCAGCGCGGCCATGCCGGCGATCAGAATCGCGTGGCGCGTGCGCGCGGTCAGAGGTCGGATCCAGCTCGCGGCAGCGAGCGCGATGGCCAGCACCGTCGTGGAGACGACCACGTGCGTGACGACGTCGCGGATCACTTCCGGCCTCCCTTCGGCTTCTTCTCCGACGCCTCTTCCAGGGCCTTGAGGTCCTCGAGGGTGAGCTTGCCGCTCTCGAGCAGGTGCGCCACCACCGGCCGCGCCGACCCGCCGAAGAGCGCCAGCAGCTCATCCACCACCCGGCGGTACGCCGACTTGCGCGTGATGGCCGGCTCGAACATCAGAGCGTTGCCGATCTTGCGCGTCCGGCGCACGGCGCCCTTCTGTTCCAGGCGTTGCACGATGGTCTGCACGGTGGTGTAGGCGGGACGCTTTTTCTCGGTCAGGGCGTCGCGGACTTCGCGGACCGAGGCCTCGCGGAGGCGCCACAGGACGTCCATGATCTCGAGCTCGAAGCGGGTCAGATTCATAACTAACTCTGTAGTCCAATCTACGACACGTGTAGTAGATTGTCAAGGGTCGCTCCTGTAGGATTTCGGGTCATGCGCGAAGTGATCGATCTGCTGCTGGCGAATCTCGACGAGGCGTACGAACGGAGGGGCTGGCACGGCACGAACCTGCGCGGCGCGCTGCGCGGGCTGTCCGCGGAGGACGTCGTCTGGCGGCCGGGGAAGGGGAGGCACAACATCTGGGAGCTCACCCTCCACGCCGCCTACTGGAAGTACGCCGTGCGGCGGAAGCTCACCGGGGCCAAGCGCGGATCGTTCCCGACGAAGGGGAGCAACTGGTTCGCGTCACCGGCGAAGGCGGACGACGCGTCGTGGCGGGAGATCGTCGCGCTGCTCGACCGCGAGCACCGCGCCCTGCGGGAGGCCGTGGCGGCGTTGGACGAGGCAGTTCTTCGGGATCCGAAGAAGCTGCGCATCGTCCGTGGGGCCGCCGCGCACGACCTCTACCACACGGGACAGATTCAGCTCGTCAAGCGGCTGCGGCGGGGGTGAGCTAGCGCCGCGTGCACGTCTCCTCGCCGGTCTGGATCCACTTCCCGTCCATCTCGATCTCGCCCTTGTGCACCATCTGTTTGTCGCCCTTCCGGGTGAAGGTGTCGCGGGCGTTCGCGGTCATCCCGTTCATGTGCCACGGCCCGGCGAAGACCATCGTGTCGCCGTTCCAGCCGTCGCTGGCGCCGGTCGAGTAGCCGCCCATGCTGTCCACGCCCCCGACCACGAACTTCTTGAGCTCGCGGTCGTAGCCGAAAAAGCCGGTGAAGGTGAAGGGATTCGCGTTCTCGGCGGTCTTCTTCTCGGAGTACGTGATCGGCACCCAGTACCCGCCCACGCCCCACTTCGCGTCGACCTCGGCCTGCGTCGCGTGGGCCGGCGAGCCCGGCATCTCGCCGGCCATCCCCGAGCACTGCCACTTGCCGGTGAAGAACTCCAGCTGCCGGAGCATCGGATCCGGCCCATTCATCGCCGGCTTGCCCTCGGTGTGATGGTCAGCGACGGCCGCCGCGGCCGCCAGGACGAGGATCAGGAAAACGAGCGTACCTCTCATGCGGAACCTCCATGCATTCGTTCAGGTTGTCCAGGGGGTTTTCCCGATCTACGGCCGCCGCGGCCGATCGGATGGGTGTGGCATAACCCGAGCACGGTCAGCGTTCCGCAGATGCCCCGGTTGACACCGCGGACCCCCGTCCGTATGGTGCCAACTTCGCGAGGGGGACCACCCTCTCGCGAGGCCGATCGTTGAACCCGGGCCCGTAGCTCAGCGGTAGAGCAGCTGGCTTTTAACCAGTTGGTCGTAGGTTCGATCCCTACCGGGCTCACCAGTGCCGCGCGCCTCGGGCGCGCGGAATTGAAAATTGGGAAATTGAAAATGGAAAAGGGGCGGCGCTCTCGCGGTGCCGTTGCCCTTGCCCCGATTTTCAATTTCTCATTTTCAATTTTCAATTCCGGCAAAGCCGAGAAGTCCCCATCGTCTAGAGGCCTAGGACATCGCCCTTTCACGGCGACAACACGGGTTCGAATCCCGTTGGGGACGCCACCTCGTTCCACATCGTTGTCCGGACTTGCCAACGATCGCGTCACTCGATCGCTCGATGTCTTGAGCCGACGCTTCCCGCTTGACGGTACTGCTCAGCGCAACGCACACTCAACGCGCTTTAGCTCCCCATGTCATTGCTGCTCTATTTCGCTACGGCGCTGGCGGTGCTCTGGCTCGTCCATTCGCACGTCGTGCCGATGTCGCGTGCCGCGGGACTGCTGCTGCTGGCGCTGCCGCTGGCAGTCACCGGGTACGCGCTCGTCACAGGCGGGGTCTACGGGCCTGTCGATCACGTCTATCAGTACGAGCCTCATGTGGCTCTCGCGCAACGGTTCGGCACCGGGGCCGCGAAAAATGTGACGGTCGCGGACATATGGTCGGAGTTTTTCCCGTGGCGCCTGGCGGTGAAGGAGTCGCTCGCGCGTCGGGAGTGGCCGCTCTGGAATGCGTACAACCTGGCCGGTCATCCTCTCGCGGCCGAGGCCCAGTCGGCGCCCTACTCGCCGTTCACGCTGATCGCTTGCCTGCTTCCGGCGACGGTGAGCATGACCTACACGGCGGCGATCGCGCTTTTCCTCGCCGCCGTCTCCGCCTTCGTGCTCGCGCGCGAGCTGGGTCTCGGCGAGGCCGCGGCATGCGTTGCCGCAGCGGGATGGGCGCTCTCGTCCTGCATGGTCGTTTCCTCGCTCAACGCCCTCGGCTTCGCGACCCTGTACGCACCGCTTCTGCTTGCGGCGGCACGGCGCGTGGTCTGGCAACCGGCATTGCACGCGGGTGCACTGTTGATGACGGCGCTCGCGTTGTCGGCGCTCGCCGGGCATCCGGAGTCGCTCCTGCTCAACGTGCTGGTCGGTTGCGCGTATGGTCTGTTCGAGCTGGTTCGCCGCCGTGCGAGCCCCTGGCGCGCGATCGCGACGGCGCTCGCGGCCGGCCTGGCGGCGTTTCTGCTCTGCGCGATCGCTCTTTTGCCGCTGCTCGATGCCATTCCGCAGTCTCACGAGTACGGCGTGAAAACGATCGCATCGTCATGGGGCGCAGCGACGCCGGAGGCGCTCGCGCTTCTGATGACGAACTTCTTCCCGTTTCTCCAGAATCGTGCCTGGCTCTCGCCCTTGCTCGGTCACGTCGGCGGCGAGTCCGGCACGACCGGCAGCGTGATCCTCGCACTCTCGCTCTATGCGATCTGGCGGATACGCTCGGCTGAGACCTGGTTCTTTGCCGCGCTGGCGATGTTCTGTTTCGCCGCCGCCGTGCGCTGGACGCCGCTGGCGGACGCAATGCACGCACTGCCGCTGCTGTCGATCACCTTTCACGACCGTCTGGCGTTTCACGGAGCTCTCGCTCTGGCGATTCTCGCGGCGATGGGCGTCGATTTCCTGATACGGCGCGAAGACTGGCGCGGCGCGGCGATGACCTGCGCGCTCGTGTTGCTGCTACTCGCCGCCGGTACGTGGTGGATTCAACGGAACGTCGTTCTCGCCGTGACGCCGGCCGATCACGGGCGTTATCGGATGCTCGCGGAACTGCTGTTCCTTGGGGCAGCCGCGGCATTGCTTTGGACGAGACCTCGCGCGCTGGCGCCGGCGCTTCTGGCGGTCGTGGTCGCGCAGCGTGCGCTCTCGGAGATCGATACCTATGCAACCGTTCCACGGCAGGCCGCATATCCGCCCATCGCTCTGTTCGAGCCCCTGACGAAGATTCGGCAGCCGTTCCGGATCGTCGGCCGCGGCCTGACGTTTCCGCCGGCGACGAACATTTTTTACGGTCTCGAGGATCCTCGCGGCTACGACGCGCTGACGCTCTGGCAATTCGTCGCCACGTGGAGGCTCTGGTGCCGGCTGGAGGGGATCTGGTTCAACCGCGTGGACGATCTCAGCGCGCCGTTCCTGTCGCTGATGAATGTCCGTTTCGCGATTCAGCCCAGCGCCCTGCCGCTGCCGGACGGCTGGCGTCCAGTGGCTTCGCAGCCCGGCTCGGTATTGATCGAAAACAGCGCGGTCATCGAGCGGATCTTCATCCCGCGCCGCGTCGTGCTGACCGGCGCGTCCATCGAGGAGCTCGTCGACCGCATGGCGCGCGTGCGGGACTTTCGGGAGATCGCCTGGATCACGTCGCGTGAGACCGGCGAATACGAAAACGGTCCCGGAAAAATCTCACTTCGCTCGCGAAGCCGCGGAGGCCTGTACGAGCTCGAAGCCGACATGGAACGCCCGGGCCACATCGTCATCAGCGATTGCGCGTGGCGCGGCTGGCAGGCATTCGTCGACGGAACGCGCGTTCCGCTCGAGCGCGCCAATGCAGCGTTTCTCGCAGTGCGCGTCCCGGCCGGACGTCATCAGGTTCTCCTCGTTTACCGGCCGCGGTCGTTCCTCGCCGGCCGTGCGATCAGCGCGCTGACGTTGATGATCCTGCTGGCCGTGGCCTGGTTCGCCCGTCGGCGCGCGTGATTGCGAGATTCACGAGCTGCGGATTCAAGCGGCGCCGCGGTCCGGGCGCCGCGCCGTGGCACGATCGCGGCCATTTCTTCGCTAGAGCGTCTGATCATGCGGTGAACGAGCCTCCTACGGCGCAACCCGACGCTCCGCAGCCGGCCTTCCAGCGTTTGCGCGAGCTCTTCGATCGGCTCTCCGAAATGCCTGCCGGGGAGCGCGAGGCCGAGATCGCCCGTTCCACCGCTGATGCTCCCGAGCTTGCCGAGGAGTTGCGCGCGCTGCTCGAGCATTCGGCGCGGTCGGATAGCCCGCTCGATAACGGCACGCTGTGGCTTCCCGATCCGGACAACCTTCCGGTCCCCGACCTTCCGGTCCCCGACATTCCGAGCTTCCGCCTTGCCTGGCGCATCGGCCGCGGCGGCAGCGCGACCGTCTATCTCGCCGACCAGGAGCGCGCCGACTTCAAACGAGTGGTGGCGCTCAAAGTTGTCGATCGCTTCGTCGACGCTACTTCGCTGCGTCACGTACGCGAAGAGCAGCGCCATGGAGCTCGTCGAGGGAGAGTCGATCCTCGAGTACTGCCGCTCGCGCCAGTTACCGCTTCGTGCGCGGCTCGAGCTGTTCCTGTCGGTGCTCGATGCCGTCATCTATGTCAGGAAACCGGAGGCCCGCTACGCGTCAGCGGCGGCGCTGGCCGACGATCTGCGTCGCGTTCTGGCCGGCGAGCCTGTGGCAGCGCGGCGCGGCGACCGAATCTACCGCACCGGAAGTTCCTGCGCCGTCACCGTCGCGTCGCTGCGATGGTGGCCGTGGCGCTGTTGCTCGTCGCGATCCAGCAGGTGAGCAGGCGGTGGGGCGAGGTCGTCTCCAATCGTCCCAGCAGCGAGCTCACCGTCTATCACGAGATGCTGTCGGTCAATGCCGAGACACGCCGACAGTTCCGTGAAGGCGCCGAGCGGCTTGCGCGCTTCGACAGCGCAGGCGCCCGCGATACGTTCCAACTCGCCGTAGCATCATCGCGAGGAAACGTTGCGGGAGAGGCTCTCGCCTGGGACGGCGTGGCGCGCGCGCAAAGCGCGCTTGGCGAGGTGGGGCGCGCAGCGGGCGCCGCACGTCGCGCCAGTGCTCTCGTCGCAAGTCGCGCGACTGAATTGCCGCCCGATGAGGTGGAACGGATTCGCGCACGTGCGCTGGCAGCCGACCGCAATTGGAAAACGGCCGTGTATGTCGCCGTGCGAACGGCGACCCACAATAGCCGTCCCGCAACGGAAGCCGATCTCTGGGTGAATCGGCAGCGATTCCGCCGAAACGGTGTCGCTCTCGCATCCACGCTCGAGATCCGTGGCGATCCCCCGCGGCTGTACGTGGAGCGGCAGGCGGGTGACGGAACGCTCTTCAGCGACGTGCTCCGGCCCCACAATCCGACCATTGTCCACGGAAGGCGGATGAATCTCGGTTTTGAATTTCGGACCGTGCCCGCAGTCGACGATGAATCGCCCACTCGCAAAGACCGCTGGAAAGCCCATGCGAGAAACACCGGCCGTGAATCGCTGCTGGGATCGGAGGTGGGAACACCGGTCTCCGCTTTTTCCCCGGCGGCGACACACCTGCGGATGCGGTGGAATTCGACATTCACCCGCCGCCTCGTCCTTCACCGCAGGCGACACTGGGTGCCAGCCTGCCCGGCGATCAGACCGGCGAAGCAGTTCAAGTCACATTTCGCCCCTCACCCTGGTTTGTCCGGGTACGGGTCACCGCGACGAGGGGAACACCAAGCATCAACAAGTTTGGTCAGATGAAGATGCGCACCGACGATGTCCCCTTCGGCTTCGACGGTCGGCTGCGGGTCTTTTGGAACTGCCCGGGTGGTCCTTGTTAGGGCGCGCCTGGCGGTAGCTCAGAGGCGCGCACAGACGAGCGCCTGTACCTGATATGTACCTCCGACAGACAATTTCGGCGGTTGGAGCATTTTTAGAATATAGTGTTTTCTGTAAGTTACTGAGTCATCGAGAGTTGAACGAATACGAATCCCGTTGGGGACGCCAAGTTGCGAATGAGGGAGGCAGTGGATGGCCCGTGTGACAGGGATCGGCGGTGTTTTTTTCAAGTCGACGTCGGACCACAAGCGCCTCGCTGCCTGGTACAGGGACAATCTGGGCTTGGCACTCGAAGATTGGGGCGGCGCGATCCTGAAGTGGCCGGAGGATCAGGCGGAGGACGGCGGCCTCACCGTCTGGCACGTCGCCGAGCCCGAGTCGAAGTGGTTCAGCCCGAGCACGTCCAGCTTCATGATCAATTACCGCGTCGACGACCTGACCGCGCTGCTCGCGCAGCTCCAGAGGAACGGCGTCGAGATCGTCAAGGGGCCCGATTCCGACGAGAACGGCAAGTTCGCGTGGATCATGGATCCCGATGGCAACAAGGTCGAGCTGTGGGAGCCGATGCTCTGGGACGAGAAGAACAAGAAGGCCTAGGGTCTCCGGATTGAATCATCACTGTTCGCCGCGGATGTGAGCCTCCACCTCCCACGAACCATGCGAGCCAAGGGCGAGGCCACGGCCTCGCCCTTGGCGTCATGCTCTCACGGCGTGGGCCCGACGACATTGCACGCGATCGTCGGAACGCAAACCTCCTTGGACGTCGAGCCTCGCTTGCCTTCGTTGTCGGTCACGGTGAGGGTGACGATGTAGGACCCGCTGTTCGGGGGATAGGCGTGGGTGATGGACGGCGTGGTGGAGACGGCCGTCGTGCCATCGTCGAAGTTCCACTCCCAGCGGACGATGAAACCGTCCGGGTCGGAGCTGGTCGAGCCGTTGAAGGTGGCGAAGCCGTCCAGTCTGGCGTGGGCGCCGAAGTTTGCGATCGGGATGAAATTGCACGCTCCGGGATTGGACGTCAGCACGCTCACGCCCACGGCGGAGATGTAGTTGATGGCCATGTAGTACGCGTTCTTGTCGTTGCCTCCGTGGCCGGAGTGGATGCCGTAGGCGATGTCCTCGACGTACCAGGGGCCGCCGCTGTCACCGTTCGACGACAGGTCCGCGCCGCGGCCGTCGACGTAGATGTACTTTCCACCGAAGAGATTGGAGAAGAAATTGGGATCGTAGCTCGTGCTGTCGATCCAGCCGCAGGTCCGGCCGGTCACGCCGCCGAACTTGCAGACGAACGTGCCGACGGCCTGATTGTTCCGGTGGCGCGTGCCGACGACGGAGCGGAGACCGAGGCCGGTCTGGAACTGATTCGTGACCTGCACCAGATCGCAGGCCGAGTGCCACTGGATGTCGAACTCCCCGCTGTCCTTCTCGCGACGGAAGGGGAGGGAGAGGAACTGGAGGGGGAGGACCTGGAAGGACTGGTTGTTCTGGCAGTGACCGGCGGTCGACACTCCGAGCTCGCCGGTCGTGGCCTGCACGGTGAACCCGGCGGTGCACGTCGTCAGAGAGGTCCCGCCGACCAGGGCCTCGGACCCGGCCAGCCGGGAGACTCGCTGGATGGCCACTCCCTCCGGAATGCGCGCCTTGGCCGCGGCCACGGCGTTGCCGAACTTCGCCGGGTCGAGCACATGCAGCTCCACGCGGTTCTCGGCGACGTTCACCTTGGAGTTCGTCGGAATCTTCACCCCGCGGGCGATTCCGCGGCTTTCGGCCTGCCGCTTTTCGAGCTCGGCCAGCGACCACCGCGCGGAGCGCGTTTCGATCAGTTCCTCCAGCGCCCCTCCGGCAACCCGGGCGCGCAGACGCCCCGCGGCCGCCGGATCGGTGAAGCGGGCGATCACGCGATAGTGAGGTGTGTCTTCGATCCATAGCCCGGCGTACGTCGCTGGCTCCTCATTCAGAAGAACGGCTTCGAGATCGCCGATCTGCGTCTGCAGGCGCAGGCGGCGCACGGCCTCGTCGATGCTGACGCCCACCCGGGAGGCATATTCGGCGGCGTCCTCGAGCAGCGCCTCGCTCGGCGGGGCGGCGGCCGGGTCTTGTCCAAAGAGCGGAAGGGCGACGAGTGCGAGCGCGAGCGCGCACACGTGGAGCAGTTGTTTGCGCATGATGGTTCTTCTCCTTTTTGTTGTGATGGGGACTCAGAGCGCCGTGGCGTCGCCTTCGCGGGTCACCCTTTCATGTCGGGAAACGAGAGAAATTTCAGGGGCGGGCCGCTCCCACGCAAAAAAATTTGCGGCGACGGGGGGCAGTCAAGGAAGCGCATCGGATTTCCTCACCGGCGATCCCGTTCCAGCACCACTGCAAGCCTCCACGTTGCGAGATCGTCCATATCGAGGCTCGCGAAGCGCCCCGCGGGGCGCAGCTCGCCGGACGCGATCAACTCCTTCGACCGCTGATCCACAGCAGCCTGCGACCATGCCTCACGCCAGCCGTGCTCGGCGAACCGGCGAGCGAAGTCGCTGCGCCGATACCGGTTGTGGTACGCAAGACGATTCTCCCCGAGCACGCGCCACACGAGGTTGCCGTCATCGAAGCGGAGGAAGTTCGCGAACGACGTCGTCGGATCCACGTCGTAGAAGTGATCCCCGAGGCCGATGTCGTGGTAGGCGAGTCCGGTCGGCGCGAGTGCGTGCTCCTGCCCGCGCATGATGGTCTCGAGATTCTCTGGCCGGACGTGCTCGAGCACGGCGATGGAGAACACGAGGTCGAAGCTGCGCGGCGGGAGCGACAGAATCATGTCGTCGGGGACCGGCGCGAGATACTGCACACCGAAGGAGTCGAGCAGGCCTTCGACATCCGTTGCGCCGGTAACAAAGCGGCGGAGTGCGCGGTGGCGCGGAGCCGTGTCCTCATTCGGGAAGCACATCCCGGTGATTGCTCGGCGCACGCTTTCCCGAACCGCCTCGGTGGTCTTCACGTGCCGCGTCAGATCCATCGTCGTGACGCGAGCGCCTTCCGCGGCCAGGCACAGCGCGGCGATCGGTTCCCAGCCCGTGCCCAGCTCCAGGACGCGCTTTCCGCCGATGTCGAAGCCGCAGGCTCGCAACGCATCGAGCATTGACCGGATCTCGGAGAGCTTCCCTTCGACGTTCTTCGCCACGAGAGAACGCCGCCGACCGCCGACGACGCGCTGCAGAAGCTCGTTTACGGCGACACCGCCAGGGGTTGCGGCGAGCACCGCCTGCGGAATGGCTTTCGCGAGCCAGTGCACCATCCGTTTCGTCTCCTGGCCTCGTCGTACACGGCCACGCCCTCGCGGGGCTGCTCGACGAACGACTCCGTGCAAGGGTCGGTCATGTCCCTGCTCTTTGTCGAGTGCCCGGGATCAATCTCATCCGGAGGACGATTGAAAGTGATCGATGATCGGATTAAATGATTCGGCCCACCCGCCGCCCGCCCACCCGGCAACTTTTACGTTCCTTACACGCACTTCGTGGCAAAATCCCCCTCGGTCAGCCAATCCACAATTCGAGCTACAACCGGGAGGGACCTCATGCATCCTGCCACCCGCGGTGCGTTTGCGCTCTTCGTTGCCGCCCTCTTCCTGATCGCCTCGCCGGCCGCCGCGGACGCGGACGTGTCGATCGACATGACCCTCGACACGCCCGGCCCGTACGTCTTCAACGATGAGCTCCAGTACACGATCGTGGTGTCCAACGCCGGGCCGTCGACGGCCACCAACATCGACGTCGACCGTGACACTTTCAACCTGAACACCCTCAGCGTGTCCGGCGCGTGCAGCTCGTTCCCTTGCATGATCGCCAGCCTCGCCTCGGGCGCGAGCGCGACCATCAACGTCACGGCGCGGATCGCCGTGACCGGCGCCTTCGACTACCACGTCAGCGCCTTCGCCGACGAGCCCGACCCGGACCCGTCCAACAACACCGACGACACGGGCAACGGCGGCACCTCCACGCACTCCACCGACCTGTCGATCACCAAGACCCTGGACACCGCCGGGCCCTACACGCCGGGCCAGTCGATCCAATACACCCTGGCCATCGCCAACGCCGGCCCCTCGCACGCGATCAATGTCGTCGTCACCGACACGCCGACGAATCTGACGATCACGGGCGTCAGCGGCGCGGGCTGCTCCGCGCTCCCGTGCAGCTTCTTCGCCCTCCTCTCCGGCAACAGCACGACCATTACCGTCACCGCGACCATCGATGCGGCGGGAGCGTTCGACAACGCCGCCTCCGTTACCAACGACCGCCCGGATCCCGACGAGAGCAACAACACCGACAGCAGCGGCAACGGCGGCGAGGCCACGGGGGCGGACGTCTCGGTGGTCAAGTCGCTGCAGAGCGGCGGTCCGTTCCAGCCCGGTGATTCCGTGACCTACCTGATCCAGGTCTCCAACGCCGGCCCGTCGGTGGCGACCAACATTCAGGTGACCGACACGCCGACGAACCTGACCATCACCAGCGTGAGCGACGGCTGCTCGGCCCTGCCCTGCACCATCGCCTCGATGAACCCCAACAACACCCAGGACATCATCGTCACGGCCACGATCGACTCCGCCGGGGCCTTCGACAACAGCGTCATCGTCTCGGCGTCGGAGATGGATACCGACCTGTCGAACAACACCGACGACACCGGCAACGGCGGCGACACCGCTCCGAGCGCGGACGTCGCGGTGGTCAAGTCGATCGTCACCGAGGGCCCCTATGTACAGGGACACACCGTCGAGTTCCAGACCGTGGTGTCGAACAACGGCCCGTCCACGGCCACGAACATCGTCGTCACCGACACCCCCATCGGCGTGACCATCACCAGCGTCAGCGGCGCCGGCTGCACGGCCTTCCCCTGCACGATTCCCACTCTGGCCAGCGGCGCCAGCGAAACCGTCACCTACTCGGCGACGATCAACAACCCCGGATCGTTCGACAACTCCACGAGCGTCGACGCGGACGAGCTCGATCCCGACACGTCCAACAACAGCGATCCCTTCGGCAACGGCGGCGTGGCCAGCAACGCCGTGGACGTGGCCATCACCAAGACCCTCGATACCGCGGGACCGTATGCGCCGGGACAGACGATCACCTACACGCTGGTGGTCTCGAACGCCGGCCCCGGGGTGGCCCTCTTCGCCGTGGTGGACGACACGCCGACGAACCTGACCATCACCGGCGTCAGCGGCTCCGGCTGCTCCGCGTTCCCCTGCACGCTGGTTCCGGGCCTCACCCCGGGCTCGAGCCGGACCATCACCGTCACCGCGACCATCAACAGTTCCGGTGCGTTCGACAACGCCGCCACGGCCACGCCCCGCTCGAGCGACGTGGACGACGACCCCTCGAACAACACCGACGACACCGGCAACGGCGGCACCACCAGCGCCGACCTGGCGGTGGCCAAGTCCATCACTACGCCGACGCCTTACCACCAGGGCGACACCGTCTCGTTCGAGACCGTGGTGACGAACAACGGCCCGTCCGATGCCACGAACATCGTCGTCACCGACACGCCCATCGGCGTGAACCTCGTTGCCGGCAGCGTCAGCGGCGCCGGCTGCACGGCCTTCCCCTGCACCATTCCCAGCCTGGCCAGCGGCGCCAGCGCCACCATCACCTACTCGGGCACGATCCAGAACCCCGGCGCGTTCGACAACTCCACGAGCGTCGACGCGGACGAGTACGACCACGACACGTCCAACAACAGCGATCCCTTCGGCAACGGCGGCGTGGCCCAGAACACCGTGGATGTGGCGATCGCGAAGACGCTCGACACCCCCGGTCCGTACACGCCCGGACAGACCGTCACCTACACCCTGGTCGTCTCCAACACCGGCCCGGGCGTGGCGTTGTTCGTGGTGGTGACGGACAACCCGACCAACCTGACCATCACCAGCGTCAGCGGCGCCGGCTGCTCCGCGTTCCCCTGCACGCTGGTCCCGGGCCTCACTCCGACTCCGTCTTCCAACCGGACCATCACCGTCACCGCGACCATCGATGCCGCCGGTCCGTTCGACAACAGCGCCACCGCGACGCCGCGCTCCAGCGACTACGATCCCGATCTGTCGAACAACAACGCCAGCGCCGGCGGAGTGGCGGCGTCGGCGGACGTCTCGGTCGTCAAGACCTTGCAGAGCGGCGGTCCGTTCCAGCCCGGCGATTCCGTGACCTACCTGATCCAGGTCTCCAACGCCGGCCCGTCGGTGGCGACCGACATCCAGGTGACCGACCTGCCGACGAACCTGACCATCACCGGCGTGAGCGACGGCTGCTCGGCCCTGCCCTGCACCCTCGCCTCGCTGAACCCCAACAACACCCAGGACATCATCGTCACGGCCACGATCGATGCCATCGGGGACTTCGACAACAGCGTCACCGTCTCGGCGGCGGAGCCGGATCCCGACTCGTCGAACAACACCGATGACACCGGCAACGGCGGCACCACCGCTCCGCGTGCGGACGTCGCGGTGGCCAAGTCGATCACCACGGCCGCTCCCTACATCCAGGGCCAGACCGTCTCGTTCCAGACCGTGGTGACCAACAACGGCCCGGACACGGCGACGAACGTCGTCGTCACCGACACGCCCATCGGCGTGAACATCGTCAGCGGCAGTGTCAGCGGCGCCGGCTGCACGGCCTTCCCCTGCACGATTCCCACTCTGGCCAGCGGCGCCAGCGCCACCATCACCTACTCGGCGACGATCCAGAACCCCGGAGCGTTCGACAACTCCACGAGCGTCGACGCGGACGAGTTCGATCCCGACACGTCCAACAACAGCGATCCCTTCGGCAACGGCGGCGTGGCCAGCAACTCCGTGGATCTGGCCATCACCAAGACCCTCGATACCGCCGGTCCGTACGTGCCGGGACAGACCATCACCTACACGCTGGTGGTCTCGAACGCCGGCCCCGGGGTGGCCCTCTTCGCCGTGGTGAACGACACTCCGACCAACCTGACCATCACCAGCGTCAGCGGGGCCGGCTGCTCCGCCTTCCCCTGCACGCTGATTCCGGGCGTCACGCCCACCCCGGCCTCGAACCGGACCATCACCGTCACCGCGACCATCGATGGTCCCGGCACGTTCGACAACGTGGCTACGGTGACGCCCCGCTCGAGCGACGTCGACCCCGACCTCTCGAACAACACCGACGCCACCGGCAACGGCGGGACCGTCGAGACCACGGCCGACCTCGACCTGTCGATGGACTACTCGCCGGCCAATCCCGGACAGAACGACGACGTCACCTACACGCTGGTGCTCACCAACAACGGTCCGCTGGCCGCGACCAGCGTCGTCGTCACCGACGATCTCCCCGACGACGCGGACTTTGTTTCGGCGAGCTCGACCCAGGGCACGTGCACCGGCACCGATCCGGTGGTCTGCAGCATCGGGACCCTCGTCAGCGGCGGATCGGCGACCATGACCATCGTCGTGGAGACGCCGGGGAACTACAGCGCCTTGACCAATACCGCCACGGCCACCGCCGACCAGCTCGACCCGACACCGGCCAGCGCCTCGGCGACGTTCAACTGCATGAAGACCAAGAAGGGTGTCTTGAAGCCCTGCAACTGAGGCCCCTCACCCGGCGCTACGCGCCACCCTCTCCCCGCTGCGGCGGGGAGAGGGGAGAGGCGGCAGCTACGTCCCCGTGATCTCCTTCGGCGGCTCCTTCGCCGCCGGCGGCGTGACGATCTCGAACCCGGTGTCGCGCCCGGACTCGGCGCGGATGCTCAGCTTCGCGTCCGTCGCCCCGGCCGTCACCGTCGCGCTCTGTACTTCGTTCTGGAGGATCCCGACGTCGGTGACGCGCGCGAACTCGACGTAGTCGACGTAGAGCGCGTTCATGATCTTGCCGTGGCTGTTCGGGATGTGGACCGCCGGGTCGTCGATGACGTAGCCGAGGTGGCGGTTCGCTTCCGTCGAGAGCGGCCAGACGCCTGCGCCGACCGGTGAGGTCAGCGTCCAGGAGAGGAGGAACATGTCGCACGGCAGGTTGGGGAAGTTCTGCTGCTTGCCGTCGTAGTTCTTGTACTTCTCGAGCTGATCGTCGCGCATCGTGTCGTAGAAGGCCGTGTCGGAGTACTGGTCGAAGACGACCAGCTGGCCTTCGTCGGAGTCGGCGGCCGCCGAGTTGCGGAAGACCCAGAATCCCGGCTTCGGATCATCGATGGCCCAGTCCTCGTCGATCGCGGAGAGGATGCACGGGCCGCTGGGCGTGAACTGCGAGAGCGGGATGTCGGCCAGCCGCTGTCCCGGCTGCAGGGGGCCTTTGAACTGCCACGTCCCGATCTTGGCGTTCAGCTGGTCCGTGAACGTCTTGTAGACGTCGGCGTCGAAGTTCTTGAAGTGGCTCCAGTCGATGATGATCAGCTCTTTGTGGCCGAACTGGCAGTAGCGGCGGATGTCGTCGAGCACGACGGAGAGGTCGGGTCCGTTGATGACGCCGTGGTGGATGACGAACTTGCCGTTGGTCCACTCCGGGCGCAGGTCGAAGTAGCGGATGCCGTACTCGAGCTGCTCGAAGATCGACAGCGACTGGGTCTTTCCCAGCGACGAGATGATGTCGCCGAGGTACATCCCCGAGTCGTGCGAGGCGGGGAGGACCAGCTGCGGGATCGTGCGCGGGCCGAGCTGGCTGCGGCGCTCGGTCATCCAGATGGCCCGGTCGGTGATGAGCGAGGTCGAGTACCAGAGCGTCTGCGCGAGCGAGCCTTCATGGGCGTTGATGGCCATCCGGCCGGCCGCGGCGACCGACGGCGTGTTGCCGCTGTCGTACGGCTGCTTGTCGCCGATCCAGTTGATGCTGTGGTCGGAGGTATTGATCTGGCCGAACCGCTGCATCAGCTCCGTGCCTTCCTTCCAGGAGACGATGACGTCGCCGGCGTCGGTGAGAGCGACCGAGGGGTCGGCGCCGTTGGCGAAGAACGTGCTCTCGCCGAACTCGATCTTGTTGTCCGAGGTGATCTTCCCGACGTGGTACCAGAGATTCGTCGCCCCGAGCTCCGACCGGTGCACTTCCACGACGTGGTCGTTGTTGTTGATCGCCACCTGGGGCGTGTCGCCGTTGTCGTAGTTGTCGTCGTTGAGCCAGTCGACGTTCGGGACGCCGAGCCTTCCGACGCGCCAGTACAGGCGGGTGGTCTTCTCGGAGCGGTGCACTTCGACGACCTTGCCGGCGTCGTTGAGCGCGACCGAGGGGGAGAGGCCGGAGGTATAGTCGTCCCACTTGTCGCCGTCCCAGTGGATGGTCTCGCCATCGAGCCTGCCTTGCCGGCAGTAGAGCGTCACGCCCGCCTCGTTCTTGTGCACCTCCACCAGGCGGTTCGAGGCGTTGAGGGCCACCGACGGCTCCACCCCGCCGGTGTACTCCTTCGCCTTCGCGTCCCAGCGCACATTCATCTGGCTGGTCGTGCCGGTGCGGTAATAGAGCGTCAGCCCCAGCTCGTTCTTGTGGACCTCGAGCACGCGGCCGTTGCGGTTGAGGGCGATCGCCGGACTGTCGCCGTCGTCGTACTGCAGACCTAGACCAAAGAAGACACCTTTCATGTGACACTCACTTTCTCTCGGATTTTTTTCGGACCCAAGGAAGGAGGGCCGTCAGTAGGGGCTTTCCCTACCCGCAGCGGGGGGGACGGGGGCACGGGGGCACGAGGGCACGAGGGCACGAGGGCACGAGGGCACGAGCCCCCCGTGCCCCGCCTCTACGCCTCTACCACTCGATTCCACACAATTCCCGGTCTAAGGCCTGCTATCGGGCCGGAGCTGGGAAGATGGGTTCCGGACAGGGGTGCTCCACATAACCCTTGGCAACTGCCTCGAACCGAGGCATCTTGCCGTCATACCGCGGGCGGATGTAGGTGCAGTCCTCGCGTGAATGGAACCGATGCGCCGTGTCCAGAACCACCAGCTGACGATCGGCGGGGCGAATCCATTGCGGCTGCTGTTCGGTGGTGGTCGCGTTGGCGGAGGCGATTTCCGGCGGAGGCTCTCCATCGCCCTGCGGTGATGACGGCTGGGCCAGTGCACGCTCGACGACTTTATCGATATCAGGGGTTCGCGGATTTCGAAACGATACGCGTCGCTTCATGATGACTTCGTAGCGAAATTCGCGTCCTGACGGATCCTCGGTGCTTGCGCGACGTGCCGTTACCAGCTCCCAACCATCGGCACCCAGAGCATCCATTGCCGGGATGAAGGCTCGGTCAGGAACCGCGCCGACGTAATACTCCCATTTCGGCGAAGCGGTTGCGACGATGACGGCTGTGGAGAGCGCGATGACCGCGACCGTTATGGATACCAAGACGCGAACGTTCATAACGCACCTCGATGGGAAGGAGAACCGCCAGCACGGGCGGTCCCTACCCGTTGCCCACCTGCTCAGTCCCGCCGGCGTGGTGCTGATCAGTGACCAGCCCCGACGATCGAGACGCAGGCGGAGCTGGCGCACGAGGGCACGAGGGCACGAGCGCACGAGGGCAGGAAGTTCGTGGCTCCCAACCCCCGTGCCCCCGTGCCCCCCGTGCCCTCGTGCCCCGCCCCTACGCCTCTACCACCCGATTCCTCCCCTCCGCCTTCGCCCGATACAACGCCGCATCCGCGGCGGCGATCCAGGCGTCGACGGTCGGGTACTGCTCGGAGAGGGGCGCGACGCCGGCGCTGAAGGTGACGCGGAACGTGGTCCCATCCGCGGCCGTGTGCTCGAGCGCGGCCAGATCCTCGCGCAGGCGCTCGGTGAGGGCGAAGGCCTCGTCCGCGGTCACGTCGGTCACGACCAGCGCGAATTCTTCGCCGCCGTAGCGGCCGACCAGGTCGAGGGCGCGCAGGCGGCGGCGGGCGAGGGCGCCGAAGGAGGCCAGGACGCGGTCGCCGGTGAGGTGGCCGTAGCGGTCGTTGATCTTCTTGAAGTGATCGAGGTCGATCAGCACCAGCGTCGCGGGCTCGCGATCCCGCGCGCGCCAGAGGGCGTTGAGCTTGTCGAAGAAGGCGCTGTGGGTGAGCAGGCCGGTGATGCCGTCGCGCTCGAAGAGGCTGGCCAGGTGGCGGCTGCGCTCGATCTTGGCGGCGATCACGGCCAGGAGCAGGGGAGGGGCGACGGGCTTGGTGAGGAAATCGTCGGCGCCGGCGCGGATGCCCTGGAGGCGCGCCGCGGGGTTGGTGCTGGCGCTCAGGAAGACGATGGGCAATGTGGCCAGGTCGTCGGACTGGCGGACGATCCGCGCCAGCTCGTCGCCGCGCACTCCGGGCAGGTCGAGGTCCATGAGGATCAGGTCGGGGCGGAAGGACAGGAGGTCCGCCTCAAAGAGCGCCGGGTCGTCGCAGATCCGCACCGAGTATCCCGCGCTGCCGAGGACGGTCGAGAGATAGGCGGCCTGGTCGGGATCGTCCTCCACGGACAGGATGCGCTGCGCCGCGGCGTGCCTGCGCTCGAGCAGCATGGCCAGGCGCTTGGCGATCGCCTCCGGCGAGTGGCTGCCGACGAGGGAGTCGGCGCCGCTGCGCAGCAGCTCGACCTTCTTCATGGCGCTGCCTTCGGTTCCAAAGACCAACGCCAGCGCAGCGTCTCCGCCGGGCTGTGCGCGAAGGATCTCGAGCACGTCGCGGGCATTGCCGTCCGGCAGTTGGCATTCGGCGACCAGGACGTCGGGCACGGCGCTCCGCAGCATCGCCTCGGCCTCCGCGACACTCGTCGCATGCCTGATCTCGACCGACGCCGGAGCGCCGGCGGCAAGGTGGTCGGCGATCTCCTTGCTGCGCGTCACGCAGAGAACGACCGATCGCTGCTCCGGCGCCGTCGCCGCGCTCGCGGTGGCCCCGGGTTGCTCGAGCATCGCCGCCAGGGTGGCAAGCGTCTTCCGCCAGGATCGGAGCTGCGCCTCCGGCACCTCGCCCGCCGCCGCCGCGGCGCGCGCTTCCGCCTCCAGCGATCGGGCCAGCTCCGAGACGTTGTCGAATCCGTACGTGCCGCCGAGACCGGCCAGATTGTGGGCAGAGTGGATGATGCGATCGAGGGCGCGCACATCGAGAGCCCGCGCCAGTTCCTCGAGCCGCCCCGCGGCATTGCGCAGGAACCGTTCCCGCAGCACTGCCAGGGCGGCGGTGATCTCAGCGTCGCTCAAGGATGCTCTTCACCTGCGCCGGAAGGCTCATCGGGTCGAACGGCTTGACGATCACGCCCGCCGCTCCCATGCGCATCAGTTCGTCCACGTCCGCGGCCATCGCCGCGGCGGTCAGAAAAATGATCGGCACCTCGCGCAGCTCGGGGACGTCGCGCAGCGCGGCGAACGTCGAGGCCCCGTCCAGGCCGGGCATCATCCGGTCCATGAGGATGGCGTCCGGCCGCAGCGCCGTCGCGGCCGCAATCCCCTCGGCACCGCTGGCCGCAGTGTGCACGTCCATGCCGCCGACCAGGCCGAGGCTCAGCTTGGCCACGTCGCGCACGTCCTCTTCGTCGTCGATGAGCAGGATCTTCATGGCCCTTCTGCGATCGGCACGGTGAACCAGAACGAGCTGCCGCGGCCTTCGACCGAGTCGACGCCGATCGTTCCGCCGTGCTGCTCGACGATGGTCTTGGAGATGGCCAGGCCGAGGCCCGTGCCGCCCTTGCTGCGCGAATCCGAGGCCTCGACCTGGCGGAAGCGCTCGAACACTTTCTCCACCTGCCCGGCCGGAATGCCTCGGCCGCGATCCTCCACCCGGACCATGGCCTTCCCGTCGTCCGCGGAGATCGAGATCTTCACCGTCGTGCGGGGAGGGGAGAACTTCACGGCGTTGGAGACGAGGTTGACCACGACCTGGCCGATGCGGAAGGCATCGGCCATCACCTCCACGTCGTCACCGGAAAGCTCGAACGAGATCCCGTGCTGATCCGCCAGCGGCCGTACTCCCTCCAGGGCCTGCTCGACGACCGGCCGCAGCGGCTGCGGCGAGAGATGCAGGTCCATGCGGCCGCTCTCCAGGCGCTCGAAGTCGAGGATGTCGTTGATCAACTCGAGCAGCCGCTGGGTGTTGCGATCGGCGATGGCGACGGCCGAGCGCGCCGGCGGCGGCAGCTCGCCGAGCACGCCTCCCGCCAGCAGGCCGATCGATCCGCGGATGGCCGTCAGAGGCGTGCGCAGCTCGTGGCTGACCGTGGCGATGAACTCCTTCTTCAGCTTCTCCACGGCCCGGCGCTCGGAGATGTCGCGGATGTTCCCCGCGAAATAGCGCTCCTCGCCGATCTTGAACTCGGTCATCGACAGCTCGAACGGAAACTCCTCGCCGTTCTTGCGCCGCCCGCGCCATTCCGTGACCCGCCCGATGGCCTGGCGGTGGGAGACGCGCAGAAATTCTTGTGGATCGCCCACGTCCCCCGGCACCAGCAGCGCCACCGGCTGCCCGACCAGCTCCTCGGCGGTGTAGCCGAAGATCCGCTCCGCCGCGGGGTTGATCGACTCGATGATGCCGTTCATGCCCACCACGATCAGACCGCCGAGGAGGTTGCGGATGATGGCCCGGGTCCGCTCCTCGCTCTGCCGAAGCTCCAGGAGGCGCTTGCGCAGATCGAGCTCGTCGCGGACCTGCCGGCTGAGGATCTCCAGCGAGGCCAGTTGGTCCGCGGTCAGCGTGCGCGGCTTGCGGTCGATGACGCAGAGCGTGCCGAGGTTCATGTCGTTGACGGTCTTGATCGGCGAGCCGGCGTAGAAGCGAATGTACGGATCGCCCAGGACCAGCGGGTTGTGCGCGAACCGCTCGTCGGCCAGGGCATCGGTCACGACCATCGTCCCGTCGCGGACGATCGCATGCGCACAGAAGGCGGCGTCGCGGCTGGTCTCGCGGATGCCCAGGCCGACGGCGGCCTTGAACCATTGCCGGGTCTCGTCGACCAGGGTGATGAGGGCGATGGGGGTCTGGCAGATCAGCGCCGCCAGGCGCACCAGGCCGTCGAAGGCCGCCTCGTTCGGCGTGTCGAGGATGTCGTAGCTCTGGAGCGTCTGCAGCCGCAGGGCCTCGTCCGCCGGAATCGGATACGGTCGCGGCGTGGTCATGAGCTCGTGGCGTAGCCGAGGTGCTTCTCCAGCACCGCGCGCAAGCCTGAGGCCGACAGCGGCTTGGTCAGATACTCGTCGGCCTGGAAGGTCTTGAAGGCCTCGTGCTTGTAGCGCGGATCCTTGTAGAGCGAGGTCATGACCACCACCTTCGTCCCCGCCGTCCGCGGATCCTGCTTGATGCGCAGGCCCATCTCCCGCCCGTCGAGCTTCGGCATCATGGCGTCGGTGAGCACGAGCTCCGGCTGGTAGCGCGCGGCCGCCTCGAGCCCCTCCTCGCCGTCCCTGGCCACCACCAGCCCGTAGCCGAGAAGCTCGATGACCCGGATGGCCACCTCGCGGATCTCCGGCTCGTCGTCGACCAGGAGGACCAGCGGATGCCGGACCGCGTCCGGCGGAGGATTCTCGAACAGGCGCGCCTGGCCGTGTTCCTTGAGCTTGCGGTCCCACAGCGACTGCGGCGCCTCGGCCCAGAACTTCTTCTTGTACGCGAACGGCGCCTGGCAGAAGCAGTTCAGGCAGTGCGGGCAGACCAACGTCCGCTCCTTGTGCAGGCAGGAGCACCACCCCGCCTCCCGCGCATCGAACTCCGCGCGGCAGGTGTGGCAGGTAACGAGGTGAGAATCGGGCATCCGGGTAATTAGTGTAGTGCAGGCGTCTCGCCTGCCTCGCGCCGCGCAGCGGGTGGGACGCCCGCCCACTGGAAGTGCTCTAGAATCCCTGCAGATGACCAAGGTCGAAGCGCTCGAGCGCGAAGTCGAGAAGTTGAGTCCGGAAGAGCTGGCGACCTTTCGTGACTGGTTCACGGAGTACGACTGGCAGGTGTGGGACCGGCAGCTGGAGAAAGACGTCGCGGCCGGGAAGCTCGATCGGTTTGGCGCCGAAGCTCTCGCCGAGATGGAGCGCGGCGAGACGAAAGAAATTTGAGCCATCACACCTCTCGGCGGTTCTGGCGACATTTCGATGATCTTTCGCCGGAGCTTCAGGATCTCGCCCGCGCGAGCTTCGCGCTGCTGAAGTCCGATCCCCAGCATCCCTCGCTTCACTTCAAAAGGGTCGGCGACTACTGGTCCGTTCGGATCGATGGCGCTCACCGAGCGCTTGGTAAAGACTCGCCCAAGGGCATCGTGTGGTTCTGGATCGGCACGCACGACGAGTACGAGCGTTTGATCAGCTGAAGCGTGAGCGCTGGGCGGGACGCCCAGCGCGAGGCGAGCGGGACGCTCGCCCTACAACGCCCCCCCTCCTCCGGGGGGTTCTCTCCTCCCTCCTCCGAGTCTGTGCGCGCTCCGCGCTCCCGCCTACCGTATCGACACCACTCATCGTCGAGATCACGGGAGGTCCAATGCGTCGCTCGCTCTTGGCAGTCCTGTTGTTGCTGCAGGCTCTCGGCTCCCTCGTGTACGCCGCGGAGCCGGCGCCGATCCCGCTGAAGTCGCTCACCACCGCGGCCAACGCCCACTACGGGATCGACTATCACCCGCTGGCGAAGAAGCTCGTGGTCTCGGCGAATACGCCCACGGGCAAGCCGCACAACTTCGAGCTCATCGCGGCCGACGGCAAACATAGCCGCCATTCGAACCTGAACAAGGTTCCGGATGAGCTGATCCTCGCCGTCGTTCGCGAGGCCTCCGCCAGCAACGACGGGAAGAGCGTCGGCGGCTTCGAGCCCGGCGAGCTGTTCTTCGCCGCGGCGTCATCGGGGATCGACGGCAGCCGCGATGGGGTCATCGGCAAAGTGTCCCCCGACGGCTCGCGCGTGCATGTGCCGTGGGTCTCCCTGCCCCGGTCCACCGATCCCGTCGATGAGGGATTCGGATGGGTGGGTGGTCTGCACGTCGATACCACTGGCTCCTTCGGCGGCGATCTCATCGCCGTCACCGGTCTCGGCGAGATCTGGCGCATCAATGCACAGGCGGTTGCGAAGCGCGTGGCGGACGCCGGCGCTCCGCTGCACGGCGTCCTCGTGGTCCCGGACCAGCCGGATCGCTACGGTCCCTGGGCGGGAAAGATCCTGTCCGCCACGGTCGAGGAGAACCCGGCCCTCGTCGCCGTCGACGCGCACGGCGCGATCCAGCGCTTTCCGCTCGACCCCGGCGTGAATGACAACACGGTGATCCTCGAGCCGCGCACTCCGGTCGATCTCGAGATCGTCCCCTCGCATCAGAACTTCTTCGCCGTCCACGGCCAGGGGCTGGCCCAGAAGCTCTCCGGGATCGCGGCGGCGGATCTGTCGGCATTCGTCGGCGACGTCATCGTGGCCATCAACTGGCCGACTTCCGCCGATCTCCGTCGCGTGACCTGGGATGGCTCGGCGTTCGTCATGTCGAATATCGCCTACGCCGACTCCTGGACCCAGATCGCGTTCGCGCCGGTGGGCGTTGCCGAGATCAAGCCCGATGCCCCGCGCACCGTGGACAAGGTCGCCGTCGTGCGGCACGCCCCGGACCTCGACAGCGGGCGGGTGGAAGGGAACCTCTGGCAGCTGCTCGGCGAGGGGCTGACGCTCAACGGCACCGACACCATCACCGGCGACCTGCTCGTCCCCGGCACTCCCACGGTCACGGCCACCGAGGCGCCATTCTTCGGGGGAGTGGTCCAGGGACCGGGGAGTCCGAACCCCACCGGATATCCGATCACCATCACCGGCCGGGCCACGCTCCACCGCCTCACCACGCGCACCGATCCGGTCCCGCTCCCCACGGTCGCGCCGCCGCCCACCTCGGCCGGCACCAAGGACGTGCCCAACGACATCAAGATCGCCGACATCAAGACCAAGTGGTCGACCATTCGCAATGTCAGATTGAGCGGCAATGACGGCGCGGTCGCCGTGCCGGCCGGAACCTACGGCCGCTTCTTCGCCACTGGAAAGACAGCGTTCATCTTCGGCGTGGCGGGAGCGACGACGCCCTCCACGTACAACCTCGAAGAGCTCGATCTCTCCGGCGCCAGCGAGCTGCGCGTGGTCGGTCCGATCATCCTGACCGTCCGGGAGCGGGTGACGCTGAGCGGCAACGCGACCGCCGGCGCTTCCGGCAACTCGCGCAACCTGGCGCTGCGGATCTCCAACGGCGGGCTGACCATGAGCGGGGGCAGCGTGGCCTACGCGCTCGTCCGCGCGCCGCAGGGACAGATCCTGATCGAGGGCTCGGCCCGCCTCCGCGGCACGGTCGCCACCGACCAGCTGCGCATCACCGGCAACGGCGTCCTGCAGGTCACCGAGAACGACGTCCCGCCGCCGAACGTCAACCGGCCGCCGGTGGTCGACGCCGGCCCCGATCAGACCATCACTCTGCCCACGAACACCGTCACCCTGGACGGCGTCGTCACCGATGACGGCCTGCCGACCTGCCCCTGCGCGGTGACCGGCTGGTGCTGCTTCAACGGCCCGCCCCTGACCATTACCTGGAGCGTGGTGAGCGGGCCGGGCCCGGTCACGTTCGCCAACGCCGCCAGCGCCGTCACGACGGCCACGTTCACCACACCGGGCACCTACGTCCTGCGCCTCACGGCCTCGGACTCGGCGCTGTCGAGCAGCGACGAGACCACCATCACCGTCATTCAGCGCAATACCGCGCCGGTCGTGGACGCTGGTCCGGACCAGGAAGTCACCCTTCCGAACAGCGCCTCCCTGGCCGGAACGGTCGTCGACGACGGGCTGCCTCTGAACAGCACGGTCACCACGCTCTGGACCGTCGTCAGCGGACCGGGCCCAGTCACGTTCGAGAACCCGCAGTCCGCGGCCACCACGGCGTCCTTCACCGTGCCGGGTCCGTACGTCCTGCGCCTCACGGCCAACGACGGCGAATTCGCGGCGAGCGATCAGCTGACCGTCATCGTCCATCCCAGCAACCAGCCGCCCGAAGTCAGCGCCGGTCCCGATCAGATCATCATCCAGCCGGCCAACTCCGCCCGCCTCAGCGGATCGGTCACCGACGACGGCATGCCCGCCGGCGTTCCGCTGACCGTCACCTGGACGCAGCTCAGCGGACCGGTACAGGCGACCTTCAGCGACCCGTCGTCCCCGGTGACCACGGCCACGTTCACCGAGCAGGGCACGTACGTCCTGCGTCTCACCGCCGACGACTCGCAGTTCGAGGTCAGCGACGACGTGCAGGTGTCGGTCGGCTGCAGCGGCAGCACGAAGCCGCTGGACGTGGTCCTGGTGATCGACGAGTCGGGCTCGATGGCCGGCAGCCGCCTCGGCGACGCCGTGACCGCCGCCCGGAGCTTCATCGACAACCTCGATCTCACCGTCGACCAGGTCGGCGTGGTCAGCTTCGACTCGAACCCCCATCTGCGGCAGACCCTGACCCACGACGGGGAAGCCGCCAAGGCCTCGCTGGGCGCGCTCTTCCCCCTGGGCGGCACGAACATCGCCGCCGGCATCTCCGCCGCCCAGACCGAGCTGACCAGCGTGCGCCACAACCCGGGCGCCGTGCCGGTCATGATCGTCCTGTCGGACGGGGAGAGCAGTCTCGACCCGGCCGTCGTGGCGGCGAATGCGGCGAAGGCCGCCGGCACGCGGATCATCGCCATCGCCATCAGCACCGTCGCGCCGGAGACCATGCGCGCCATCGTCTCCTCGCCGAGCGACTTCTTCGTCACCGCCTCCTCGGAAGACCTGGCCTGGATCTACGCCTACATCGCCGGCTCGATCTGCCGCAACGGCGCGCCGCTGGCCCGGGCCGGTCTCGACTTCGAGGTCACCCTGCCCAATACGGCCACGCTCCAGGGCGAGGTCCGCGACGACGGCTTGCCGGTGAACAGCCACCTGACCAGCGAGTGGACGGTCGTCAGCGGTCCGGCTCCGGTCAACTTCTTCGATGCCGCCGCGCCGGTGACCACGGTCGCCTTCACCCAGCCCGGCACCTATGAGCTGAAGCTGACCACGACCGACTCCCTGGCCTCCTCCAGCGACACCGTGCTCGTGACCGTCCGTCCCGAGCCGTCGCTTCAGGGCGCGTTCCTCACCCTGGCGGCCAGCGGCACGGGGCGCTACGTCATCGGCACCACCGCCACCCTCACCGCGACGCTGCGCGACAGCAGCGGCGCGCCCATCGCCAACTTCCCCGTCAACTACTTCGTCACCGGATCGAACACGACTACCGCGGCCGTCGCCACGAACGCGTCCGGCGTGGCGACGTTCGCCCTCAAGGGGACGGTCACCGGAACGGACACCGTCGAGGCTCGGGCCGAGGGACGGACGACTTCCGCTCGGTCGAACCTGGTGACGCTGGAGTGGACCCAGGAAGCTCCCCCCGGCACGCCTCCTCCGGTGCCCTCCACGACGCAGGGATGGATCGGCGGACCGGTGCACGGGAGCACCGTCACCGGGACGGTGCCCATCACCGTGGGCGCCGGAATCTCCATCGTCCAGGGCGTAGTCGAGTACTGGTCGATCTCCAGTCCGACGCAGGTCACGGTGCTGGCGAGCAACATCACCGCCGGCCCGGGCGCCACCATCGCCGCGCTCGACACCACCCTCCTCGCCAACGGCTCGTACATCGTCCGCCTCCGGGCGAAGAACGCGGCGGCGCAGCAGTCGGCCGCGCTCAAGGTCCGGAATCTTTCCTCCGGGAACGTCGAGACCATGGATGTCGCCACGGCGACGGAACTCGTGAGCGACGTGCTGGTGGTCGTGGTCGGGGAGAACAAGCCCGGCCGCATCGGGCTCTCCGCGACCGACTTCACCGTGCCGCTGAGCGGCGTGCCCATCGCGGTCCGCCGCAGCTACGACAGTCTCAATCGGCTGCGCTCCGGCGACTTCGGCTTCGGCTGGTCGCTGGAGATCGGCAGTCCGCGTCTGGAAGTGAACCCGGCCAACGGCGTGACCCTCACCGATCCCTCGACCGGCCGGCGCGTGTCGTTCGCCTTCGTCCCGCGCTCCTTCGGGGTCATCTTCCTGGCCTTCTTCACGTTCCCGTCGTTCGAGCCCGAGCCGGGAGAGTTCGGCACCCTGACCAGCGACGGCTGCTCGCTGCTGATGAAGGTCGGCGGCCAGCTCACCTGCGCGTTCTCCATCGACCCGTTCCGGCCGACGGTCTACCAGTACACGGACCGGGAAGGGCGCTCGTACATGATCACCGCCGACGGGCTCCTGCGCTCGGCGAAGGATCTCAACGGCAACACGCTCACCTTCGCCACGAACGGCATCACCAGCAACACCGGCCTCAGCATCCCCTTCTTCCGCGACACCCAGGGGCGGATCACCCAGATCAACGACCCCCTGGGGCGGCAGTATCGCTACGCCTACGACACCGCCGGGAACCTGTCCACGGTCACCCTCCCGGGGATCGCCACGCCGATCCGCTACACCTACGACCCGGGCCACCGCTATCTCACGTCCACCGATCCGCGCGGCAACGTGGCCGTGACCACGACCTATACCGCCGACGGCCGCATGGAGAGCATGACCGACGCGGTCGGGAACACCACGCGCTACGCGTACAACCTGGCGGAGAACACCACCACCACCACGAACCCCGACGGCGGCGTGGTCGTGGAGCGCTTCAACGCCTCCGGCCTGCCGGTCCGCATCACCGACCCGCTCGGGAACGTCACCGAATACGAGTACGACGCCAGCCTGAACGTCATCACCGAGAAGAACGCCCTCGGCCAGATCACGCGCTACACCTACGACGAGGGCGGCAACCAGACCTCGATCACCGATCCGGGCGGCCGGGTGTCGCGCACGACGTACAACGAGTTCGGCAGGCCGGCCACGCTGCGCGACGAGCTGGGCGAGATCCGCACCATCCTCTATGACGGCAACGCCAACCCCATCGGCGTCGCCGACAGCCTGGGGACTCTCAGGACCATGACCGTGGACCGCCGCGGGAACCCCATGACCGTGACGGACTCCAACGGCGCCACGACCCATTACACCTACGACGAGCTGGGACGCCTGTTCGTCCAGGACGACGCCCTCGGCAACGGCACGACGTACACCTACGACGCGATGAGCCGCATCCTGACGACCACGGATCCGCGCGGCAACGTGACCACGTTCACCTACGACCCGCTCGGCAACATGCTGACGCGCGTCAACGCCCTGAGCCAGACCACGACGTACACCTACGACGCCAACAGCAACCGGAGCACGGAGACGGATCCGTTGCTGCGCAAGACCACCTTCGAATACGACGCCGCCAATCGTCTGACCAAGACCACCTTCGCGAACAACACCTTCACCTCGTCGACCTACGACTTCCGCGGCAACAAGCTCACCGAGACCGATGCGGCGGGGCGGGTCACCACGCACACCTACGACCTGGCCGGACGGCGGGTGAAGACCCGCCATCCGGACGGCGCGGAGAAGACCTTCGCCTACGACGCCATCGGTCGAAAGATCCGGGAGACCGACGAGCGCGGCAACGCCACCACCTTCGAATACGACGCCGCCTGTGCCTGCGGCGAGCGCCTCACCAAGGTCACCGATCCCCTCGGCCGGGTCACCACGCGCGCGTTCGACGGCGCGGGGCGGCTGGTCACGGTCAAGGATCCGGCCGGCCGGGAGACCAGGTTCAAGTACGACGTCCGCGACCGGGTGACCGAGGTGACGCATGCAGACGGCACGACCATCACCCGGACCTACGATGGTGAGTCCCGTCCGCTGACGGAGACGAACCAGGCCGGGGACACCACGACCTACGTCTGGGACCCGACCGGCAACCTGATCTCCGTCACCAATCCTCTCGGCGAGACCACCACCTACACCTGGGACGGCACGCACAACCTGACCGCGGCCGCGATCGTGGGCAAGAACACGCGGCTGTTCGAATACGATCGTCTGAATCGCCTCACCCGGCGGCGGAACTTCGGCCGCGTGGAGACCGTCACCTACGACGCCGCCGGCAACATCACCGCGCTCGTGGATTTCAACGGCCGGCGCACCACCTACGACTACGACGCCCTGAACCGCCTCACCGCCCGCCGGCCGGATCCGATCCTGGCCGAGCCGCCGGTCCTCTTCACCTACACGCCCACCGGAGCGAGAGCGACGATGGTGGACGGGACGGGAACGAGCACCTACACGTACGACCTCCGCGACCGCATGACGGCGAAACAGACGCCGCAGGGAACGCTCAGCTACACGTACGATCCCGCGAGCAACGTCCTCACCCTGCGCTCCTCGAACACCAGCGGAGCGTCGGCCAATTACGCCTATGACGCCGCCAATCGCCTGACCACCGTCACCGAGAACGGCCCGACGGCGGGCACGACCACCTACGTCCTCGACGTCACCGACAACGTGACCTCCAGAACGACGCCCAACGGCGTGCAGACGGCCCTCACGTACAACGCCGTCAATCGCATCACCAGCGTCACCCTGAGCCGTGGGGCGGCGATCCTGGCGGGATACACGTATGGCCTGGGGCCGCGGGGAGAGAGAACGTCGGTTGCGGAGCGCAGCGGCCGGCAGATCGCCTACACCTACGACGCCGCAACGCGCCTCGTCGCCGAGGCCGTGACCGGAGCGGCTTCGGGGAACGGCCGGGTCGACTACACGTTCGACACGGTGGGCAACCGCCTCACCCGCACCTCCACGCTGCCCGGCGTGGTGACCGCGACCTACTCCTATACCGCGGACGAGCGTCTGAGCGGCGACACCTACAACGCCAACGGCAACACCCTCGCCTCCGGCGGCAAGACCTTCACCTACGACTTCGAGAACCGGCTCAAGAGCATCGGCACGGCCGTGACGTACTCGTATGACGGCGACGGCAACCGCGTCGCCCGGACCGCCGGCGGCGTGACCACTCGCTTCCTGGTCGATGAGCTCAGCCCGACCGGCTTCACGCAGGTCGTCGAGGAGATCGTCTCCGGAGCCGTCCAGCGCGCCGTGACCTACGGCTACGGTCCGATCAGCCAGCGCAGCCTGGTCTCGGGCAGCTGGGTGCCGCGCTACTTCGGCCAGGACGGGCACGGCAGCGTGCGCCTCCTCACCGACGCGGCCGGAGCGATCACCGACACCTACGACTACGACGCCTTCGGCATCCTCCTGGCGACGACGGGCACCTCGCCGAACCTCTATCGCTTCAGCGGCGAGCGCTTCGACGCCGACCTGGGCGCGTATCACCTCCGCGCGCGCGACTACAACCCGGAGCTCGGCCGGTTCTTCACCGCCGACCCGTTCCCCGGCTACATCGACACGCCGCACACCCAGCACCCCTATCTCTACGTCGGCGCCGACCCGGTCAACTGGGTCGATCCCACCGGCGAGACCGAGACCTTCGAGAAGGTCTGGCTGCGGGCGCGGATCTGGGTCAGCAATCACCTCCCGCGCATCCCCTGCACCCTGCTGAAGTTCATCAACCTCGGCAACGACGTCCTCATCATCGGTGAGACCGTCACCCGGGTTGCCGGAGTGGCCAATGCGGTCGGTGGCGCGTACATCGACATGCCGAACTGGACCCGCAGCAACAACATGGGAGTCATCCGCAGCTTCGTCCGCCGGGGCGGCGTCATCGTCGACATCGGCCGCGATCCGGGCCGGATCGGCCCCCCGAGCAACGTCTACCCCGCGGAAACCCAGCGCCTCGACCGGATGCGGCGGATGGGCCACCGGGTCCGGCGGATCCGGTGCTTCTGAAACGTGGAGCGGCGGGCCTCAGGCCCGCCGCTTCACGTTCACCTTCAGTTCTGCACGAGCGAGCACGGCACCGCGTGGAACGTGGTCAACTGGATCATCGTCCCGACCACGATCTTCTGATCCGAGGTCACCCGGATCACGGCGGGGATGTTCCCGCCGGCCGCGACGTTGCCGATCCCGGTGAACCACTGCACCACGCGCGTGTTGCTGGCAGCCACGGGAACGGTCGTCGCGCCGGTCTCGCCCGGGTACACCGGCGCGGGATCGCCGGGCGGGATGGGGGCGCCGGGAACGGTGACCCCGGCCAGGTTCACGCCGTCCTTGTTCAGCCACTGCGCGGACACGTTCGCCGTCGCCGCGCTGCCGTTGAACACCATCAGCGTGGCATTGGCGCTGCCGGCATTGTTCCAGTTGATGTTCGTGCACACCCACACGAACGGCGGGCCGCTGGCGGCGTCCTCGCCGTCCTCACCGGCAGGTCCCGGAGGCCCGGCGGGTCCCGGAGGCCCGGCAGGGCCTTCGCTGTTCCACTGAATGCGCGTCTCGGTGGCGTGGCAGGCCGTCGTCGCGGAGACGATGCGCGTGTTGCCGTTGGTGTTGTGGACGCAGGCCTCGATGACCGCGGCTGCGACCGGGGACGTTCCCAACATCAATAGAACGAGGATGCCGGCACTACGGGCAAGAGTGTTCATACGAATCTCTCCTTATGTAGGTGCCGGCAATCTAATCCTTTTTGGAGTGCGGCGGCAGAGCCGCCGCTTCGAGAGGGGTAGGGTTTTCAGCTCAGACCACACTCCTCACTCAGGCAGCAACTGCACAATCAGAAGGCTTCCATTCTCGAGATCCGATGAGCCGTTTCCGATCGAGTCCCTTCGTCGAGCTCAAACGGCTCGCCGACCTCTCCGCCGAACAGCGCGAGCCGTTCCGGGAGCTCGACAGCGATCCCGATTTCCATGGTCTCTTCGTACCCAAGCCCCCGCTCTCGATGAATCTCAAGTCCGTGGGCCGGGAGACGGCGGAGCTTTTCCAGTCCCTTGCCGTCCCCGCATCCCTCGACGCCGACGATGACATCATCGACCTCGTTCTGGACGGCATTCTCGAGATCGAGGGCCCCGCGGGCTTTGTCTCGGGTGCCGACGCTCTTCCCCTCATCAGTCGGTGGGAGCCGTGCACCGGTCCGGCCGTTCCCCCGGTGGACAGAAACCTCGCCCACCATGCCCTGCTCCACGCCCAGGACCTCGAGACCGGTGACTGCCAGGCCCTGACGACGGCCCTCTACCTCTACAACCGCATTCCGCTTTCGCCCTTCTGGAAAACGCGTTTCGCCAGTCGTGAGGCGATCCTCGAGCAGCTCGGGACCGGCCGCGGCACGATGGCCGTCCTGCTGGGGCGCGAGTGGATCGTCACCACGCCGGACCGTCCCACCGGCTGGTTGAGCTGGTGCTCGAAATCGAGTGTTCCGCGCGATGCCGGCGAAGTCACGTACAAGCTCTACGTCAGCCCCCAGCCGGAGCGCATTCGCGATGCCTTCGAGATTCTCGTTCGCGTGCTTTCCGCCTTTCCGCGAGTGCAGTTCAAGATCGGGGACAGCGCCGCCGGCCTGCTGCGGCCGGACAAGCTCGTCGCCTACTTCTCCACGCGCGAGGACCTCGACGAAGCGGCCGCCGAACTGCGCCGCGAGCTGGCCGGCTGCGAGGCGCACGGCGTTCCCTTTACCGCCGCTCTCGATGACACCGGTCTTCTCTCCTGGGGCATCGATCCGCCTGACGACGATCGCGCGTTGCAGTGGCTCGGCCAGGACAGCTGGCGCTACTGGGTCGTGAAACGGCTCGGTGCGGCAATGGCGGTCGCCAAGCTGTCCCGGGGCGGGGCCGTCGAGCCGTGGCAATTTGCGATCGCGCGTGCGCGCCGCCACGGCGTCGACGTCGTCACGTGGATTCCCTCCGCGGCACTCTGGAGCAGGGCATGAACATCACCGAGCCTTTCGTCCTGAAAGAGGATGTCGTGCTCATTCCATGCGCGGACCTCAGCGACGACGTCCGCCGGCGAATCTCCTTCGACGAGGGCGACTTCACGCTTTCGCGCCGCCATGGCCGGGCCCTGGTGCAGGTGATCGATCGCGATACCGCGGCGCTGCTGGGGCTGTTCCGCCAAGCCCGGTCGATCGTCGAGGCGGTGATCGAGAACAGCCGCGCAACCGGCAGGGATCCCGAGGCCCGGCTGGAGGAGCTCCTGCCGCATCTCGGAGGATTTCTCGACAATTGCGTGCTCGTGCCCGCCGGCTCGGACGAAGAGAAGGAGATCCAGCCGCAGTATGCCAGCGGCGCGGCGATCGCCGGTTGGGAGATCGTCCGTTGTGCGAGCCTGATGGAAGAGAGCGAGATCTATCAACTGCGCCGCGGCGGCGACGTGGCGGCGCTGAAGATCGCCCGTACGACGTCGCCCGAATTGCAAGCTCTGTTCGAGAACGAGGTGAAGATCCTCCGTCATCTCGACGGCAGCGGGATCGCGCCGCGGCTGCTGCGTGCCGGCGATGATCGCGAGCGGCCCTATCTCATTCTGGACTGGGTCTCCGGCAGCGACCCCACGGTGGCCGCTGCGCAGCGGCGCCACGATCGCGTGGCGTTGATCGAGATCGTTTCGTCGATCATGGCAGCGTATGCGGAGCTGCACGCGCGCGGGGTTCTGCACGCCGATGTCCATCCGCGCAATATTCTCGTCGGCGACCGGGTGATGCTGATCGATTTCGGCTATTCGCGGTTCATCGACCGGCCGCCTGCCACGACCCGTGCCGGCCTGTATTTGTTCTTCGAGCCGGAGCTCCTCGCCTCTCCGGGTCTGCCGGCTTCGACGGCGGGCGAACAGTACGCGATCGGAGCGTTGCTCTATTTCCTGATCGCAGGGGATCACTATCTCGATTTCCGCTACGACTGGGAGGAGATGTCCCGGCAGGTGCAGTTCGACCCCCCGCTGCCGTTTGCCAGGCGAGGCATCCCGCCGTGGCCGGAGGTGGAACAGATTCTTTTTCGCGCGCTGGAGAAGGATCCGTCGCGGCGGCACGGTTCCCTCGCCGGGATGGCTTCGCTCCTGGCCGCGGCGCGGGACAACACGGTGCGCAAATCCCTCGCCACGCCGCTCAGTGCGAACGCCCATGCCCTGCTGGAAACGACGCTGCAGTCGTTCGCGCGCGGCGGGGAGATGTTCACCGCCCGCTATCCCGAGGCGCCAACCGCGTCGATCAATTACGGCTCCGCCGGGGCGGCCGTGGGATTGCTGCGGATCGCGGAGACGCGCAGCGATCCCGAGCTTCTCGCGCTGGCCGATGTCTGGAGATCGCGTGCGGTCGTCCTCATCGGCACCGACGGCGCGTATTCCAACGAAGCGGTCGAGCTGTCGTCGGAGGAGCTCGGCGAGGTAACGCCCTATCACACCGAGTCGGGCATTCACGCCGCCGCCGCGATGATCGCGGCGGCGGTGGGCGACACGTTCTCGCAGCACTGTGCGGTCGACGCGTTTCTCCGCGCTTCGCGCAGGCCCTGTGCGCAGCTCGATCTGACCCTCGGCCGCTCCGGCAGCCTGCTGGCTGCGGCGATTCTGCTCACGAGCGGTGACGATCTGCCGGCGTTGCGCACATTCGGCTCGGAGACGATGCATGCGATCTGGAGCGAGCTCGATACGCATCCTGCACTCGCGAATTCACCGCAGGGCACGTCCCTCGGGATCGCTCACGGGTGGGCCGGTTATCTCTACGCGGCGCTGCGCTGGTGCGTCGCGTCGGGGGAGACCTTGCCGGCGCGATTCATGGAGCGCCTCGATGAATTCGCGGCGCTGAAGACGATTGCAGGCCGTGGCGCGTACTGGCGGCCCAGGATCGGCGACCCGGACTGGACCATGCCGGGCTGGTGCAACGGCAGCGCGGGCCAGGTGTTCCTCTTCACCCTTGCCCACGGCATGTTCGGCGACGAAGAGTGGCTCCGGCTGGCGGAGCGGTGTGCGTGGAGTACGTGGGACGAGCCGTGCGGCGTGGCCACGCTCTGTTGCGGAAGCGCCGGTCGCGCCTATGCCCTGCTGAACCTCTACAAGCACACCGGTCAATCAGAATGGCTGAGCCGCGCGGTTCACCTGGCCAATCACGCCTCCGATGTCGCGGTGTCGACGTCGCAGCGAAAAAATGCGCTCTGGAAGGGAGAGCTCGGCGTGGCCGTGCTCATCTCCGATCTCGCCTCGCCCGGACAGGCGCGCATGCCGTTTTTCGAGTAACTGCCGTCAATCGAGCGTTCCCTGAAAGTTCTCGTCCACGAAATGGAAGAGAACGGACGCCGCGGTGCGGCCGGTTCCGAGCTCATCGCGGAAATGCGGCAGTTCCCGTCCTCGAAACAGAAGTCCGTCTCCCGGCGCGAGGCGAAATGCGACCACGCCCCGATCGGCCTTCGAATCCAGACACAACGGCCAAGCCTGCTCGCGCCCGGCGTCAGGAGTGGCATCGATCGCCAACGACAGGGTGTACTCGCACTGCGGCCGATCCGTATGCAGCCGGAGCACCGCGCCTTCGGTGTACGAGATGGTGTAGCTGTAAGACCGTTTGATCGGACGGGATACGGCGCGTGCAACGAGCGGCTCGATGCGCCGGTGCAGCCAGGTTCCGAGCGGCTCGTTGTGCATGAAGTAGCGCGCTTCAGGCTCCCCGTCTCCGAATGGGAGATAGCCCTCCTCGACGATGGCTCGGAAATAACGGCGCAACGCGGCCACGAACAGGGCCGGCAACAGATCGACGAAAGCCATGTAGCCGTGCGAGACGAGCCGTGTGCGCGACGATGCCATCCTGCGCGCGAGACGGCGGCGGGCGACGGCCGTGGCCTCCGGGTCATGGAGGATGCCGGCGTTGACGAGTGACTGTCGCATGACCCGGCTCGAAGGGATGCCGCCACGGGTCAGAGCGCGTTCGATGGCGCGCTCTTCTGCGGCATCGATCCAGTACGGCAGCTCGATGCCCCGGACCGGATCGACGACCCAGGCCGCACGCCCGCGCGCATGCGGCCGGCCGGCAGGAGCATCGTCGATCCGCACCCGGCGGTTCACGACGAGCGTCCGAGGGGGCACGACCGTTTCGTTGAGGGGGTCGTGAAGGGTCGCCGAGAAGGCCACCTCCCGCGGCGCCTCGGCGCGCCGCACGAGCACTCCGAAGTCGGCCAGCTCGGCGGCGGTCGCGTCGTCGACAGGCAGGGGCGCGTCTTCGGTTTCGGCCAGTTGCACCACAAGCGCGTGCAGGTTGGGGAATTTCGCTCCGGGAACGACCGAGCACCGCAGGCCTTTGCCGCGCACGGCCGCTTCGATATGCCACTCGAATCCGTCGTCGAGCACTCGGGTCTGCACGTTCAGCCGCGGATTGAGAACCCAGGTCATGCCGTCACGCGAACAGCGGCCGGAGCACGAGGGCCTGAGTGATCTCGTCCCAACGCCGCCGAAGCTTCGTCTCCTGCGCATCGACCGCGTCGCCCAGAGAGGTGCGCGCGTCCTCGAGCGTGCCATCGTTCAGCGCGCACTCCAGCACGGTCCAAGACAGCGGGTCGAGATCGAGTCCGAGCTCCTCCTGGGACGACATCTCTTTGAGCCATCGCACGATCAACCGCCGGGCGTCGACCTCGCCGTAGCGCGCACGAATGAGGCGTTCGATTCCGTGGCGATGCGGGACGTTCAGGAGCAGCGCGAGCAGGTACCTGTGGTCGGGATCGTGAATCTGTTTCCGGCTTGCGGTGATCTTGTTCTGGCGGCGCTGTTCCTCGAACACGGGGTGGAGATACCGGATGCGCTGGCCGAGCCGCATCTGCGCCGTGCGCTCCAGATCGTGCCAGGCATCCTGGTCCTCCAGCTTCTCGTACGCCAGTGAAAGCGTCCGGTAGGCGAGCCAGTAATCGGCGCCCTCCAGGAGCGTCCGGGACGCGCGAACGAAGGCATCGGTGCCGTGGGCCTCGCGCACCGCCTCGAGCAGGCGCAACCGGGTCATCATCGGTTCCGGCTCGTAGAATGGATCGAGGGCCACGCCGGGCCGGAAATAGGTGAACTGCGGATTTCGGTCGGGCTCGAACCCCGTCCGTACGACGATGCTCACCGAGGGACGGTCCAGATGGAACAGGGCGTGGATGAAACGATTGCCGGCCTCGATCGTACGAACGGCACCGCGCCCGAGCGCCTCGCTCTCTCGGAATTGCACGTCGCCCAGTTGTACCCGCGAGGTCACGCGCTCGTGCTGGTCGAAACCGTATGTCGAATGGACGCTGCTTCCTTCGAGCACGGCAAACGCGCCGGAGAAGGAGTGCTGATGAATCGAGGTCGTGGAGTCGAACCAGAACAACGCCTCGATGTAGAACTCGTGCCCGTTGTAGAGTCTCACCGGCGGCTGACCGAAGCCGTTGAAGTACTGGGCCGGCAGATCATGGGCTTGCAGAGCATGATCGATGAGGTCCGCACCCGAACAGTGCGCGAGCAGCTCCGACTCCCGCAGGGCCTCGGCGGCAAGGGCGGGGAAAACCGCTTCATCGTGGCTCCGTTCGCGCCATCGGCGGGCAATCGTGTCGCCGAGGTCGGAGATCGCGCGCGCGGGCTCCTTGCCAGCCATGATTCCTCCTGTGTGGATGTGAGGACGTTAGTGTAACGCAGGATTTCCGGTTCGGGGGACACGATTCATGGTCATCCTGCGATAATGAAATTCACTTCAGCACTCCATGCCCATCGCGAAGGGAATGACTCTCGGCCCGTACGAGATCCTCAGCCATATCGGCGAGGGCGGAATGGGTCAGGTGTGGCGCGCGCGCGACCGGCGGATCGGGCGTGACGTGGCCGTGAAAGTCCTTCCCGACGAATTCGCGGCCGGGGATGAACGGCTATGGCGGTTCGAGCAGGAAGCGCGCGCCGCTGGGGCGTTGAATCATCCGGGACTGGTGACGATCTTCGACGTCGGCACCCTGAATGGATCGCCGTACATCGTCATGGAACTGCTGGAAGGGCAGACCCTGCGCGAGGCGATCGGTGAAGTTGCTGCGACCGCGCTTCCGCTGCGTAAAGCCGTCGATTACGCGGTGCAGATCTCGTCGGCGCTCGCGGTGGCCCATGCCAAAGGCATCATTCACCGCGATCTCAAACCGGAGAACATCTTCGTCACGTCGGATGGACGGGTGAAGATTCTCGACTTCGGCCTGGCCAAGCTCGCTGCCGAGGCGACCGATGCCGATGGAAATCATCACACCGCGAGGCACGTCACATCGGCCGGCATTGCCGTCGGCACGCCGGGGTACATGTCTCCCGAACAGGTGCGCGCGCAACCGGTCGACCATCGCACCGACATCTTTTCGTTCGGGGCGGTGCTCTACGAAATGCTCACCGGGCGTCCCGCCTTCGACGCCTTTTCGGCGGTCGAGACGATGCATGCCGTGCTCAACATCGAGCCGACGCCGCTCTCCGATCTCGACCCGAGGATTTCCGCGACCCTCGAGGCGATCGTCGTCCACTGCCTGGAAAAGAACCGGGACGACCGCTTCCAGTCGGCGAGAGATCTCGCCTTTCAGTTGCGGACGCTGCCGGAGCTGCAGCGCAGCGCGACTGGCAGCCGTCCGCCGGTACAGGAGGGAAAACCACTGCGGCGTGCCGTCGTGATCGGCCTGCCGCTGCTGCTCCTGCTCGCCGCAGCGGTCGGGCTGGTTGCGAGCAGTCTTCGCGGCCGCGCATCGCAGGCAATCCCGCGTACGTACAGGCAACTGACGTTCGCCGGCGGCGTGGAGAGCTTTCCATCACTCGCGCCCGACGGGAAGTCGTTCGCCTATGTCTCGTCGGAATCGGGGAATCGCGACATCTATCTGCAGCGCGTCGATGGCCGGAGAGCGATCAATCTGACCGAGGACTCGCCGGCCGACGACTCCGAACCGGTGTTTTCGCCGGACGGCTCGCAGATCGTGTTTCGCTCGGAACGGGACGGAGGCGGCATCTTCGTCATGGCACCGACGGGTGAGTCCGTCCGCCGTCTGACGGATTTCGGCCACAACCCGTCGTGGTCTCCCGATGGAGCGCGCATCGCGGTCTCCACGGAAGGCATCGAGCTGCGGCCACACATCCGTCCGGCGTCCGGGGGACTGTGGATCGTCGATTCGCGAACGGAGGCGAGGCGAGAGGTTCTTCGATCGGGCCAGGTCGTTTCCAATCCCGATCGAGCCATGGATGCCGTGCAGCCGAGTTGGTCCCCCCACGGCAAGCGCATCGCCTTCTGGGGGATCTCCTATCCCGCCGGGGATCGCCACATCTGGACCGTCGATCCCGATGCGGCACGGCCGGCGCAGACGCTTGTCCGCGTGACCACGGAGCCCGCCGCTTACTGGAATCCGATCTGGTCGCCCGATGGTCGATACCTCTATTTCGGCAGCGACCGCGACGGAACGATGAATCTCTGGCGCATTGCCATGGACGAGGCGACCGGGCAGGCCACCGGTGCGGCCGAGCCGCTGTCGCTGCCGGCATCCTTCAGCGGCAACTTCTCATTTTCGCAGCGCGGAGAGCTGGCCTATACGAGCCTGACGCGCGAGTGCCGGCTCCTCGCGTTTCCCTTCGACGGCGAGAGCGGTGGGACCGGCGAGCCGCGTCCGCTGTTCCGCGGATCGCAGGAGATTCTCAGCTTCGAGGCGTCGCCGGACGGGCGGGAGATCGCGTTCACCACGGCCGGGGTCCAGGAGGATCTGTTCCTTGCGGATGTCGGCAGCGGGCGGTTGACGCAGTTGACCAACGATGCGGCCAGAGATCGTGGCGTGACGTGGTCGCCGGATGGAAAGGCGCTTTACTTCTATTCCAATCGCGGCGGCGCGTACCACATCTGGACGATCCGCGCCGATGGCAGCGGCCTCTCCCGCATCACCGAGTTCAACGATCCCAGATGGAAGGATGCGAGGTACGTCGCCCTTCCCCATGTCTCCCCGGACGGACGAACGCTGGCCGCGCAGACGTTTGACTCGGGCCTGCTCATTCATCTCGATCGGCCGATGGCACAGCGGCTCGAAGCCATCCCCGGCCAAAGCATGCTCCTTGCCCCGAAATGGTCGCCCGACGGCAAACAGCTCGCCGGCGACGTGGACGGCGGGGGCTTCGGCGTATACGCGCTCCACACACGCCGATTCGAAAAAGTCCTGGAGCGGGGTGCTTCTCCACAATGGCTCCCCGGACGGCGCATCGTCTTTTTTGAACCGCGAGCTCTGGGGATCCTCGATCTCGACGGCCGGCGTGTGACCACGGCCTCCTTTTCGCCACCGATCGGCGTGGACCTGGCCTATGGCGCCGTTGCGCCGCGCCTTTCGCGAGACGGCTCGATGCTCTACGTGCGCCAGCTGCTGGAGCAGGGTGACATCTGGGTCGCGCGTTTCGCGCAGGAGTGAGCCAGGGTAGGAGTCAGGGCGTGTTCCGACTCTCCTCTGGTGAGGGCTTCCGGTATCACCTGCAGAAGAAGAGGAAGGAGAGCTCATGCTCGTGATCAGAGACCTGGGAATCAATTTCATTCCGGCAGCGAGGCAACCGCCTGGTGATGCGATGGCAGGCGGACAGCCTAAGCCAAGTCCTCACCCATGTGGGTCGACGCCCCGCCCGACCCCCCCTTGCGCCTCGACTGGGAAAACTCCCCCCGTACAACCTCAAGAATATCCCGACCGTGACGACGCTTGTGCCGAGCATTCGGCGCGGCCGAAGAGACACAGCTCCGGTGTTCTTTCTCCGGAGGCAGTTTCGGCACTCAGGCAGCAGATGCAAATGCAGCTGCGTTGAATCCACGAGGTGTTGCGGGACCGGAAGCCCCGCTCACGCCCGTCGGTCGGCGAGCTCGCTCGGAAAATCGTTGTACCAGGCGACCCCTGACCTCGTGCTCAGCATTGCCAGGCCTCGGGAAACTCTCGTGTCCAGTGGTCACCGATCGAGACGAGACCGAACCACGACGGATCGTGCCGTTCTTCGGGATTGCGATTCGTGGACGAGGTCACGTAGTACTGAGTATTCGGCTGACCGAGATAGCCTCGCAGCCGGTAGATATACGAGGACATCGTCGAGAGCCTGGTTCCGACGAAGATGCGCCCGTGGGCACATACGATCTGCTCGATGAGGGGTAAATACTCCGGCTCGCCAGCACGGTCCGGCAGCATCGGTAGGAATTCGCCGATGAATTTCAGGTCGTAATGCTCCGCCAGCGGTTGAAAATACTGCCGGTCGATCTCATCGGTCGCGATGAACAGTCGCTCGCCGGGATGGAAAATGTCTCGTGCATTTTCTGCCACTCGCTCCGCGGATAGCACTTGCTCGGGGTACTGCACAAAAAAGTCATTTCGCCTCACGTGCAGCGATGAAAAGGAACCGAGCGCTCGCACGGCCACCTGCGCGGCCTCGAAAAGCCACTGGTGATACCGCACGCCGTCGCGCACTGCACGTCGAAGTGGTTTCGGGTCGGGTGTGTAGATCATTGTGTAGAACGGACCGAGAAGGGTTTGAGGGAAATGCACCACTTCCGGCCGCCCCCGGACCCCCAGCCCGTCCACGGCCTCCCGGCTGGTGACGAAACGGTCGAAATAGGCCGAATCGCGGGGAACGTGCGGGAAACAGAACACCGTATGAAGTGGGTTGTGATCGGGAATGACGGCGATTCTCTCGATGCCGTTCCAGCGCTCAGCCATGAAAGCCGAGGCCCGCTTCCAGCCCGGGCGGCAACTCGGGGTCGGCAATGCCCGCCTTTTCTTCCAGGACGACTTGAAGTCTTCGAACGAAATCGTCGGCACGCCGCGTAGATCGAAGAAATCCGTGAGGAGACTCGGGCGGCGATGGAACGCGATCCGGTACTCCGGTGGCATCACGAGCGTTCTCGCATCCATGTAAGCCAGCGCGAACGCGATCTCGAGCGACATTCGCATGTTGTTGAACGCGCCGTTCCACGGCTCAAAGCTCAGGAAGGCTTCGGCTTCACGCATTTTGCGGCGTCCAGCAGCCGGCGAGCTCGCGCAGGAAATGGTCGTACCTGCCCGAGAAGACGTGGCAGACGATCCCGGCCCGCTTTGCCACGCCGCCCCTGATCTCGTGGAAAAACGGCGCGTCGCGCATGCTCATGGGCCGGGCGCGCAGCGAGCGGAAGCGGCCGAGGACCAACGTCGAGACGACTTCTTCCAGGATGTGTGGGTTCGAATGAGGATACGGATGCGTCGCCCTCGGTCCGTCGATCGAGGCACGAATCTCGTCGAACCACTCCAGGTGGGCGGCGACTTCGGTATGAAAGCCGTGATTGAAGAGCATCACCCCGGTGTTGTAGATGGGCAGCTTGCGCGTCGAGCCGGCTGCGTCGGCGATGCGATCGAACGTCCGCCAGTCGCACTCAGTGGGGCTGAAATTGCGGCCCTTTCGCGCGTTCCCCCACTCCTCCCGGGCATTGAAATGCGCGTCGCCATATTTCCGAAAGAGCAACTCGATCGGTTGGGAGATGAACGTGTCCGCGTCGAGAAAGAGCAGCCTCCGGCCTGCCGTCTCGCTCAGGGCCAGCCACTTGACGAAATAGCGCCAGCGGTCTTCGACCGCCGGACGCTCGGTGACCGCGACGTCGAGATCCGCGAGCTCTTTCCGGAACGTCCGGCTCGACGCGCCGAACAGCACCGCCTGCACCGGGATGGTCGGGCTGTGCAGCCGCAGGCTCGCCACGCTGAGGCGGAGTTGCTCGCAGTAACCCCGATCGGGTGTCAGCGCGTAGAGGACGTTCATGCCCGGAATTTTAGGCAGCCGGCGGCGGTGGAACCAGTGCCTACATTCCAGCTAGGAGAAACCCTACCTGCTGCCCTCGTTTCCTACTGCCGCATTCAAATCCTCCAAGCTCGTCGTCCGCCCATGCACGCTGGCGATGCGATCCACCGCCAGCCCCAGCTCCTTCAGCTTCGCCGCGAAGCTGAGCGTCGTCGGCTGGGGCGGGCCGAGCGGCGCGTCGTTGTTGGGGAGGAAGAACAAGTCTCCCTGGAAGACGATGCGCTCCTTCGGCAGGTAGGCGATTACCATCTCCCGCGCGTGCGGATTCGGGCCGACGTCGATCAGCTCGATCGTCCGCGTGCCGTCGGTGAACGTTCTGCGGCCGTTCTCGATCAGGGCCAGCTCGGGCTTGCGCGGCTGTTTGGTGAGCCGGTCGTTCTGCTTGGCCGCGGCCATCATCTCGACCACCGACCGGTTCCCCGGCGTGGTGACGATGGTCGCTCCCTCGGCGATGAAGGCGCGCAGGCCGCCGATGTGATCGCCGTGGTGGTGGGTCATGGCCAGGTAGCGGATCGGCTTGTTGGGAATGGTCTCGCGAATGCGCTGGATCACGCTCTCGGCTCCGGCGGTGGTGCCGGGGGCCTCGACGACGAAGATGTGATCGGCGAGCTCGATGGCCAGGCTGTTCTGGTTCTGCCCGGCGACGTTGTGGATGACGTAGACGCCGTCGGCGAGCTTTTCGACGCTCGCGTCGAGATTGGTCGGCGGCGGGGTCACCTTCTTGAAGCCCGCGTCGGCGAAGGCGAAGGTGGTGTCGGTGATCTTCGGGTTGAACTCCGCCTTCACCCGGTAGCGCGCCTGAATGTCTCCGGCCACGCGCCAGGTCCAGCTCTGCGGCGCCTTGAGCGTGCCGACCGCGGCGTAGTCGCCGAAGAGGATCTCCGCGGCGTCCTCGCCGGTGATGGGATCGGTGAAGATCAGCTCGTACTTGGAAACGAGCCTGCTCTTCGCGTCGACGTACAGCGCCACCTGCTGGGTGTCGGCCATGACGAAGGTGATGACGTCGTGCGGGCGGCCGTCGAGCGTGTCCGTGCCGAGGTGGCGGAGCGTGTTCGGGCGCTCCAGCGCGGCGCGGAGGAGCAGGTTGGGCAGACGGCGGTGGTACTGGATGAACTGCTGCCCCGTGGTCTGTGCGGCGGGGATCGGGGTGGCGGTCCTGGCGCGGAGATCGTAGGTCGTTCCCTCGCCGTTCTGCAGCACGGTGGTGGTCCGCCCCTCGAATCCTGCGCCGGTCGTGGTCTGGTCCTGCAGGACGCGGTTCTTCTTCAGGTCGAACACGATGGTCTCCCGGAACGTGCCGGCATCGAAGGGTGCCTGCGCGGTCGGCATCTGCAGGCGCGGCCAGATGCTGCCCTCCAACTCGATGCGCACGCTCTCGATCGACTGCAGGGCGGCCGCGCCGCCGATGGCGTCGACCGCCGCGTCGAGCACCGC
>JBIOTX010000232.1:0-4000 GCA_044866315.1 Thermoanaerobaculia bacterium | reverse complement strand
CCCCCCCCCCCCCCCCCCCCCACTCCGAAGGAAGCAGGGACCGGTCGCTACGTCTTCAGAAGAACGCGGACCTCGGCGAGGAGGCGGGGGAGGTGGTCCTCAATTATCGCCCAGATACCCTCGTCGTACACCTTGGCATATCCGTGGACGAGAACGTTCCGGAAGTCTACGATCCGGCGGAGTCCGGTGATCTGAGTCTCTATGGCAGGATCGACTCGGGCCGCCTCGCGCAACGCTTCCCCCACGATGGTGAACTGCCGCTCGACCACCGATCGTCGCAACTCGTCGGTGCTGTAGTCGTCGAATGACTTGCCTGCGATGAACTGCAGGACCGTTTCAGCCGCCTTGACCACATGCTCGAGCCGTTCGCGGGCCTCAGGCTGCATAGAGGTCGAGATGCGCCATCTCAATGGCTCTGGCGAGGTAGGGGTTGTCGATCGTCGACGAAACGAGGAGGTCGACGTTCCGCCCGAATAGATCCTTGAGATCATCCATCAGGTCGAGCCAGCGACGTCCGCGCTCGAGCGGATCCGGATGCCACTCGAACTCGACGACGAAATCGAGGTCACTCGTGACGGAGTCGAACGTGCCCTTCACCGCCGAGCCGAAAAGCGTGAGGCGCTTGACGTGATGCTTCTCGCACAATGCCCGCACCTCGTGGAGCTTCTCCGCAATCACCTGCGGCAGCGCGTCCATGGGGGCATTGTACGCTTCGCTTTCCGCGTGTCCGCTCACGATCTCCGCATGGGATGGCCTAAGGAGGCGAGCAGCGCGTCGACTCGTTCCAGAAGGGCGGGGACATCTCGTTGGACGATGATCCAGACGGCGTTCTGATCGACGTGCGGGTAATTGTGGACGAGCTGATTGCGGAGGGCGATGATGCGAGGGTATTCGCCCAGCCGCTCAGCCGTGACTTTCTCTCGTTCGGCGATTCTCGCCGTCGCCTCGCCGACGATCGTCAACTGTCGCACGACGACGTCCGGAAGGAGATCGTCGGCCGAATACTCCTCCACGGTTTTGTCGCGCGTCACACGAAGAATCTTCTCGCATGCGGACCTGATGTCCCACAGACGCGACTCGATCTCAGGCGGCTTCATACAGCGACCGCTGAGTCATCTCCAGCACTTGCGCAAAGTACGGGTTCTTGACCGAGGCTCGGACGACGAGATCGACATTCCGCCCGAAGAGCTCCTGGAGCGATGCCAGCAGCTCCCAATAACGCTCGCCGCGGACGAGAGCATCGGGGTGCGGCAGGAACTCGACGACGAAGTCGATGTCGCTGGTCGCCGGCTCGAACGTTCCTTTCGCGACCGAGCCGAAGACGGCGAGGCTCTTCACGCCGTGCTTCTCGCACAACGCCCGCACCTCGTCGAGCTTCTCCGCGATCACCTGCGGCAGCGCGTCCATGGGGGCATTGTACCGTTCACCTCACGCGTCGCTACGCGAATCGAACCACGCCGATACGCGGATCGGACCGCGCCGGTACGCGAATCGGACCGCGCCGGTACGCGAATCGGGCCGCGCCGGTACGCGGATCGGACCGCGCCGGTACGCGAATCGGATCGCGCCGGTACGCGAATCGGACCGCGTCGGTACGCGAATCGGACCGCGCTGGTGCGCGGATCGGACCGCGCTGGTGCGCGGATCGACGCGCGCCGGTACGGGAATCACCCAGCCCTGATTCGCGAGCCGGCCCACCGGAGGAGGCGAATCGTCCGATGTCGATTCGCGAGCCGACGGGCTCCGATCCGCGTACCGAACGCGCTCGATTCGCCTGCCGCCGCCCGCCCTGCGCTACCCTTCGCGCGCATGAAACTGATCGTGGGCCTCGGCAATCCCGGGTCCGAATACGAGAAGACGCGGCACAACGTCGGCTGGCACGTGCTCGACGCGTTCGCGCGGAAGTTCCGGATCGACATCGCCCGTCACGAGAAGAACGCGCTGACGGGCACGGGGCGGGTGGCGGGTGGGGCGGTGATGCTGGCCAAACCGCTCACGTACATGAATCTCTCGGGCGACGCGGTGCGGCTGCTGGTGAACGCGTACGTCGAGGCTCCGCACGAGGATCTGATGATCGTCTACGACGACATCGACCTTCCGCTGGCCAAGCTGCGCATCCGCCCCAACGGGTCGGCGGGGACGCACAACGGGATGCGCTCGATCGTGGAGGCGCTGGGGAGCGAGCGCTTCCCGCGGCTGCGCGTGGGGATCGGAGCGCAGGGGGACGGGCAGCTTCGCGACTACGTGCTGGACGAGTTCGACGCCGCCGAGCAACCGGTCGTCGACCGCGCCATCGAGCGGGCGGTCGACGCGCTGGTGCTGTTCTGCCGTGGAGACCTCAAACGGGCGATGAACGAGTTCAATCGCGATTTGCCAGACGCGGTTTGACGTAGCCGTTCAGCACCGCCTCGCGCAGGAGCGACGGCGAGAGCAGGCCCTGGGCGAGGATGAAGTCGTGGTACGACTGGCGGTCGAACTTCTTGCCCAGCATCCGCTCCGCGTCCGTGCGCAACTCGACCAGGCGCGAGTAGCCGACGTAGTACGACGGCGCCTGTCCCGGGCCGCGGAAGGTGTAGCGCTCGACCTCCTGGAGGGCCATGCCGTGGGAGAGGACGACCTCGTCCTCGAGCACCCGGAAGGCCTCGTCGCGGGAGATCGTGCCGAGGTGGAGGCTCGGGTCGAGGAAGGCCCGGGCGGCGCGCATGAGGCGATGCTGGAGGGCGATGAGCTGGCCGTCGAGGGGCTCGAGCGGCTTCATCTCCGCCTCGGCGTACAGGGCCCACCCTTCCACGTTCACGCTGTTGAAGGCGTAGAGCACGCGGGCCTGGGACACGCCCTTCTCCAGGATGGACGCGAACTGCAGTTCGTGGCCGGGACGGCCCTCGTGGACGGTGAGGGTCCACGATGCGGCATCGAAGGTGAAGTCGTCGAAGCCGATCTCCTTGCCGTCTTCGCCGGGGATGCGCAGCGGCAGGACGAACGCGGCCATCTGGCCGGTGTTGCCGATGAGGCGCGGCGGATCGACGTGCGGGGCGGGGATGGCCGCGGTCTCCGCCGGCGAGGCCAGGCGGATGACCATCTCGCGCTGCGGCAGGGTGACGATGTGCTGGTCGCGAACGATCTTCTCGATCTCGGCGAGGCGAGCCTTGTAGTGCGGCAGGATGGCGTCGCCGACGAACTGCTTCTTCTTCAGCTCGCGGATGACGTCGCGGTAGTCGGTGACGGTAAAGCCCTTCTCCTTGGCCACCAGCGGGGCCAGGGCCTGCATCTCGTTCTGGATCTCGCGGAACGAGGTCTTGGCCCGGCTGATCAGCTCCGGCACGGCCATGTCCACGCCGCGGGTCTTCAGGCGATACGCGTACAGCTCCGCCGGCAGCCGAAAGTCCGTGGTCGCCCGCGGCATCAGCTCGGCGCGCAGGAAGGCGTTGTACTCCGCGACCTGCTTGCGCAGCTCTGCGAACGGCGCCTCGTACCCCTCGATCTTGAACTGTTTGAACAGCGCCTCGGCGCCGTCGATGTAGCGGTCGCTGTTGGCGAGGTTCTTCTCCAGATCGTCCTTGACCGGCCCGCGCAGCCCCGGCTTGGCCATTGCCGCGCGCATGAGGGCCATGGCCTGATGGGTGAGCGGCGTGTAGCCCTTCTCCAGGCCCGTGTACTTGCGCAGGCGCACCAGCGCCGCCGGACGGCGCTCGGCCTCGACGCGCTCGTCGAGGAGGGAGCGCGTGGCGTTGAAGAACGCCTGCGGGAGATTGATGTAGGGGAGCTCGTACTTCTCGCTGAGGCGGGTGCCCTCCAGGTTGTCGTCGATCGCAGCGAGGAGGATGTCGATGTCCTGCAGGACCGCGGGATCTTTCTCCGAGGCCTTCTTGGCCTCGATCTTCGCCCGGGCCTCCTTCATCAGCGCGGCGTTGCGGGCGTTGACGTCGAGGGGGATCTGGCTGACCTCGTTGTCGTAGCCCTCCACGCCGATGAACGACGCCCCTTCCGGCTCCAGCTTCGC
>JBIOTX010000231.1:0-23511 GCA_044866315.1 Thermoanaerobaculia bacterium | reverse complement strand
GCGGCCGCCTGGGAAGGCGGCGTTACAAACAAAAGCGGCGGCCTTGCGGCCGCCGCTTTCGTTCGCTGCGATGAGGATCATTCCTCCGGCGGGGGCGGGGTGGCGCCTCCGGACGGGGGCGGTGCCTGGTGACCGAGCTCCGGCTTGGCTTCCGGTACCTCGGGCTCACCCTCGTTGGTGCGCGGGGTGTTCACGAAGCGGATGCTCTCGCCGTACGGGTCGGTCGACTGGGCGTTGGGCGGCGGGACGGGGAGGAGGGCCGTGGTGATCGGGAGGACGGCCTGGCCGCCCAGCGGCGAGATGGCCACGACCTCGAGGCTGCCCGCGTCGGGCATGTCGATCGAGCCGCTGTTGTAGCTCCACAGGCCGGCCTCGCCGAGCTTCACGTCGGTGCCGCCGGGGAGCGCGGTGTTCGGTCCGGTCGAGCCTTTCGGGCGGGTGAACAGGGAGACGGTCTGGGCGCGCTGGCCGTTCTTGGCGTTGGCGTTGGAGTCGAGGAACACGGTCGACGAGCCGCTGACCTGCAGGCCGCCGCCGCTGAAGGTGGCGTGGGCGATGCTCACCGTGTCGGCGCCGCTCTTGCCGACGCGGAAGATGCCCCACCAGCCCTGGGTGAGGAAGTTCGCCGGGGTGGTGCGATAGAGGTAGTCGCCCATCACGCCATTGAGGCCGCCGGCGCCGCCGTTCTCCTCGAGGATGATCGGGTAGGCGGTGTTGGTGCCGAAGTTGTCGCGCTTGCCGAGCCACTGCGAGAACGGGTTGCTGCCGATGCTCGTGGAGTTGCTCGTGAACGGCAGCTCCTGCCACACGTGGCCGTGCAGGGCGATGACCTGCTGGTCGCCGCTGCCGCCCGGCGCGATGAGGTGGAAGCGCACCGGCGTGTTGCGCGCGGCGGCGAAGATCGGCGTCTGCGGCTCGCCGAGGACGAAGGCGTCGGAGTAGGCGCGCCAGACGTAGTCGAGGTTGACGAACGTCGTGGCGTTGAACCGGTACGTCATCGGCTCGACGCGGTAGTTGATCGCGCTCTGCCGCAGCAGCGGCGCGGCGATGGCGTTCTCCACCGGTCCGAAGCACGGCGTGCAGTCGGCGCCGGTCTGCGGCGTCTTGGCCGGGCAGTAGCAGGCCGCCGGCCAGGTCAGGTTCGACAGGTCGGTCTGGCTGATGATCACGAATTCGCGGTACCGGAGCGGGCCCGGGTTGGTGCAGGTGCCGCCGTCGTACACGGTGCCCGAGGCGTAGGTGAGCCAGGCCGGGCTCGCGCGCGGGTTGAGCACGTCCATGCAGGCCACGGTGTTGGGCGGCTCGACGACCATGCCGCCGACCAGGCCGTAGCGGTCCTGCTGCAGCGGATCGGACGGGGTGAGGTTCACTCCGCCGAACTCGATCGCCGTGCCGCTGATCGCACCGCTCGAGGAGACCTTGGTCTGGCCGGCGTACCAGTAGTAGGTCTTCGGGTTGGCGTTGCCGTTGGCCACCGTCTGCTCGGGGTTGAAGCCGATGTTCATGCCTGCGCTCGACATCACGTCATAGGACATGAGCGCGGCGGTGACGCCGGCGTACGGCGAGGTCTTGAGCGGGTAGTAGTGGAACGGATCGAACTTGGCGAACGATTGCTGGGTGAAGACCGGCGCGGTCTTGTTCAGCTCGTTCTCCAGGGTCACGGCCACGCACTCGCCGGCGTTCGCGCGGAGGATGAGCGGCTCGTCGATGTTCGAGACCACGTTCGTGGCCGCTCCGCCCGGAGGCGTCGTGGCCAGGTACGTGTACATCAGCGGGAAGGCGTTGAAGATGGTGGTGGAGGGGAACTTCCCGGCGCCGTCCACGCCGCGGCTGTTGAACGGGATCTGCGTCTTCGGCACGGTCGCGGCGTTGATGGTGAAGGCGCGCACCGGTGCGTTCGGCGGGCAGCTGTAGCCGCTGGGCAGCGAGGGCTTCGGCAGCGGCTTCACGTCCTGGTTCGTCGGCAGCAGCGGGAGGTCGGCCTGCTTGGTCTTGTAGGCCCGGAACAGGCCCCACGTGCCGTCGATGATGCCGTGGTTCTGGTTCGAAGAGTCGGGCATGTACAGGTAGTCGGACCAGTTCTTCTCCGGATCCGAGGACGGGCTGGCCCGCGGCGTCTCGAAGAGGAACTCGAAGTGCTCGGAGATGCCCATGGACTGGTTGGAGCGGTAGCCGGAGTTGGCGAAGCTCGGCTCGAAGAGCCACTTCATGCCGTGCACGGTGAAGTCGTGGGGGAGCATGTGCGCGCCGACGATGACGCGCATCTGCACCCGGTCGCCTTCATAGGCCCGGATCATCGGCGTGTACGGATCGCGGCCCTGCAGGCCGCCCTGCAGCGCCGGCGGGAACTTGAAGGCCGAGTTCGGGGCGATGGCCGTTCCCGGCGTCGGCTGGCTGTTCAACGCGGCGATGTTGCGCTTGATGCGCGAGCTGAAGACGTACGACAGATCGGTGGCCTTGGGATCGCCGCCGCTTCCGCTCGCGGGCGGGGCCACGCGGAACGGCAGCGGCTCGTTGCGGTAGTTGAACGACGAGGTGCCGGGCGTCGGACCGGCGCTGATGAGCTGCGGCCCCAGGGCGGCCTTCTTGGTCGCCGAGTACTTCGGGCAGTCCTTCGCGTTGGTCGTGCCCTGGATCTGCGGAGCCTCGATGGCCCGGCACGGGTCGGCCCAGCTCTCACCGCCGGACACCGTATGCGTGGACCCGTCCTTCTCGGTCTGCGTCCCGGTCACGTCCTTCTTCGTCTGGCTGATGCTGGTGGCCTGGTAGGCCAGCTGGAAGTCCTGGAGGGCGAAGTTGAACTCGCGATAGGTGTTCTTCTCGTCCGCGCCGGGCGTCTCGATGATGGCCTGCCAGGAGGTCGGGCCGCCGTCGTTGCGGGCCGGGTCGCGCATCGGAGTCTTCGCGGCGTCGTTGAGGAACCACTTGCTGCCGGTCGGCTCGACCACCAGCGCGGCATAGAGGCCGACCTGCTGGTGCGTCGACGGGCCGAAGTGATCGTGGGTGAAGACCGTGCGCAGGGTCCGCTCGCCGTTGACCTTGTCGGCCGGGCTGTCGAGCGGATCGGCGTACCAGCGCTGCACGGTGGTCTGCGCGCCCTTCCATTTCTTGCACAGCGTCGCGTTCCCCTGGCAGATCTCCGCCGGCGGTGGCTGCGCGGTGAGGCATCCCGGGCCGGGATTGTTCGGGTCGCAGGGGTTGCCGCACGGCTTGACCGAGGCCATGTCCTTGGCCAGGCCGCCGCAGTCGTTGATGCCGTGGATGAGCTCCTGCACTTCCTGGTAGCTGAGCGTTCCGTCTTCGTAGTTGAAGCCGTTCGCTGCGCCGTCGGAGGAGGTGACGTCGAACTTCACCAGGTGGATGTGCTGGCCGATGATGTCGGTGGGCGTGCGCACCTGGAAGTCGTCCAGGAGGTAGTACGCGGGCACGAGGTTGGTGTGCCAGTAGTTCACGCCGGTCCGGGAGTTGGCGCGGATGAAGAACGGCTCCGGCGGCTTCTTGCCGGTCACCGTGTCCACCGCGTCTCCCCAGAGCGTGAGCAGGCGCGCCTGCGGATAATGCCAGCCGATCTTGTTGAAGATCGTGTCGGTCTGCACCACCGCCGCCCGGTACTCGATCCAGTCCTTGATGGGAGTGCACGTGTCGCTGTCCGAGGGGTTGAGCAGTCCCGGATCGGCGTACGGTGCGCCCGACACCGCCGGCAGCCCGTTGGTACGGAACTTCGCCGGCGTCGTCCCGAGCCCATCCGCCAGGAACGTCGCATGCGTGCACTGCTCGTGGAACTTCATGGCCACCTTCTCGACGTCGGTGCCGTCTTCCGGAAGCTGGAAGGCAACGACGTCGTCGATGTCCTTCTCGAAGTTCAGGTAGTTGTGGGACTCCTTGCTGATCTTCGCCGCCAGCAGCAGGTGCCGGGGCAGACCGCCGTCGAGGGTCTTGCCCTTGTCGACGGCGAAGTCCATCGGCGGATGCGGCGCGCGCGTGCCGCCCACGCCGGGGATGAAGAAGGGGAAGCCGGGGTTCATGCCCTGGGCGAGCTGGCCGGGATTCGGAACGGCCTGCCATCCCACCACCGGGTTTCCGGGGGCGGGATTGTTCGGATCGGCCACGGCCACGATCTGCACCTCCGCCGGCATGACCGGCATGGGCAGGCTGGGCATGGGCACGAGCGCCGGGATGGGCGAGCCGGCCAGGATCTCGCCGTCGGGGAGCACGCGGTTGTATCCGGAGAGCGGCTTGCCGTCGCTGTCGAGCTTCGTGCCGACCTCGTACACGTCATGGGAGCGCCAGTGCGCCCACATGCCCGCGGCAAAGTGCGGATAGAAGTGGCAGTGGAAGATCGAGTCGCCGACGACCTTGTTCTTGTTGCCGCTGCCGAGGTGGGCGATCTCCATCGTGTACGCGCTGCCGGGGTTGATCAGCTGGCTGTCCAGATAGGTCGAGCCGTCGGCATTCGGAGAGTGGAACCACTGATGGGCGTGCAGGTGATGCACGTGCGACACGCCCGTGCCGGAGTGCAGCGTGCGGAAGACCACCCGGTCGTTGATGTAGCTGTGGTAGACGTTCGACGGGTCTTCCGGATAGAGGGTCTTGGTGGCCTTGCGCAGCGGCTGCACGTCCTTGGGCGCGTTGCCCTTCACCCCCAGCCGGCACTGCACCGGCGCCCACGGCGCGATCAGGTTCGGGTTGATCAGGGCGGGGTCGTTCAGGGTGTTGTCGGTGCACTTGGCGTTGGCCGGATGGTCGACGATCATGGCCGGATCGCCGACGGTCCAGGAGCTGAGGAAGAACTCCTCGAAGCGGCAGTCGGCGCAGCTGTTCATCGGGCCGAGGCCGAAGCGGTTGGCCAGGATCTCCGCGGCGATGCCGCCGGTGCCGTAGTTGATGGCGAATTCCTCGCCGCCCGCCTGCAGGGTCTTGGTGAGGCTCGCGTTCGGGTACTCGAAGATGGGGAAGGCCTGCTGGGCGTTGTTCAGCTCGTGGTACATGATGCTGAACTCGCGGAACGGCTGGCGCCGCTGCGGCTCGTACGGCACCGGGCTGGTGTTCGGGTCATTGCTCTCCGGGAACACGTACCCGTTTTCCTTCGGGCCGGCGATGATGGCCGTCAGGTCGGTGGCCACGAGCTCGTACCGGAACACGTTGGGCGCCGGCACCGGATCGAGCATGTGCAGCACCGGCGACGAGTAGTCGAGGACCGGCTGGCCGAGGGTGGTGGTGTTGCCCTTCGAGGCCATCTGCATCTCGGCGTAGGTGAGCTGGCTGCGGAGCCAGACCGCCTTCTTCGGCTCCACGTTGACGCAGCCGAACAGGCCCGCCGTCACCTGCGCGCCGTCGTTGGGCTGATTGAGACCGCCCCAGGCCGCGCCTTCGCTGTTGAGCAGGAACGTTCCCTCGGCCGTGGCCTTGAGGACGTACGTCCTCTGTCCGCCGGGAGGCACGAGGCTGTTCGGGTTCACGCCGACGAACGAGCCGTCATCGGAGATGCTGTTGAGGTTCTGCATGCCGGCGACGTGGATCGAGGCCCAGCGCGTGGACGGCTGCACGCCCTTGATCCCGTTCTCGTCCGCCGGTACGTCCGACAGGAGATTGGTGAACTCGATCGACAGGCAGTCGCCGACGTTCGCCCGCAGCACGATCGGCCGCGGCCTCTTGCCGAAGCGCAGCCGGGCGTTGCCCTTGGAGGGCTTGCAGGTCTGGCCGGACGGGCAGGAGCTGGCCACCACGTCGCGCTCGAGCGCGTACACCATCCCCTCGGGGAGCATGGCCCCGAGGCGGTTGAGGAAGTACGGCTGGTCGAGGGCGAACACCTTCGCCGTGATCAGACGGTCGCAGCCCGCGGGTGGCGGCGGCGCCGGCGGCGGCGTAGGCGTCTGATCGACCGGCCCGGGCTCGGGCTCGGGCATCGGGGTGGGGGCGGGTGGTGGATAGGCCGCGCAGCTCAGAGTGGTGAAAAGGAAAAGAACGCCGAAACAAAGGAATATCCGACGACGCAACCTCATCGCGCTCTCCTTCGACCTGGTGACATCCGGGACGGGGACTTCTCATTAGAGAAGACGCTGTGGCGCAGGGCGCTGTGAACGTAGGAGATCCGTCACAAGCGCATCGATTCGAGCGTCTTCTTTCCGAGAGACGGCGTTTGCTCGAGATCGTCATCAATTGCGGTCTTTGCGAAGACTTCATCGGGCCGTGCCTGGAATCGGTGCGCGCGCAGACGTTCGCCGACTGGCAGGCCCTGGTCACCGTCGATCGCCGCGGCGACCGCACCTGGGAGCGGGCCGTGGAGGCGGCCGCCGGCGACCCGCGGGTGGTCATCACCCGCAACCAGCGCCGGCTCTTTCCGATGGAGAACCTCGTGCGCGCCATCCGCCGCTCGAATGCGGAGCCGGACGACGTGATCGTGATTCTCGACGGCGACGACTGGCTGCTCACCGAACGGGCCCTGGAGCGGATCGCCACCGAATACGCGCGCGAGGACTGCTGGCTGACCTACGGCAGCTGGATCAGCAACCAGGAAGGGCATCCCGGACGCTGGCCCGCCTACGCCCGGGACGCGGACTACCGCAGCGAGCGCTGGCTCGGCACGGCGCTGCGGACGTGGAAGAAGTGGCTCTTCGATCTGATCGACGACGCCGACCTGCGCGACGCCAAGGGGCGCTACTTCCGGGTCTCCGAGGACGTGGCCTGCATGCTGCCGATGCTGGAGATGGCCACCTGGCGGCGGGCCCGGCACATCGCCGAGCCGCTGATGCTCTACAACCGCTTCAGCCATCACGATCCGAAGCGGCGGCTCAAGAACGAGGGCCTGCGCAACATCGCCGACCTGCGCGCCCGGCCCCGCTACGCGCCGCTCGAAGGAAAAGGAAAAGTGGGAGACAGGCGATCCCGCCTGTCCGTCGAGACAGGACAGGCAGGATTGCCGGTCCTCCACGTCTGATCACAAACCGACGCGATGATGCGTCTTGATGGGAAGGGAAACCGCCCACGGCAGAAGGAGGCACCATGGGAGGCAAGAAGAAAGGTAAAAACGGGGGCGGTGGCGGCGGAGGCACGCGAGTCACCTTCACCGTGACGCAGGCCGTATCGAAGGCCTTCAACACCGCGACCAGCAATCCGCCCGTGCAGAACGGCATTGCCGCCGTGACCACTACCCTCGCTGCGGCCCGGGAGATGCTCATCGCCCTGGCCCAGGTCGTTCCCGCCTTCGGGCCGGCCAAGAAGAAGATTGCCAAGAAGAAAGGCAAGAAGGGCAAGAAGGGGAAGAAGGGCAAGGACGGCAAGGCCAGCAAGATGTTCGGCGGCCCGAGCGGCCCGATCTGGGGCAAGAAGGGCAAGAAGGGTAAGGACGGGAAGAAGGGCAAAGACGGCAAGAAGGGCAAGGACGGCAAGAAGCAGACCGACGGTAAGAAGCAGACCGGCGGCAAGCCTCAGGGCGGTGGCAAGCCCCAGACCGGCGGCAAACCGCAGACCGGCAAGGGCAAGTCCAAATCCAAAGGGAAGAAGTGATGGAGTGGAGCGCCCCGCGCTCCACTCTTCGCATCGCCCGCCGATCCGCGCGCGTGGAGCGGCTGCTGTGCGAGTACGCCGGCGATGATGCCGGCCTGCTCGCCCGGCCGCTCACCGCGCTGCTGTTCGAGGACTCCTACGATCGGGCGCTGGCGCTCCGGCTCGAGGCCGTGGCGCGCGACTCCGCCGTGCGCTGGCCGCTGCGCCGCGTCGCGGCGCTGCTGTTCGAGACCACGCTCTTCCGCCTCACCGACGAGGACGAGCGCTCCTTCTGGCTCGACCGCTTCGCTCTCCATGACCCGGCGGAGATGGCCCGCGAGGGCTACGCCGCCGGCGAGCCGCTGACGGCGCAGGTCTGGCGCCGCATCGGCCGCATGCGCCGCTTCCATCGGCTCGCGCACACCGGCGCCAGCGACCGGGCCGTGCTCGATTACCTCCACGCCGCCGACCGCGAGTGCCGGCTCACCTTCGCCCGATATCTGTTCAGCGCCGAAGACGTGATCGCCCGCATCGAGCGGCACGTGCGCCGCTCGAACGGCCATCCCGATCCCGCGCGCCACGGGCAGTTCACGCCCGAGTCGCAGCGCACGCGGGAAGGGCTGCCGGCCCTGGAGCGCGCCATCGTCGAGCACCTCGGCAAGGACGCCGTCATCCGCTGGGCCTCGTTCGGTACGCCGCAGTCGATCAATTCTCTGGTGGAACAGCCCATCGGCACGGTCGTCCTGACGGTCAAGCCGCCGGGCAGCTGCCACGAGATCGAGATCAAGCGCGCCGGCCGCATCCGGGTCCGGCCCCTGGACGTCGTCTGGGCCCGCAACAACTACGTCGTGCCGAGCTCCCACCACCTCGACGGCGGAGCCATGCATCACCTGCTCGCGTTCGAGGCCGAGAACTCCGCGTTCCTCTCCCGGGTCTTCCGCGACGTGCACGGCTTCGACATGGAGATGTCCCGCACGGTCTACCTGTCGAAGCTCTTCGGCGTCGCCACCTGGAAGAAAAAGTACGACCTCCTGGCCTACTTCACCGACCCGCAGGTCTTCGGTCCCGACTACCCGAACATGCGCCTCAGGATGCAGAACGTGTGCAGGACCCTGGCGAGCCACGGCAAGGAGAAGTGGTTCAAGCCGAAGAACGACCTGATGCTCACCGCCGACTTCATCGCCCGCATCAAGCCCGGGCAGTGCATCCAGATCGGCACGACCTCGTTCCGCCTCGACCGCATCGAGCGCTACCTCGGCGCCAAGGGCGCGCACCGCTACTTCCGCGAGGGGCTGAAGGTGCAGCAGTACAGCCCCGACGACGCCCGCCGCTTCGCCGACGAGATCCTCGACGAGGTCCTCGGCGAGTACGAGCCCCCGAACGTGGTCTGGCGCTCCCACGCCCAGTACGTGGAGGCGGCCTTCGCCGTCCCCGCCAACCGGGCCCGCGCCAACCGCAACTACATCGCCATCGCCGAGCAGATCGGGCGGTTCTGGGGAACCCTCCTGGCCACGCGCGGCCATACCCAGGGAGAATCGTTCGTGGCCCGCAACGTCGGCCTGCGCAGCGTCTGGGCCGACGGCCAGTGGCAGACCCGCGTCTCCTTCATGGACCACGACGCGTTGTCCTTCGCGTCGGTCGGCCGTAACAACTACCGCCCGCGCCACTCCATCCGCAACCAGGCCAAGGACGCCAAGTACATCCTCGGCGGCTGCTTCAACGGCAAGAACAAAGTGCGCGGCGAATTCTCCTTCCTGCGCACCATCTACCGGGTCGGCCCCACCGTCGAGCGCCGCGGTCTGCATGCCTTCCGCGCGGCCATGATGGACGCCTACCACCGCACCCACGAGGCCATGCGCCGGCCGCTCGCGCTCACCGCCTTCCGCCCCGTCTTCCTCGAGCGCCTGCGCGACTGGGACGACCTGGTGCGCTCGTACCTGGCCACCCCCCAGATCCGCTCCGCACGCACGGCCTGGAAGAAAGCCAGCCGGGCCATGCTGCTGGAGAAGGGCTACGTCCCCAAGATCGCCGACGAGCACGTCCTCGCGGTCACCGAGCAGGCCAAGTTCCTGCGGCGGGTGGCGTTCCTGTTCACCGGTGGGCGGGGGGAAGCTGCAGACCGCCCCCAGCGGCCGGCGCTGCCGGCCGCGCCCCCGGGCGGGCGGCGGCCCGCGCGCGCGGCGCGGACGGGGAGGGTGGGCGGTGGAAGAGCGCCGGTGCCCGCGCGGACAGCGAGAGCGCGAAGCGCTCGAGCGCCGTTGGGGTGAAGGTTACGTCTGGAGAAATGCGATCGCCTGTTCTCGCGTGACCGTGGGGAAGTTGTCGAGGAACTCGTCCAGCGTTTCCCCACCCTCGAGATAGATGAGCAGAGTCCGCACCGGCACGCGCGTGCCGACGAACACGGGCTCGCCGCCGAGGATCTCGGGGTCGGAGTGAACGATCTGCGCTCGATCCATGATCGGTGCTGAGGATAGCAGCGACGCAGCCATCGGCGCCTGACGGTCAGGCGCTCGCAGCTCCGAGGGTCCTGCGGTCCCTATGCTCGGTAGTTGCTTCGCAATGGATCGAGTTGCGCGCGTCTAGCGTTCAGGTGGTCGCGGCTCCGCCGCTGCTGTCCGCAGCTTCGACGATTCTGCGGTCGCTATGCCCGGTAGTTGCTCCGCAATGGATCGAGCTGCGCGCGTCTGGCGCTCAGACGCTCGCAGCATCGGACGTCCTCACGAACGCCTGAGCGTCTGGCGCTCGCAGCTCCGTCGGTCCTGCGCTTCCTATGCGCGGAAGCTGCTCCGCAATGGATCGAGCCGCGCGCGTCTGGCGCTCAGGCGCTCGCAGCTCCGGCGCTGCTGTCCGCAGTTTCGTCGGTGCTGCGGTCGCTATGCGCGGAAGCTGGTTCGCAATGGATCGAGCCGCGCGCGCCTGGCGCTCAGGCGCTCGCAGCATCCGTGGTAGTCACGAGCGCCTGAGCGTCAGGCGCTACCGCCGCCGATCCGACCACATGCGGTGCGTGATCTGCCACTGGCCGCGCTCGTCGCGGGCGAAGAGCATGAGGTAGTTCCCGGCGTTCGAGAGTTTCTGGCTGTTCCCGTCCACTTCGTAGGTGAAGTCGAAGGCGAAGGTGCCGCGGGCGAACGCGTAGTCGGCGTTGCCGCCGATCTCGTCGGTGGTCTGGCGGAACTCCGTGACGGTCGTTCGGCCGCCGTTCGGCGGCCACCAGAAGTTCGCGATCGCGGCAGTGCCCTGGATCGGCTGGCTGCCCGAGGGGATGATCACCGCGTCCGAACGAAACAGGGCGAGGAGCGCGGTGCGGTCGTTGCGGCGCCAGCCTTCGGCGTAGGAATCGTTGAGGCGCTTGACCTCCGGCTGTCCGCCGTAGAGCGAGCTCGCGATCAGGAGGAGACACGCAACGCGGATGGGACGCATCGGGCGAGCATACGCGGCGCCGCCAAGTCAGAGGTTACGGCGCCGTGACCGGCGCGCAACGCTTCAACCGCTCGTACAAACAGCCCGGATCGTACTCCGCGTCCTTGTCGCACCCGTTCCGCCGCCAGATCTCGTTCCACAGGTGAATGGCCCGCGCCTGCGGCGGGAGCTCGGGCGGGTCGGCGTCGATGAGGCGGCGCCAGTCGGACCAGGGGAGGGGGCAGAAGACTTCCGGGGGCTGCACGGCGTCCTGCAATCCGAAGCGCTCGACCACGCTGGCCATGAGCTTGGGGCCGGTCTCGCCCCATTTGAGCTCCGCCGGATCCTTGGACATGCAGACTTCCCAGGCCCAGGCAATGGCCTCGCTGCCGCGCGGGGCGCGGATGGCGCCGCAGTTGACGTGCGGCGCGCCCTTGGCCTCTTCGCTGGAGAAGACGTGCTCGCCCTCGAAGGCGAACGGCGCGAGGCAGACCATGTCCGTGTCCACCCACCACCCGCCCCGCTCCAGGAGGAGCTTGTAGCGGAAGAAGTTGGAGAAGCCGGAGACGGACGCGTGGTCGCGGTAGTAGAAGATCCGCTCCTCGGGGAGGATCTCCCGGCCATCGCGGACCACGGTGCCGGGCGGAATGCCGTCGACGTCGGCGTAGGTGTAGAGGTGGAACTCGTGGCCCTGGCGGAGGAAGGACGCGATGGACAGCCGCTCCATGGCCGACAGGCGCGGGCCGATCCAGAGGCTCTGGATGATGTCGCTCACGCCTGCACCTCGTCGAGCAGCGCATCCCAGGCGCCGAGGGCGGAGTCGAGGGAGAAGCGGGTCACGACCTCGGCGGCCCGCGCCGCGAGCGCACTCCGCGCGGCGTCGTCCGCCATGAGCGAGCGCAGCGCGCCGGCGAGCGCGGTGGTGGTGTCGGTGCGGACGATGACGCCGTCGACGCCGTCGCGCACGAGGTCGCGCACCGGGGCGCCGCAGTCCATGGTCACGACGGGAATGCCGCAGGCGAGGGCCTCCCAGATGGCGTTGCCGAATCCCTCGACCCACGAGGTGGACACGAACAGCTCGGAGCCGGCCAGGGCTTCGTAGGGATCGATGGTGAAGCCATGGAGGCGGATGCGGTGGCCGAGGGAGAGGTCGGCGATCTGCGCGGTGAGCTGGGCGCGGAGCGAGCCGTTGCCGTGGATGTCGAGATCCCAGTCCGGAAAGTCCGCGGCCACGCGGGCGAAGGCGCGCACGGCGAGGTCGGGGCGCTTTTCGCGGGAGAGGCGCGTGAGGGCGACCAGGCGACGGCGGGCGGAAGCCCGCCGCTCCACGGGAGGCGGCGGATGCAAGGCATTGGCGATGGCCCGCGCGGGCGCGCCGCGGCGGGACAGCCACTCGGCGATGCTCGCGTGCGGTGCGACGACGGCGCGCGCCCGAGGGTAGAGCGCGTCGCGGACGCCCTGCCAGCGCCCGATCGACATCCGCTTGGCGTCGGTGTGCTCGCAGGCGACGACGGGGATGCCCGTCTCGTACAGCGCGGCGATCACCCGGAGATTGGTGAGATTGATGTGGGAGACCACGACGTCCGGCCGGCTCTCGAGGATGGTCTTGCGCAGCGCCACCAGCAGCGCGAGCTGATCGCCGAACTGCTTGTGCTGGGCGCCGCGGGCCATATCCGCAGCCTCGAGCGCGGTCACCTTGCCCGCGCGCGCCTCGCGGCAGGCCACGCGGGGATCGAGCGGATAGACCGGGGGCGACTGGTATTGGGACGTGGTCACGACGGTGACGGCGTGTCCGCGTGCGGCCCAGGCGTTGGCCAGATTGACGCAGACGCGCTCCGCGCCGCCGCCGCGCAGGCTGCTGATCACGGTGGTGATTCTCATCGCGCCCTTCCGCCGCGCCGGAGGGCGTTCTCGACCACCGTGCGCACCGCCGCGACGTAGTCGTCTTCGGTCCAGACGTCCGAGCGCGAGGCGGGCGAGAAGCCGGGGTTGGCATTGGCCTCGATGAAGTAGGCCTCGCCGGACGGCGCGAGGCGGAAGTCGAAGCGCGCGTAGTCGCGCATCTGCAGCACCGGCCAGAGCCGGCGCACGCTCTCTTCCAGCTCCGCCCGCGCGGCGTCGCTGACCGCGGCCGGACCGTGATGGATCTGCCAGCGGCTCCGGTACGACTCGTTGTGCTTGACCGAGAACGTGGCCATCGAGCGGGCCTTCACGCCGCCGGTGTCGATGGAGAGCTGCTGCGGCGCACGCACTTCCAGCTGCTCGCCCTGCAGGCCGAAGACGTAGACGTCGACGCCGTCGATGAAGGACTCGACGATGGCCGGCTGGCGATAGCGGCGGTGGACGGTCTCCAGCTGCCGCTCCAGGGCGCGGTCGTTGTGCACGAGGGAGCGCAGGCTGATGCCTTCCGAGGAGTCGCGGGCGACGGGCTTGACCACCACCGGGAACGGCGGCAGACCGTGCGGCGCGCGCTGGCCGATCGGGGCCAGGGCGAAGGGCGGCACGCGCACGCCGGCCATGGCCGCGAGGCCCTTGCTGACGGCCTTGTTGCGCGTGAGCAGCAGCGTCGCCGCGGTCGCGCCGGTGTAGGGGATGCGCATGATCTCCAATAGAGACGTGACATGGATGTCCGCGGTGCGGTCGCCGTACATGTGCTCGGTGACGTTGAAGGCCACGTCCGGCGCCGCGGCGGTGAGGGCGGCGAAGAGCTGCTTGCCGGTGCGGCAGCGGATGACCGTGACCTCGTAGCCCAGCGCGCGCAGCACGCGGCCGATGTGATACTCCATGGGCATGCGCGCCAGGGCGCGGGTGGACTCGAGCTGGGGATCGCCCTCGATGCGCTGTTCGCGATCGACCAGCAGCGCCACACGTCGCCCGGAGCCGTTTCGCATCAGTCCGAAGGATAGGCCGCCACGACCTCGAGCATCACCTTGGCCCCGGCGGGAAGGGCCGCGGCCTGGAACGCCGTCCGCGCCGGCAGCGGCGTCACGCCTTGCCCCGGCAGCCATCCGGCGTAGATGACGTCAATGGCCTTGAAGTCCTTGATGTCCGCCATCATCAGCGTGACCTTGACCACGTCGTTGGCCGTGCAGCCGGCGGCGTTGAGGATGGCTTCGACGTTGGCCAGCATCTGCCGCGTCTGCGCCTCCACGTCGTCGTCCAGCTTCCCGGTGTCCGGATTCCGCCCGGTCTGGGCGGTGACGAAGACCAGATCGCCGACGCGGATGGCCTGGGAGTAGGTGCCCGTGGCCGGCGCGGCGGCGTTGGTGGCGATCTTGTGTTTTTTGGGCATCAGGCCCGCTCCGCTCGCAGCGGAATCTGAAACTTCACGTTCACCGGCCCCCCGCCCAGCGGGGCGAGGTCGAGGAGCTGGGTCTGGCCGGGGTAGATGATCTGCAGCAGGACCACGTTCGAGGGGTCGTCCAGGTGCAGGTCGAAGTAGTGGAACTCGGTGATGTTGGAGGCGTAGATCCAGAGGTTGCTCTGGCCGGCGATGGCGCTCGAGAAGCTCTCGCTCTCCATCGGCTCGTTGCGGATCTCCAGCGGGACGTCGCCGAGGATCTGCCGGGTGAGGTCGAAGTGCTCGAAGGCGTACTGCCAGCTCTGCTCGTAGGGGCGCTTGGTCGAGCCGCGCTCGCGGGGGAGGGAGCCGCGCTGCTTGAGACAGATGTTCTCGCGGACGAACTCCTCGTCCTCGCCGTGGGCGGGATAGTCGCCGGCGGTGAGGTGATCCAGGAACTGGGTGACGTCGCGGCTGGCGAGCCAGACCCGGCGGATGAGCCGGAAGTAGGTGAGGGCCGCGGGGTTGATGTCGAAGATGGTCAGCCGCTTCGGACGCCACAGGGGGATCAGGTTCAGGCCGTACAGGCCGCCGACGACGCTGATCATGTGGATGTCCTCGCGCCTCTCGGGCGCGACGCCCTCGTAGTGGGCGCGGATCTCGGCGAACTCGCTGAACGAGCCGTCCTGCGCGCCGTCGTCCGTGCCGTAGAACACGTTCTCGGGGCGGTTGACGTACATCTCCCGGTTGAAGGCCCGCGGGGCTGCTGCTTCCACTGTCACGATTCGCTCTCCTTCTTGCGGCGGACTAAGAGTCCGCCGCTCCACGTTCGGCGCGGCGCACCAGCGGCATCACGTCGCGGCCGAAGATCATCATCTCGTCGAGTTTGGGCCAGCCGGCGATGATGAACTGGGTCACGCCGATCTCTTTGTACTTCAGAAACTCCTCGGCCAGCTCCTCCGGCGAGCCGACCAGGGTCATCGCCGACGAGCCGTAGAACGGCACGAGCCCCGCCCACAGCCGGTCATTGAGCCAGCCGACGGTGTCCGCGGCGGCCAGGGCCTGCTTGAGGGTCTGGGAGTCGCTGCGGTTCAGGATGGCCCGCTCCTCGCGCTCGGTCTCCTCGTCCGGGAGCAGGGCCCGCGCGGCGGCCAGGGCCTCCTCATGCGTCGGCCGGCAGACCACGCACAGGCGCAGGCAGACTTCCACGCCCTGCTCGCGGATGCGCCCGACGAGGGGCTGCAGCTTCTCCGGCGTGTCGATGAGGCGCAGCCACGCCGAGCCGCGCGAGACCGCCAGCCGCTCGGCCTGGTCGGAGTGTCCGGAGACGTAGATCTCCGGTCTCGAGCGGTCGGGGGCCACGAAGGGGGTGAGGAGCTTGCCGCCCTCGACCCGGAAGTACTGGCCGGCGAACTCCGCCTGGCCGCCGCTGCCCCAGAACTGATGGCAGATGGCCAGGAACTCGTCGGCGCGCGCGTAGCGCTCGTCGTGCTCGAGGAAGTCGCCGTAGCCGCGCTGCTCCGCGGTCTGGCTGCCGGCGACGATGTTGAGGGCCACGCGCCCGCCGATGAGACCGGAGACGGTGTTGATCTGCTGGACGAACGTCGCCGGCTGCATCATCCCGGTGCGGTAGGCGACGATGAACTTGAGCTTCGTCGTGGCCCGGCCCATGGCCGTGGCGATGAGGATGGTGTCCGGCTCGTAGCGGCTGAACGAGAGCAGCACGGACTCGATCCCCGCCTCCTCGGCCGAGCGGGCGAAGCGCGACCACCCTTCCATGTCCGGAATGGCCGCGGGGGAGGTGGTCTTCGTGGTCAGGACGCGCGAGGTCTCCTGGGCGGTCTTCATCGCCACCTCGCCGCCTTTCGGCATCATCCAGTGGAAGCGCAGGCTCATGAGGCCTCCCGCAGCTCGTCCTGCTGCTGCCGCTCGCCCTCGCGTACCAGCGGCACCACGTCCCGGCCGAAGCGCGTCACTTCGTCGACCTCGGGCCAGCCCGAGAGAATGAGCTCGGTGACTCCGATGCGTTTGTAGGCCAGGAGGGTGTCGGCGATCTCCCGCGGCGTGCCGAGGAGCGTCGTCCAGACCGGGCTCTGACGGGCGACGAAGCCGGTGAAGATCGTCGGACTGAGCCAGTGCTCGCTCATCTCCATCGCCTCGGCGTGCATGACCGAGTCGTCCTTCGGCGCGTTCGGGCTTCCCTGGCGGACCACGTCTCGCGGCAGCAGCGTCTGCGCGACGTGCACCGCCTCCTCGCGCGTCGGCCTGCAGATCACGCACGCGCGCAGGCAGACCTCGATGCCCCGCGCGCGCACGCGGGCCACCATCGGCTCGAGGGTCTCCGGGGTGTCGATCACCCGCAGCCACGACGATCCCTGAGTCATCGCCAGCTGCACGGACTCCTCGGAGTGGCCGGAGACGTAGATCTCCGGAGCGGAGCGGTCCGGGGCCAGGAACGGCGTGTGGATCTTGCCCTTCTCCACGCGGTAGTAGCGGCCCTCGTAGTCGACCTCGCCGCCGCGCCAGAAGGCGTTGCAGACCGACAGGAACTCCTCGGCGCGCGCGTAGCGCTCGCCGTGGAGGAGGAAGTCGCCGTAGCCGCGCTGCTCGGGCGCGGAGCTGCCGGCGACGATGTTCACCGACACCCGCCCGCCGATCAGCGCGGAGAGGGTGTTGATCTGCTGCACGAAGCTGGTTGGCTGCATGAGTCCCGAGCGCCAGGCGATGATGTACTTGAGCTTCTTCGTGGCCTGGCCGAGGGCGCAGCTGACGGTCATCGGATCGGGCTCGTAGCGGCTGAAGGACACCAGCACCGAGTCGATGCCGGCCTCCTCGGCGCGCTCGGCGAAGTGGATCCATCCCTCCATGTCCGGCCGCGGCGCGGGGGAGCCGTCGGTCGTCGACTCGGCCCGATAGCGCGCGGCCTGCTGCGGCGTCTGCGCGCCGCGGACCGCGACCTCGCCGCCTTTCGGCAGCATCCAGTGGAAGCGCAGACTCATGACTCCACCGTCCAGGGAACCGCGTCCGGCGCCACGCCCGCGCGCTCGGCCCATTCCTGCAGCGCCCAGGCAGGCGTGTCGATGTCCTTGTAGGCGCCGAGGAGCTGGCGCGTCACCGGGTCGTACTGCGCGAGCTGCCGCTCCGGCACGCGGTCGAGATAGATCTCCTGCTTCATCCAGCGGTAGGCGTAGCCGTACATGACCACCTTCGACGTGCGCGCGCTGCGGTTCGGCGTGGCGGTGTGGTACAGGCGGTTGTCGAAGAGGAAGGCATCGCCCGCGGCGAGGGTGAGGTCGGCGGTCTCGACGCCGACCGGATCGACCGCGCCCTTCGGCACGACCAGCGGCTCGGCGCGCAGATGCGTCTTCGGCGCGATCATGGTGATCCCGGATCTCGGCTCGGGGAAGTCGGTCAGGCAGTAGCAGACCTTGATGCCGACGCGGGGCAGGAACTGGTGGCCGAGGTCCTTGGGGATGCGGATGTCGCGATGCCAGCCGCGGCGGAACGCCGGCCCGTCCGGATCCTCGGGGCGCTTGCAGATCAGCGACGTGGAGTGCAGGTGGATGTTCGGGCTGAGGAGCTGCACGATCAGCGACACCGTCGGCCCGTGCGTGACCAGGTCGAACATGGCCTTCTCGGAGAAGAGGCCGGGGCGCAGATCGAGGTGGTTGTACTCCGCCTTGCCGAGGAGCTTCGGCTTGTTCAGGAAGGCATGAGCCAGACGATCCGCGGCCTCGGTCAGCCGGGCCACGGCGTCGGCATCGAGCGCGTTGCGCACGACCAGGTAGCCCTCCTCGTCGAACGACTTCCGCTGCTCCGCTGTCAGGCGATGAAAGTCCACAGCGCTCCTCTCACGATTTTCGGATCACGCAGCAATGCTGCATCTCGTCGTTGACCGGCGGCCGGATGGCCGCGTGGGGGAACAGCTCCTTGATGTAGGCCGGGGAGTGGAAGACGTAGAACGTCCGCTGCTCCTCGGGCGGCACGGGCGGCACGTCTTCCGTGTCGGCGTAGAAGTCATGGCCGTTGACGAGGATGCACCAGCGCGCGGTCTTCGCCTTCTCCAGCATCTCCTGGGTCCGCGGCGCGCGCATCTCGTTCTGCTCGCGCCTCAGCCGCCAGTGGAAGTTGTTGCCCGGATAGCGGCCGGGCCAGGAGACGTGATTCGGATCGATGAACGTGAACGCCAGCACGCCGCCGGGCCTGAGGCAGGCCTCGAGCTGGCTCACCAGCTGCTGCATCTCCGACGGCGCGGTATTCGTGAACACCGAGTAGGCCACGATGTAGTCGAACTGCGTGCCCAGGTCGGGGATGGGCAGGCCGCGCGTCCCGTGCGGATTGAAGAAGAAGCACCAGCGGTCGTAGAAGACCCAGTGCGCCCGGGGGAAGGCCTTCTTCCCCTTCTCGACGGACTCGCGGGCCACGTCGATGCACCAGTAGCGCTCTTCGTCGATGGTGGAGTTGGGGTCGCGGAGGATGTTGCCGATGTTCCCGCCGAAGTCGAGGACGTCCTTTCCTCTCCAGTTGCGCGCGTTCACCTGCCGGGAGAAGTAGGTGAACTGGTCCCGCTTTCTGGAAAAGAAGGTCATGCCCGTCTCCGGATGACGCAGCAGTGCTGCATCTCGCCGTTGACCGGCGGGCGAATGGCCGCGTCCGGGAACTCCCGGCGCATGAACTCGAGGGTGTGGAAGACGTCGTAGACCACGCACCAGTCGGGATCGTTTCTCCAGACCCCGTTGCTGTTGACGTAGAGGTGTCCGTCGACCACCGAGCACCAGTCCGCGCCGCGTCCGTTCCGGACCAGCCGCTCCACGTCGATGTCCGGATGGTTCTCGAGGGAACGCTCCAGCCGCCACTTCAGGTTGTTGCCGTGGTACAGCCCGGGCCAGGCCTCGAAGTGCGGGTCCTCGAACGTGAACGCCAGCGCGCCGCCCGGCGCGAGGTGGGCCTGGAGCTGCTTGACCAGGTCGACCATGTCCTCGCGCGTGGTGTGGGTGAAGACGGAGTAGGCGAGGATGAAGTCGAACTCGACGTCGAGGTCGGGGAGGGCCAGGTCGGGCTGCCCGCCGGGATTGAACGAGCAGTTGTAGCGGTCGTAGTGCACCCAGTGCGCGTCCGGGAAGGCCGCCCGCCCTTCCTCGAGCGCCTCGGCGACCACGTCGATGCAGTAGTAGTCCGCCGGCAGGATCCTGCAGTCGGGGTTCCGCAGCAGGTTCCCGTCGTTGCCGCCGAAGTCGAGCACGTTCTTGCCGCCCCAGGCGGGGTGGTCGAGCATCTGGTCGAAGTAGGAGAACTGCCCGAGCTTGCGGACCTCCGAGCGGGTGGCCCGCTGCTCCGGGGAACCGCGCCAGCGATAAACCTCACGCATTCAGGCGACCTCGCTTTTCCATTCCAATGCGCTCTCGATGTCCATGGTCGGAAAGCACTGCAGCCGCGAGCGCGGGTTGCAGTTGTAGATCGGCGGCAGCCAGTCCGTCGCCGCCAGATGCTCCAGCGACCGCATCGATCCGGGATAGACGTCGGTTGTATTCCGCGAGCTGTCCCACTCGTCGAAGTGCCGCCCGTAGTCCTCGTAATAGTCGTAGCCGAGGAGGTAGATCGGCGAGCCGCCGAGCACGATGGCCAGGTGCAGCGCGGTGCAGCCGGCGCCGCTGCCGAAGAGCCCCTCGCTCAGCGAGCGCCCGACGTGGTTCTTCGAATTCGGGTCGCCGTTGAACTCGAACGTGCCGATGTCGTGTTCGATCTCGAACGTGTTCCCGTACGGCGGCGCCGCTCCTTTGCAGGCCACGACGATCCCGTCGTAGCCGCGCAGGGCCCGCTCGTGGGTCCGGTGGGCGGTGACATCGACGAAGTGCAGCACGGTCGGATGGTAGTGCTCGATGATCCGGTTCATGCCCACCGTGATCCGGCCGTTCAGGCGGCTGAAGTCGAATCCCCGAAGGCTCGTCCCCGTGGAGAGCACGAAGATGGGCAGCCCCGCGAAACGTTGATCGAGCGCGTGCATGATCAGAACAGGTGCAGTCTCTTGTGGCCGTCCATGCGCACCCGGCCGCGGCTGTCGACGATGTGCAGGCGGTCGCTCGCGCCGAGGGCGTGGACGACGAGATTGCGCAGCGTGTCCTCCCCCTCCCGCCTGCACCACTGCTCGTGCGCCGCGTCGAGCACCCGCCGGTGCTTCTGGAAGAACGCCGTCCGGGCCACGTAGAACCCGCCGATGACCTTCGGCGCGTTCTCCACGCGGATCTCCCCGCCGAGGAGCTCGCGCGCCGCCGCGCCGGTCAGGTGGGCGGTGATGGCGTGGCTGCCCCGCCACGGCCCGAAGAGCACCGCGTCCGGACGGGCGGCCAGGCACTCCTCGACGTAGTCGATCCAGTCGTCCTCGAGGTCGACGTCGGCGTCCAGCTTCACAAAGTACGGCGCCGTGGCCAGGCGGTCGACGTCCCGGATGGAGAAGAGCTCGAAGTTGCGGTAGCCGTCGGCGTGGTGCCGGGGCCGGTGCAGCACGTCATACAGCCCGTCCAGCTCCTGGAGGTCGGCCTCGGAGAGGAAGGAGGAGGCCAGATGGACCGTGCCGTACGGCTTGAGCTTGCCGAGCACAGACTTCAGGCTGGCGACGTGTTGTGAGCCGCCGCAGATGAAGATATCGAGGTTGCGCTTGGAATCCTTCATGCGCCCGGCGATCTCGGCCGACACTCTCATTGTGGAAAGACGAATCCTGCGGGCGGCTTGTGATTGGCTCGCGAATCGGGGTAGGGATTCACCTTTCCCGGTACACTCCGAGGGTAGATGCGCTTCTTATTTGCCCTCATCCTGGCCGTGGCCTGCCTCGGCGCGACCGCCCAGCCCGCCCCCGGCTCGATCCCCGCCCCCAGGCTCCCGGACGTGAAGGTGCGCACCCAGGACGGCAGGGAGGTCCGCTTCGCCGACCTCATCGCCGGCCGCACCGTGGCCATCAACTTCATCTTCACCAGCTGCAACGGCGTCTGCCCGCTGATGGGCGCCTCCTTCGGCCGGGTCCAGAAGCTCCTCGGCGACCGCGCGGATGACGTCACCCTGATCTCGGTCAGCATCGACCCGGAGACGGACACGCCGGCGCGCCTGACCGAGTGGAGCAAGCGCTTCAACGCCCGGCCCGGCTGGGTCCTCGTCACCGGCGCGAAGACCGATATCGACGCCATCCTCAAGGCCTTCGGCGTCTTCACCGCCGAGGCCAGCGCCCACAGCCCGTCTGCCATCGTGGCCGACTCCTCGCGCGGCGTCTGGCGTAAAGTGGACGGACTCGCGCCGCCCTCGACCATCGTGGCGGTGATCGACTCGGTGAATGCCCGATGAAACGAATCGCCATTGCCCTGCTCCTGTTCCTCGTCGCCACGGCCGCCGGCGCCGGCGATCACTACCTCGCCAACCTGAAGCTGACCGACCAGAACGGCCGGCGGGTCGATCTCTATGACGACCTGATTCACGGCAAGACCGTGGTCATCAACTCCTTCTTCGCCTCCTGCACCGGCAGCTGCCCGGTCATGGCCCGGACGTTCCTGCACCTGCAGAAAATGTTCGGGGACCGCATCGGCAAGGACGTCTTCCTGGTCTCGATCACCGTCGATCCCGAGAACGACACCCCGGCGAAGCTGAAGGAGTACGCCGAGCGGATGGGGGCCAAGCCCGGCTGGTCGTTCCTGACCGGGTCGCGCGCCGAGGTGGAGACGGCTCTGAAGAAGATCGGCCAGTACACGGAAGTCCGTGAGGGCCACGTGAACATCATGATCGCCGGCAACGACCGCACCGGCCTGTGGAAGAAGATCCAGGGCATCGCCGGCGCGTCGGACGTGTACGACGTGGTGATCACCGTCGCCGACGACCGCGGCGCCGCCGCGGCGGGCGGGCAGTGACCCTGCGCGCGGCCGCCTTCGTCTCGCTGCTGCTCGCGGTGAGCGGTGGAGCGGCGGGCTCTCAGCCCGCCGAGCTCACCCCGCAGCAGCAGCGCGGCAAGCACCTCTACCAGACCGGCGAGAGCGCCGCGAAGCGCAAGATCACCGCCCTCCTCGGCGCCGATCAGGTGGAGGTCGAGGCGCGCGTCGTGCCCTGCGTCAGCTGCCACGGCCGCGACGGGCGGGGGCGGGCGGAGGGCGGCATCCTCCCGGCCAACCTGCAGTGGGATGTGCTCACCCATCCGGCTAAGACCCCCGACCGCACCCGCGCCGCCTACACGGCGCCGCTGCTCAAGCGGGCCATCGCCATGGGCATGGATGCGTCGGCAAACAAGCTCCCCGACACCATGCCCCGCTACCGTATGTCCCTCGAGGACATGGACGACCTCCTGGCCTACCTCGGCGCCCTCGGCCGCGACCTCGATCCGGGACTCTCCGACGACGCCGTGCGCGTCGGCCTGGTGCTGCCGGCGGGCGAGGCCGAGCAGAAGGCCGTACGGGACACCCTGACCGCGTACTTTGACCGCGTCAACCGCGACGGCGGCGTCTTCGGACGGCGCATCGACCCGCGCTTCACCACCACCAGCGGCACCTCCGAGGCGCGGGCCGCGGCGCTGGCGGCCTTCATCGAAAGCGAGCAGCCCTTTGCCATCACCGCCGCCTGGCTCAGCGGCGCGGACGAGGCCATGAGCCGGGCCATCGACAAAGCCGGCGTCCCGACCATCGCCGCCTTCGCCGCGCACACGCCGGCGAGCGACCGCTACGTCTTCCGCATGCTCACCGGCATCCGCGAGCAGAGCCTGGCCCTCGTCGCGGCCGCGGCCGAGGCGCTCGGAGCCAAACCGCGCGTCGCCGTGATCGGCGACGCCCCCGACTTCGGCGACGCCGTCGCCATTGCGCCCCTCGAGACCGCCCAGGCCATCCTCTTCCTCGGCGCCCCGTCCCGTCTCGCCGCCGTCCTCGAAGACGCCGCCGCCCGCCCGTCCCCGCCGTACGTCCTCGTCCCCGCCGCGCACAGCACCGGCGATCTCACCTCCGCCCCGCCCGCCCTCGACCGCCGCATCCTGGTCGCCCTGCCCTCGTCCCCCGGCGACATCACCGACGAAGGCGCGGCCGAGCTGCGCGCCCTCGGCGTCCCCCCCGCCTACGCTACCTCCTGCCGCATCGCCCTGGCCTCGGCCAAGCTCCTCGTCGACGCCCTCCGTCGCCGCGGCCGGAACATCGACCGCGAGCAGCTCGTGGCCACGCTGGAGACCTTCTACCGCGTCCCCACCGGCCTCACCCCACCCGTCTCCTGGTCGCGCAGCGACCACGGCGGCGCGCGCCAGGTGCTGATCGTGTCGCTCGATCTGCAAGCGAAGCGCTGGGTGGACCGGGGGTGGTGGTCGTTCGAGTAACGCCGGCAGCCTGCCGGCCGGT
>JBIOTX010000230.1:0-6638 GCA_044866315.1 Thermoanaerobaculia bacterium | reverse complement strand
ACCGCTTTGGGATCATAAAGCGGTGGCTGCGCCACCGCACTCCTATAACGTCACCGTGATGGTCGTCCCCTCCCCCACCCGGCTCTCCGCGTGAATGGTGCCGCCGTGGGCGAGGACGAGGTTGCGGGCGATGGCCAGGCCGAGGCCGGAGCCGCGGGAGTCGCGGCCCTTCTGGAAGCGATCGAAGATCCGCGGCAGCTCCTCGGCGGGGATGCCGCTGCCTTTGTCGGCGACACGGAGGACCACGCGCTTGCCCTCGACGGCCGCGTGCACGGCGACGGCGCCGCCGGCGCGGACGGCGTTGGAGAGAAGATTGAGCAGCACCTCGCGGATGCGCACGGGGTCGGCTTCGATGGGAGGAAGATCGTCCGGGACGTGCACAGCCACGCCCTCGAACGACGCGGCGGCGTCGCGGATCAGCTCTCCCAGATCCACCTGCTCTTTCTGCAGGTCGAGCGCCCCGGCCTCGGCATTGGCGAGGGTCCGCAGGTCCTCGACGAGCCGGGAGAGATGCCGGGTCTCGTCGAGCAGCCCGCCGAGACGGGCGTCGTCGCGGGGGTAGACGCCGTCGATGAGGCCCTCGATCCGTCCCTGCAGGATGGCCAGCGGCGTGCGCAACTCGTGGGCGACGTCGGCCATGAGCTGCCGGCGCAGGCGGTCCTGGGCGCGGATGCGCCCGGTCATGGTGCGGACGATGGCGAAGCCGATCATGGCCGCGATCAGCGCCAGGGCGAGCACCACGACGGGCGCGGTACGGTCGGGGGAGCGCAGCAGGGTGGAGACGGTGAAGATCGCTACCGCCACGTAGAGGCAGCCGAGGCGGCGCACGAACGGCGGCGGGCCGTAGTGGCGACGGCGGTCCCAGTGCCGGTAGGTCATGCGTCGCGGAACCGGTAGCCGATGCCGTACACGGTCTCGATGTAGGTGGCGTCGCCGAGCTTGCGGCGAATGTTCTTCACGTGCGCGTCGACGGCGCGGTCGAAGGACTCGGCGTCCCGGGCGTCGAGGAGCTGGGTGCGGGTGAACACGCGTCCCGGATGACGGGCGAGCGTCGCGAGCAGTTGGAGCTCGGTCGTGGTGAGGTCGATGACCTCGTCGCCGCGCGTGATGGTCATGCGCGGTACGTCGATGGTGAGATCGGCGACGCGGAGCACGTCCGTGTCGCCGCTCCGCTTCTCCGTCCGCCGCAGCACGGCGCGCACGCGGGCCACGAGCTCGCGCGGGCTGAAGGGCTTGGTGATGTAGTCGTCGGCGCCGATCTCCAGGCCGTGCAGGCGGTCGTCCTCCTCCACCCGGGCGGTGAGCATGATGATGGGCAGGTCGGACTCGCGGCGGATGGTGCGGGCGACGTCGATGCCGTCCATGCGCGGCAGGCCGAGGTCGAGGACCACCAGGTCGGGACGGCGCCCGCGCACCGCTTCCAGGGCGCGGACGCCGTCGCCGGCGGTGATCACCTCGAAGCCGGCCATGCGCAGATAGTCGGTGGCGATCTCCGCGATCTGCGGCTCGTCATCCACGACCAGGATCGTTCTCGTTCCGCTCGCCATGGCCCATCCGCCGTTCATACGCGCAGCGGCCATGGCCCCGGAAGGCGCGGAAGAACAGCAGCCAGAAGAAGATCAGAAAGAACGGCCACATCGGCCAGAAGAAGAAGCCGCGGTATGGGCCGTCCCCCACCTTCCCGCTGGTCTCGATTCCATGCGACACGCCCGCGTTCCAGGCGATGGCGCCGACGATCGCCGCCAGGAGCAGCGCGCCGGCGATCACCATCCAACGATGTCTGTTGTGCATTGGGTACGTCCTCCTTATGCTGCGAAGGATCGGGCGCGATTGTGGAGTAAGTATGAACGCGCGAGCCACCGCTTCGGATCGCAAAGCGGTGGCTGCGCCACCGCACTCCTAAAGGGTCGCCCGGACGGCGGCCAGTTTCTGGGCAAAGCGCGTGGGATCGTAGGCGTCGCGGTCCTCGATCTCGTCGAAGAGGGCGTCGATGGAGCGCGTGGTCGGGCCGCGCAGGAGGGCCGGCCGCCGCCGTGTGAGGGCGCTGTTGAGGCTCTGCAGGGCCAGCGCGGTCTGCTCGGCGGCCTGGACGTCCTCGAGGGCGCGGCGATCCGCGGCCACGGTGGTCATCATGCCCTTGACGTCGCTCTCGCTCCAGCGCATGCCGTCGACGCGGGCGACGAGGGGGTGGACGATGGCCCGGATGCGGTCGGCGGTGGCGGCAACGCCGCTCGGATCGTTCATCCGGGCGACGCCGCGGGCGAGCTGGGCGACGAGCGGGTCGAGCTCGCTGACCGCGCTGGATGAGGCGCGGCCGAGGATGAGGCGGAGGACGGCCCAGTGCTGCGGGCTCCAGGCGGGGAGACCGGCGCGATCGGACCAGCCGCGCTCCTGCCGCCAGGTGCTGCCGCGCAGGGAGTGGTGGCAGTTCGCGCAGGTCATGTCTGAGAACTCCGGCCACTCGTCGCCGCGGGCGTGGCGGGCCAGGTTGCTCAGGGAATCGCGGAACTTCATGGCCTGCCCCACCGCCCAGGCGCGCACGCCGGCCGCGGACTCGTCGCGCTTCCAGTGCGCGGGCATGGACTCGGCGTAGTTGTCGAGCTCGAAGGCGAGCACGGGATGGCCGGAGGCGATCAGCTCGTGGTCGACCTCCTTGTCCTGGTTGCCGAGGTGGCAGCGGTGGCAGGTGTGGGCGCGGACGGCGAGGTTGTCGAGATCGATCATCCCCCGCTCCACGCTCTGCGCGTGCGTCCACCCCTCCTCGGCATGCTGCGCGCGCCAGCCGCTGGCCGGGCCGTGGCAGACCTCGCACTGCACGCCGTCCTCGACGTCGATGGTGCCGGCGACCTGATTCGCCGGGACGTTGGTGGTGTGGCAGTCGAGGCAGAGCTTCTCCTCGTACGCGCGTCTCTTCAGGCGCATGTTCTTGACGATGCGCGCGGAGCGCTCGTCGAAGAGGACGTTGTAGGCTTGGGCGTGCCGGTCGCTGTTCAGCCAGGTGTAGAACTCGTTCTGGAGGATGCGCGTGGCGTTGAGCGGCTGGGTGGAGCCGTGGCAGCCGGAGTTCACGCAGGAAGTGACGCCGACGTAGAAGCCGGGCTGATTGGTCGTGGGCTCTTGGGCAACCGCGGCGCCGGCGAGGACGATGGTGACTATCGCGAGTGTCTTCATTTGCGTTCGCTCACCGTGTAGAGCTTTCCGTTGCGCAGGTAGAGGCGCTGGGTCTCCTGGAGGGTCATCGGCCGGGCGCCGATGCGGTTGAAGATCGAGACCTGGTTGCCGCTCTCGTCGACGGCGCGGTCGCGGTCGAGGCCCTTGGAGATCGCTAGCGCGGGACCGTGGGTGTGGCGTTTGGCAATGAGGCGCGGCGCGGGGCGAGGGCTGAAGCCGGCATAGCCGGGCGTCCACTCGGGCGAGGTGAGCTGGAGGATCTTCAGCCCGTGCTCGCCGTCGGCGACGTAAGCGTAGGCGCTGGCGTTGGTGGAGGCCACCTTCACGTCGTGGACGTCGTGCAGGTCCTCGTGGAAGACCTGGTCGATGAACGGCTTCTCCGGCCGCTCGACGTCGACGATGACCAGGCCCTGCTTGCCGGCGGCGACGTAGGCGTAGGTGCGGGCGACGTAGACATTGCGGGCGTCCTCGATAGGGACGCTGGCAACGGTGCGCGGCTCTTTGGGATTGGTGAGGTCGACGGTGTGCAGGCCGTTCTTATCGGTGACGAAGGCGTAGCGGAACTGCACGGCGATGCCGGTGATGGCTTCGATATCCGGAACCGTGGCCCGGACACGAGGCTCGAGCGGTTTGTCGACGTCGAGGATGACCAGGCCGCTGGCGGCGCCGATCAGAACCCAGCGGCCGGCGACAGCGATTGCGCTGGCGCCGTCGAGGATGGTGTCGAGGTTGAACGTCAGCGCCCGGGTGAAGAAGTTGTTGCTCGGATTCCCGTCGGTCAGCGTCGAGACGTCGACCAGGATCAGCCCTTCCTCGGCATCGGCGATGTACGCGTACTTGTACAGCGGGTGCATCGGCCGCTCTTCGTTCTCCGGAATCGCGGCCGTCTTGCGATTGGGATCGACGGGCATGGTCGTGGGCAGGGCGACGGCCACGGCGTTCTTGGTCTTCACGTACGTGCGCTGGCCGAACGGCGAGACCGGAGCGCTGACCACGCGCTCGGAGAAGTCCTTGTTGTCGATGTTGGCGACGTCGTAGACCTCGAAGCCGCCCTCGCCGTTGGCGACGAAGGCGTACTCGCCGCGCAGCTGGATGCTCCGCGCGCCATGAGCATGATGGTGATACCCCTCGGCGAGCTCCTTGTCCCGCTTCTGGTGCGCGGCGTAGTGGTCGGGATAGACCACCTTGTGCAGCGACGAGCCGATGACCGCCTGGGGCTCGTCCCACTCCGTCACGGCGACGGCCTCGAAGCCTTCCTTGCCGGTGGCGACCCAGGCGAAGCGACCGATGAAGTTGACGAAGTTCGTGCCCTGCAACAGGAGCTGGGCCATCCAGGCGTTGTTGTCGTTCTCCTGGGTGAGATGGCAGCTGCCGCACCCTTGGGTCTCGCGGCTGCGCACGGTGTGCGGCACGTGCGGGTTGAAGGCCTGGCTGGAGTAGCCGGGCGCGGAGATGGGCGGCTGCTGGATGTAGATGCGCTGGCGCTGCTGGTTGGTGGAGCTGATGACCAGCGCGCTGGAGGAGCGTACCGGCGCGATCTTGTGACCCTTGGTCGTGCCGTTCACGCCGATCATGAAGGCGTCGGTGCGGATGACCTGCGGGTTGTAGGAGGCGTAGTTGCGCGTGACCGTGCCCTCGTAGTGCTGCATCGGGGCCTGGACGTTCTGCTCCTGCGGCAGATGGCATCCGGAGCAGGACGTCATCCAGGACGTGTGGCAGGCGTAGCAGGTCAGGGTCGCGTTGTGCGACTGGATGGACTTGGCGTAGTGCGACTTCGCATTGAAGCGCGCGTGGCCGGGAGTGACGGTGTCCTTCACCTGGATCACTTCCCACTCCATCTTCGGGTTGACCATGGAGCGCTGCATCAGTTTGCCGCGGATCCAGGCGAAGCGGCGCTGGCCGAACGGCGTCGTGCCCATGCGCAGATCCGTGCCGCCGGGAGGAGCCGCGGGGCCGGACGTGCGCAGGTTCGTGTACGCGGCGGCGGTGCCGTGGCAGTCCTGGCACTCGATCTCGATGTTGTTGCCGTACTCGCCGTAGAGCTGGCCGTTGCCGTGCTCGTCCTGCGAGAAGTGGCAGTCCGCGCAGTGCATGCCGCGCTCGAGGTGGATGTCGCGCAGGTGCACGGCCTTGGCGAATTTCTGGGGGTCATCGAAGGCGACCACCTTGTCGTTGGCGTCGAGGAGGTTGCCCTTGCGGTCGCGCTTGTAGACGGCCATGAAGTTCCAGCCGTGGCCGTGGTAGTCGGCGAACTGGGTGTGCTTGGCCTTGGCGTTGAGCTCCGTGACGCGCTCGAGAAAGTCGATGTTCGTCCACAGCCCCCGCGACGCCGCCCCCTCGGGGTTGTGCTCGAGACTCGCCCGCTTCTCGACTTCGGTCGGGTTGCGCTGCTCCTTCGGGAAGAGCAGCTCGGCGTCGGACTCGTAGTCCCACATGATGTAGCCGAGGTAGGTGTTCACGAAGGAGTTGGGCTGGTGCATGTGGCAGGACATGCACTGGCTCGTGGGCACCGCGCGGGTGAGCTGGTGGCGGATCGGGTGGCCCTTCTCGTCCTTCGGGATGGACTTGTCGCCGCTCCGCGAGAGACCGGTATGACCGGCCGCGGCCCAGGGACCGGAGTGCAGAGGCTCGCGGTCGTTCGCGTAGACGACGTGACAGGCCGTGCATCCCGAGGAGCGGTAGTCGCCGGGATGGTCGTTCGTGCCGAGGAAGGAGAGGTGCGGGTCGTTGAGGCGGGTCTTGTGGAGGTTGATCAGGCCCGGGGAGATGCGCGAGCCGGTGCCGCGGCCGCGGTTGCCGAGGCGGATGTCGGGCTTGCCCGCCTCCTCGAGGAGGTTCGGATTGCCGATGTCGGGCGGGAAGGTGTTGTTGGCCACGCCGCCGCGCTCGAAGGCGCGGAAGTACTCGCCGGGCTGGAAGATCTCCCAGCGCGGGAGGGGGAAGAGCTGCGGCAGCGCGCCGTTCGCGGTCTGCTGCGGCGTCGGCGGCCAGGCCGGGACGAGCACCTGCGGCTTGCCCTCGCGGTTGTAGCTCTCGCCGAGGAAGGCGCGCTTCTGGCTGACCAGGCCGTTCGCGTAGCTGACGGCGGCCCAGAACACGGCGCTGGTGGTCATCGTGCTGCGCGGGACGGCGGCGGTTTGCTGGGCGTGACAGGTGCCGCAGGTCTCGCGGGCGACGCGCAGGTCGCCGGGGTTGAGGAAGCGCACGAACTCCGGCGACTCGTCGAGGAGAGCGGTGTACGTGCGCGGCGGGTTGGCGGAGGTCTTCCAGAGCTCGGGGAAGCGCGGCTGGACGTGGGCCTGCTCCTTCGTCGTCGCGGTGGCGTCGCCCCCGTGGCAGTCGGTGCAGCCGAGCTTCACCGCCGGCGAGGCGTGCATCGGCTCGATGCCGGCGTGGCAGGTCAGGCAGCCGCGGGACTTGACGTCGGCCTGAACCTGCGTCTGGCGAGCGTGGAGCGGCGGGCTCTC
>JBIOTX010000229.1:0-2350 GCA_044866315.1 Thermoanaerobaculia bacterium | reverse complement strand
CCATCCGGGAGCGACAGCGCGTAGGCGCGGCCGGCGCCGAGGTCGCTCTCGCTGGCGATGGCGTAGCGCGGGATCTCGTCCGCGTGCGCGGCGGCGTACGCGTACGCGCCCGGAATGAAGAGCGGCGCGGCCGGCTGATTGATCTCCTCGGCGCCGAAGAGCACGACCCGGATGCCGCGCCGCGGATGGTGCCCCAATGCCGTGAGTCGTTCCGCGGCGGCGAGCACGATGGCCACGCCCGCGCCGTCGTCGACCGCGCCGGTGCCGAGGTCCCAGGAGTCGAGATGCGCGCCGATGACGAGGTGCTCGCCGGTGCGCCCTGGGATATCGCCGATCACGTTCTGCGACTTGCCGTCCGGCACGTTGTGTCCGGAGGAGAAGAGGCGGACGCGCACCGGTCCTTGCGCGCCGAGGCGGACGAGCTGATCGGCGTCCGCCGCGGCGAGGGCGAACGCCGGGATGGGCACGCGTCCATGGTCGAAGCGCGTGGAGCCCGTGTGCGGGAAGCGGTGCCGTCCCGTGCCCGCGGAGCGGAGCAGGAACGCGACCGCGCCGCGCTTCGCCGCCTCGCCCGGCCCTTCGCCGCGCCCGCGCGTGGCGAGGTTGTATCCCACGCCCGACTCCAGGCGCGGCATCTGATAATTGAGGAGGGCGATCTTCCCGGCCAGCGATCCCGCGGGCGCCGCCTGGAGCGCATCCAGCGTCGCGAAGACGACCACCTCGCCCTCGACGCCCATCGGGGGTGTGGGATCGGTTCCGCCGAGGGCGGTGGCGGACAGCGTCTGGGAGAAGGGAGCGAGGATCTCGGCCCTCTCCGCGCCGCGCACCCAGGCTTGGATCGGGAACGACTCGATGCGCACGTTCGCCAGCCCGGCCCCGCGCATCTGCGCCGCGCACCACTCCGCGGCGGCGCGCTCCGATGCCGAGCCGGCCGGCCGCGGACCGAAGCGCGTGGTGAGCTCGCGCAGGATGGCGATCGCCCGTGAGTCGCCCAGCGCCTCGTCCCGCAGCCGAGCCGCCGTGACTTCAGCCGATGGACTCCCGGTGGGAACCGCGAGCAGCGTCCACGCCACCAGCAGGGTCGTTCGCATGCCGGGAGCGTACGTCCGCCATTCGGTGCGAGGCCGCGACGAAGTCACCAGCGGGCGGTGGGGTGGAACGAGCGGCGCGGCTCGGGCCGTTCGCTGCCTGCGTGCTGGCCCGACCGGACGCACGCTTCGCGAACCAGCGGCGTGGCCAGGCGAAGCGCTGCCGCTGGTTCCGGAATGACGCGCATCCGTGCGCGAATCAACCTCGTCGGTTCCTCAAGCAACCGTGTTGCTGCGGGAATCACTCGCGACGGTAGCCCTACGGTGCGTGTTGCTGCGGGAATCACTCGCGACCGTAGCCGTACGGTGCGGACAGCTGATTTTTGCGGCGAACACGCTGCACGCGCGGTCGACCTTGATCCCGCAGGACGTTTTTCCACTCTTTGAACGGTCATGAGACGTTCGCGCAGCCTCGCCGGTGCTCCCGACACCGCAACAGGTGCTTCAGGAGCCGGCAAGGTTGCTTCGCCGAGCAACGCAAGTGCTTCGGCCAGCAACACGCACCGTAGAGCTACCGTCGCGAGTGATTCCCGCAGCAACGCCCACCGTAGCGCTACCGAAGCGTCTGGCAAAAATGGAATCGGCGATCGCCAGTCCGAGGCCGTCGTGACCGCCAGGCGGGACGCCCGGCGCTGACACGGGGGTCGTGCGCGCTAATCCACACGAATGAAATCCTTCGTCTCGAACTCGAACGACCGGATCCGTCTGCACACTTCGTAGCTGTTCGTTTGCAGATCGTCGTTGCTGTTCCCTTCGATCGTGGTGAAGATCTCGTCCTCGACGGCGGTCACGATGCCGACGTGACTCCAGCCGTGCTTCCCGCCGCGCACGACGAACAGGCTGCCGGGCGCGATGCGGCGGCGCTCGGCGACCGACGGCTTGGCGATGAAACGATTCCGGGCGCGCGCGATCCTCGCCAGCCTCGGCACGCCGATGACCCGCGGCAAGGGTGCCGCCCTGCCGAGCGACGCCGCCGCCTGGTGCAGACAATAGGTCGCGAACCCGGCGCACCACGCGAATGGGCGGCCATCGCGCCCGCCCATGTACAGTCGCACCCATGGCCCGCGATTCTGACCGCCGACCTCGCGGGCATTGGCAGCGAGGTGGCGCTCCGCGCACAGAGCGACGGCCTCGCTCAGCGACTTTCGCGCGCCATCGACGGCCGCCGTGGCCGTTCGTTGCGGCTCGATGAGAGCCTCCCAGGTGACGTCCGTGACGACACCGGTGGCCTCGAGGCCCTGGCTGCGCTGAAACAGCTTCAC
>JBIOTX010000228.1:0-11562 GCA_044866315.1 Thermoanaerobaculia bacterium | reverse complement strand
GCCAGCTCCTTCGCCAGCAGCGTCCCGAAGACGCCGCCGTAGCCGGTCACGATCACTCGTCTTTTCGCAGCCAAAGCGCCACCACGATGATCCAGAGCGTGAAGACGGGAAAGAGGACGGCCGAGGTGAGGAGCTCGAGTTGCGCATCATGCAGGAGCGCGGCGATCGACAAGGCGAAGCCGCTCGCCGCCACGGGAATCGCCAGCACGAGCGCAAGGCGAGGCAGCTCGCGCCATCCCGCCACGACCAGGAGCACGAAGGCGAGCGTGTACAGGCCGTTCGCGGCGTAGCCGGTGAGCACTTCCAGCTCGCGGTCGAGCGCGGCAAAGGCCTCGCCGCGCAGCGACGGCAGGATGCCGATGTAGCGCGCCTGGGTGGGAAGGTCGATGGCGGCACCCGCGGTGGTCAGGGCGACGGCGGTGATCGAGGCGACGCCGCGGAAGCGCAGCGCCAGCACGACGTTGAAGGCGATGAGGGAGATGACCGCGAGGTGCCAGGTCAGCCACCCCGCGGTCCACAGCGCCGGGTGCGCCTGCATGTACGCCAGGCGCTCCTCCTCGGCGACGCCGGGCAGGCCGCCGCGAAGCATCAGCAGCATCGCGAAAGAGGCGATGACGTGCGTCGCGGCGGCCAGCCAGGCGATCCTGGATTGCACGCCCCGATTATGGCGCGGCCACGGGCGGCGCCGCTGCGGCCTGCATGGCCGCCAGCATCTGCGGCGTCGTCGCCGGCTGGTTGACGAGGTCCGTGTACTCGAAGAGCGCCGTCGACAGGTACCGCTCGCCCGTGTCCGGCAGCACGGCCACGACCCGCTTGCCCGGCCCGAGCTCCTTGGCGATCTCGAATGCCGACCATGCCACCGCCCCGGCGGAGATGCCCACGAAGAGGCCCTCTTCCTTCGACAGCCGGCGGGCCACGTTCACCGCGTCGTCGAAGGCGACGTCGATGATCCGGTCGACGACCGAGGCGTCGTAGATCGCCGGGATCAGCCCCGCGCCGATGCCCTGGATCTTGTGCGGGCTGTGCGTGCCGCCCTTGAGCACGGTCGACTCGACCGGCTCGACGGCGACGATGAGGATGTTGTCCTTCCCCAGCTCTTTCTTGAGCACCTGGCCGACGCCGCTGACCGTACCGCCCGTGCCCACGCCGGCCACGACCGCGTCCACCCGCCCGCCCGTGTCGCGCAGGATCTCCCGCGCGGTGGTCTCACGGTGGATCTTCACGTTCGCAGGGTTGTCGAACTGGCGCGACAGCCACCCGCCCGGCGTCTGGGCCACGATCTCGTCTGCCTTGCGCTGGGCTTCCTTGATCCCGAGCGGTCCCGGCGTCAACACCAGCTCCGCGCCCAGGGCCTGGAGGAGCTTGCGCCGCTCGACGGAGAACGTGTCCGGCATGACCAGCACGCAGCGATAGCCCTTCGCCGCGGCCACGAAGGCCAGGCCGATGCCGGTGTTGCCGCTGGTGGCCTCGACGATGACCGCCCCCGGCCCGATCTCGCCCGCCTTCTCCGCCTCCTCGACCATGGAGATGGCGATGCGGTCCTTCACCGAGGAGAGGGGATTGAAGGCCTCGAGCTTGGCGATCACCTCCGCCGCCCCTTCCGGCGCGACCTTGTTGATCCGCACCAGCGGCGTGTTTCCGATGAGCTGGGTGATGCTGTCGTAGATCTTCCCGTGCATGTTCGCTCCTTTCCAAAAGCAAAAGGACCCGGCCGTGAGGCTCGGGTCCGGATTCGACGACTGACTGGCTGTACCTAAGTACACATCTCGAACGGGCCCGTGTTCGGGCAACGACAGGCGCACGCGCGAACCGTTCGAGTCATGAGGGGCGAATTGTACCTGAACTAGTGGGCGACCGCCGCGCCGCTGGCCTGGCCGAGGTAGCGGTAGCCGATCTTGGCCACGGCCACGATCACGGCCGCGTCCGTGCCGACCGCCTTCTGGAGCTTGCGGCGGAGGCGGGTGACGTGCGTGTCCACGGTCCGGCTGTTGAGGTTCAGATCGACGCGGTAGTTCCACACGCGGGAGAGCAGTTCGTCGCGGGGGACGACTCGCTCGCGGTTCTTGAAGAGGTACATGAGGAGGTCGAACTCCTTCGGCGAGAGCTTGAGCTTCTGGTTGTTCGCCGAGGCCTCGCGGGTGGCGGGATCGAGGCGGATGAGGGAGTCCTCGCAGACGGTCTTGGCCGTCGAGGTCACGGCCTCGCTGCGGCGCATGACGGCGTCGATGCGGGCGAAGAGCTCCTGCACGCCGAAGGGCTTGGTCACGTAGTCGTCGGCGCCGCCGCGCAGGCCGCGAACCTTGTCCGTCTCCTGCCCGCGCGCGGTCAGGAGGATCACCGGGACCTTGGAGACCTTGCGGATGTGGTCGAGGACTTCGAAGCCGCTCTTCTTCGGGAGCATGAGGTCGAGCAGCACCAGGTCCGGCCCCTCGGCATGAAAGAGGCGGATGGCCTCCTCGCCGTCGCCGGCGGTCACGGTCTCGTAGTTCTCGTGGCGGAGATTGATCTCGAGGCCCTGCCGCAGCCCCGCTTCGTCCTCGACGATCAGAATCTTGGTCATGCAGTCCTCTCCCTATCGCAGTGTTACGCGTGTGTCAGGGCAAAAGTTGCGTCAGAAAGCCTCCCGGGCCCGGACCAGAGGGGGAACGACCTCGGGAACGTTGGCGAGGTCGCGGGGGAACATGAGCCGGAAGGTGGAGCCGGCGCCCAGGGCGGAGTCGACCTCCACCTTCCCGCCGTGGGAGGTGACGATCTGCTGGACGAGCGTGAGGCCGAGACCCGCCCCGCGCCGGGTGGAGGTATCGGAGAACTGGGCCCGGTAGTAAGGGTCGAAGATCTTCTGCGTGTCCTTGGCATCGATGCCGATGCCCCGGTCCCGGACCTCGAGGATCACGTACTCGTCGTTCTGGCGGAGCACCACGTCGATCCGCTTGTCGTCCGCCGAATACTTGATGGCGTTGTCGATCAGGTTGAGCAGGGCCCGGGACACGGAGTCGCGGTCCCAGAGCTGCTCGCCGATGGCGTCGTCGATCTCCACGACCACGCTGAAGCCCTTGCTGCGGATCCACGACTCGTAGGTGGAGATCAGGTTGCGGATCAGGTCGCGCGGATGCACGGGGGTGAAGGCCAGGGCCTTGGTGCTGCGGTTCTGGATGCGGGCCACGTCGAGGACGTTCTCGACCAGGTGCGAGAGCAGGAGCACCTCGCGGAGGATCTGGTCCTCGATCTCGGCGCGCTCGCGGTCCTTGAGCTTGCCGCGCTTGAGGGTCTCGGCGCCGAGGCGGATCATGGAGAGGGGCGTGCGCAGCTCATGGGAGACGTTGGCGATCAGCGCGCCGCGCAGCATCATCGTCTCCGCCTCTTTGTTGAGGCCGCGGTGGGCGAGCACGGCGCCGACGCCCATGAGAGCGAGCGCGAGCAGGCTCACCCAGAGGCTGACCACGCGCTGGTTCTCCCATCCCTTGCCGCCGACGTAGGCCGTGGGAACGTGGGCGCGGACGCCGAACGACGCCAGCGGCGCGCTGAGCGGCGCCACCACCGCGAACCCGTCGTCGACCTCTTCCACGTCCGGTTTGACGACGCGCACGACGGTGACGTTAGCCTGCTGCTGGATGGCCGAACCGTGGGCGCTGACGAGCGGCTGCCGGCGGATGCTGTTGTGGACCGCGTCGAGCAGGCGCTGGGGATCGTAGTTGTAGCGGATGGTGCCGGTGGCGGTGAAGAACTCGCGGATGAAGCGGGTCTCGGCCTTCGCCGTGGAGGGAACCTCGGTGACGAAGATCGAGCTGGCCGGATCATAGTCGGGGACGTAGATGGCCGAGACCATCCAGTCCTGCTTGGTCATCCAGTCGCGCAGGGCCTCGAAGGTCGGGTCGCCGATGTGCCGCTCGATCTGCTGCCAATCGTCCGAGGCCCGGGCCATCTCCGCACGGACGGCGCCGTCGATGCGTCGGGCGGTGATCTCCGCCGCGTAGCCGGCCGACTGCTTGGCCAAGTTCTCGGCGTTGGTCTCGGTCTTCTTGGAGAGGTAGTACGAGCGCCAGGCCAGCGCGCCCAGGCCGATGGAGACGATCAGGAAGGGAAGGAAGATCGAGACGTGGTCCGGCCGTCCTCCGCCGCGGGAGGCATTCCTCAACTTCGCGAGAATCGCGCGGACCATCGGCTTTCAGGGACTCGGATCATTGCGCGCCGGCCGTAGAGGTGTGGCTCTGGGCGATATGGGCGGCGATGATCTTGTCGATCTGCTCCTTCGTGTACGGTTCCAGCCGGGCTTCGACTCTCTTGTACGCACCCGCGCGCCAGACGATCATCCAGAGCCTGCCGGTCGAACGGGCCTCGGCGAGGATCTGCTTGAAATCCTTCGTCGTGGCCTGCGTGAGCGACTTCCCGTTCATGGCGATCAGGCGATCGCCGACGCGAAGGTCGGCCCGGGCCGCGGGCCCGTTGTCCTTGATCGCCTTGATCACCAGACCGGGTCCGGGCTTGAGCTCGTCGATCGTGGCGCCCAGGAAGCGCCGGCCGCTGAGCATCTGCCGGATCTGCTGATCGCACTCACGCGCGGTGGCGTTGCACTTCGGCTCGTCGGCAGAGAGCGCTGCGGCGGCGACAAGAATCGCCACGAGAATCGTCTTGGAGGTGCTGTGAACCATCGAACGAAATGGGGCCCCTTAAGCCGCTGCTCACTCTACTGCCGATCGGTCGGAGTGCCATTTACAAATCAGAAAAAGTCGAATGAATTCCCTGTGATTCAACAGGTTACGGACGTTCACAGGGATGTCGCTCAGTGCCGCACCGACCTCCGCCGCACGGGAGGCGGGGGCGGCGGTGGGGGCGGAGGCGGAGGGGGCGGATCGGTGTTCGGGCCGTAGATCCGCAGGCGGTACTGGTCGGCCACGACCACCTTCTCGCCGGCGGCGGAGATCTGCATCGGCGTGGTGACCCGCATGGACGTGGGGGTGGGAGGGCCCGGATTCACCACGTCCAGCCGGTGCAGGAAGCCGTCCTCGACGGTAATGAAGGCGAAGCGCTCGGAGACGCCGAAAAGGCCGTGTCCGGTCATGGGGACAAAAGCGCTCTCGACCGGATGAAAGCGGTCCGCCTCCAGGCTGAAGATGGTCATCCCCTGGCCCCAGCGCAGGATCACGTGGTGCGGATACGGCGCGTTCGGGGGGACGATGTCCAGTTGGAGATAGTCCTCGACGATCGTCTGCCGGTCGACCACGCGCGTGCGGTCGGTGATGTCCGCGGTCAGAAACGTCGAGTGCTGGAGCGTGTAGATGGCGTCGTCGCCGGCGGCGAGGTCGTGGTAGTGAAAGATCCGCCCGGCGATCTGGTAGGGCTCGGCAGGGTTGGCGTAGTCGACCACGTGCAGGCCGCTGTGGTTGTTGGCCTCGACGATGGTGTCCTTCGCGATGGCCGCCGCGCTCGGCGGGTGCCCCTCGGCATCGTACGTCCCGATGTGCCGCGGCTTGTAGGGATCGGACACGTCGATCAGGTTCACCTTGGCCCGGCCGTAGAGGATGGCCAGCTTGTTCTTGACCCGGACGTGGTACTGGATGTCCGGGATCAGCAGCGCGGCCATCTCCTTCGGCGCGGCGGTGGTGGAGACGTCGAGCACCCGGAAATACGGCGGATCGACGACGTAGGCGATCGAGCCGTCGGTCTGCACGCCGCTGAGCGGTCCGGCGAGATCGCGGACCTCGCCCACGGCCGCGAGGGACGCGGCGTCGTAGGCGCGGACGGGAAGGCCGGTCTCGAACACGCCGCCGCTCTCGAACCACTTCGTCTCCTCGTCGGTGATCGAGCCGGAGAGGAAGACGCGGGTCGCATTCGCGGCGACCACGCGCGCCCAGTCGGTGATCGTCCCGACGAGGCGCGGCTCGGCGACGTTGGAGGCATCGAACACGTGCACGCGGTTCGGCTCTTCGACCGCAACCACGCGCGTCCCGGCGACCGCAATCGCGGTGAGGCGCATCGTCCCCGTGCCGGCGGTGCCGCGGATCTTCGGCCGGTCGGGATCGCTGACGTCGACCGCATACAGACCCTTGAGGACCTCGCCCGTGGCCCAGAGCGTCGTACCGTTCAACGCGAAGTCGTTCGGCGTCACCGACAACACGTCCAGCGGCTCGCTGACATCCGGATCGAAGACGTACGTCGACCTCTCCTCGATGCCGACGTAGAGCAGATCGCCCACGAAGATGATCGCCGTCGGCTGGGCGCCGAAGTCGATCCGCCGCACGACCGTGCCGCCTTCGAGCACCAGCACCGCGCGCGTGGTGATCGCCGCCGCGAGCGTGTCGTTCGCGGCAACGCGCGTCACGCCCCCGGCGATGCGAGTCGTGGCCTGATAGGTCAGCGTGCCGTCGCTCTCGATGGCGAAGCGGTCGATCGTGGCCGTGGTCGCGACCAAGAGTTCCCCGCCGCGGATGGCGAGGTCCTTCGTCTCGTCGTCGAAGCTCTCGACGTCGATCCGGCGGATGCTCGCCGCGTTCGACACGTCGTAGGCGGCCACACCCCGGCCGTCCGCGGCGTAGAGCACGTTGCCGCGGAGGACGAAGCGCCGGCTGATCCCGCGCTCGCCCCACACGCCGGACTGCGCGAACGCGGTCAGAGAGAGAACTGCGCTGAGGAGAAGGACGAGTTTGCGCACCGAGGCGCACTCGTCTGCAAGCGGAACGCCTAGTCCTGGAACCGGAGGGCCCCGAACGCCGCCGCCACGTGAAAGTCGGGCGGGCTCTTCAGGGTCGGCTGCCAGGCGCTGAACTCGTCGCCATGGTCGGGGTGGCGGTCGATGCGGAAGAAGTTGCCGTGCCAGGTCTCGCCATCCCCGGGCGTCGCCCGTCCCAGCGCGGAGAACGGCACGCGCACGACCGTGTCCACGGTGATCGCTCCTCCCGACTCGACCACCTTCCGCACCGCGGCCATCACTCCCTCGCAGGTCCAGTCCACGTCCGCGCGCATGGTGGCGCGCACGCCGTCCGGCGAGTCGATGACGGCGTCGAAAATGGAGCCCTTGGGGCTGACTTCGATCTCGTAGTAGCGCGTCAGGCCGTCCGGAGCGAGAAAGAGCTCCACCACGTCCTCCTCGTACAGCGGCTCGTCGCGGGCGATGTGCGTGGCGTGGATGTGGTCATCGGCCGCGGAGAAGAGCACGGTGAGGTACTCGGCATCGAACCAGGCCGCGATGCTCGTGGCCAGGCGGGGCGCGGCGGCGTCCGTCGCCCGGCGCAGGCGCACCGGCCGGCAGCGGGCCGGCGTCGACCACGGCTCCTCGATGTCGAAGGGCGCGCGGGGGATGATCAGCGTCTCGGGAGCCATGGACCGCGGAGAGTCTAGCGCGGACGGCGGCATACCCCATGCACCGGGCCGTCAGCGGGTACCGTGATGGTGGACTACGAGCTGAACGAATTGAAGCGGGAGTTTCTCGACGAGGCGCGGGACAAGGTCTCGGAAATGGAGTCCGCCCTCGGCCAGGGAGACTCCCCCGAGGCGCTGGAGCGGCTGACCTATCTGGCCCATCAGCTGAAGGGCTCCGGCGGGAGCTACGGCTACCAGCGCATCTCCACGGAAGCCGCGGCGCTGGAGAAGACGCTGGAGAGCATGGGCGGAAGCGCGGGGACGGTCGAGAAGGCCCGGCAGTACGTCGTCGACCTGCGCTCCGAGATCGAGCGCTGCGCGCGCGAGCTGGCCGAGGTCTAACGCACCTCGGCGCGCGCCGGCTCCGGCGTGCGCGGCGCGCGCGCCAGTCCCTCGCGGCGCTTCTCGGCCTGGACCTGGTTGCGCCCACCCCTCTTGGCCCGGTACAGGGCCTTGTCCGCGGCCACGATCAGCTCCTTCGGCGAGTGGATGCGCGTGAGCGGCACGCTGGCCACGCCGATGCTCACCGTCACTTTCAGATCGCCCGCCTGCGTGCCCATCGTCGTCGACTCCACGAGCGCGCGGATCTTCTCCGCGAAGGCGATCGAGTCCGGCAGCGTCGTCTCCGGCATCATCACCGCGAACTCCTCGCCGCCGTACCGGGCCACGAGATCCGTGCTGCGCACGGAATCGCGGAACAGACGCGCGGCGCACTTGAGCACCTCGTCGCCCACGGCGTGGCCGTAGGTGTCGTTCACTTTCTTGAAGAAGTCGATGTCGATCATCGCCAGCGACAGTGGGCGCTGATAGCGCTGCGACTCCTCAAAGGCGCGGGACAGCTCGTCCTGGAAGTAGCGGTGGTTGTGCAGCTTGGTCAGGCCGTCGGTGATCGAGAGCAGCTCCAACCGGCGGTTGGTCTCGATCAGCTCCTTCTGCAGGTCGACGATGCGCTTGCCGGCCCGGATGCGGGCCATCAGCTCGGGCGACTGGAAGGGCTTGGTGATGTAGTCGTCGGCTCCCAGCTCCAGGCCTTCGATCTTGTCTTCCTGCTCGTCCTCGCCGGTGAGCATGATCACGTAGCGCGCGCGGAAGTCGGGGTTCGACTTCAGCTCGTGGGCGAGCACCACGCCGTCGAGATCGGGCAGACGGCGGTCGAGGATGGCCAGGTCCCAGTGTTGGCTCGTGAGCATCTCGCGCGCCTCCGTCCCGGTGGTGCACTCGAGAGTCTCGTACCCCGAGCGGTGCAGGAAGAGACGCACGAGCCGGCGGATGGCCGCATCGTCGTCCACGATTGCGATCGTGAAAGCCGCCATTGGCGACCTCCCAGCGCAACGGACGTGCCACGCGCGCTTACGTCTGGATACGCATGGAGATATCGAGCGCGGTCACGGAGTGGGTGAGCGCGCCGACAGAGATCCGGTCGACCCCCGTCTCGGCCACGGCGCGGACGGTTTCCAGGGTGATGCCGCCCGAGGCCTCGAGCGGAACACGGCCGGCGGTGAAGGCGACGGCCTCGCGCAGCTCGGCGGGGGTCATGTTGTCGAGGAGGATGAAATCGGGCCCGAGCGCGAGCGCCTCCTCGAGCTCCGCGAAGTCGCGCACCTCGACCATGATCTTCTGCGGCATCCGTCGCGCGCGGATGCGCTGCACCGCTGCGGTGATCGAGCCCGCGCGGTCGACATGGTTGTTTTTGACCAAAAACAGGTCGTGGAGGCCGAAGCGGTGATTCTCCCCTCCCCCGCAGCGGACCGCGTACTTGTCGAGCACGCGCAGGCCCGGCGCGGTCTTGCGCGTGTCGTAGATCTTCGCCCTCGTCCCGCGGACCGCGTCGACGTACCGCCGGGTGGCGGTGGCGATCCCCGAGGCGCGCTGCATCAGGTTCAGCGCGGTCCGCTCGCCGGAGAGGAGGGCGATCACCGAGGCGCTGACGGCCGCGACGATGTCGCCGGGCCGGACCGTATCGCCATCCTCGGCCTCCAGGGCAACCTCGGCCGTGGAATCGAGCCTCCGGAACACCGCCTCCACCACGGCGAGCCCGGCAATGACCCCCTCGGCCTTGACCAGGAACTTCGCCGATCCGCGCTCGGCCGGCTCGAAAATGGCCTCGCTGGTGACGTCCGGCAGGTCCTCGGCGAAGGCGCGGGCGACGATCTCGTCGAACATGAAGCTCGAAATTCTGCCACTGCCGTACCCGTTTTGCGGTGTGGTTCGTTGACAACCTGGGGGCGCACCGGCTTCGACGGGGACATGTCGGGGTCGTGGTTGCATGCCGAGCTCGATCCGCTCGTAAAACCGATCGAACCACATAAACGCGAACAACGACTTCGCCCTCGCGGCCTAAAAACCCGTGAGCGCTCGCCCGCCGCCTGCTCGCGGCGGCGGGGCCGAGCGTCATGATGCGAGCTGGTGACGTGCGCAACGCCTACGCGTACGTCACGAGACTAAGAGGCTGGTCCGTGTCCGGTTCCCGCTCTCCGGACAAGACGCGGACGAGATCAAACGGAGAGACAAGCATGTAGGAGCCAGGCTGCCACTGTTTTCGGACGGGGGTTCGACTCCCCCCGCCTCCACCAACTACTGCAACGCGCGGACGGCTTCGCCGCCGCGGTTGCTCGCCGCGATGCAGCCGGCACCTTCGGTGCGGCTGATCGGCGGCGGTTTCCCGCCGCACCGCGAACCTACTCCGCGGCGGAGAGCACACCCTCGCGCCGGCCCAGACGCGACACCTCGTGGGCGAGATCGACCGGATCGATCGGCTTCTGGCGGAACACATCGAAGCCGGCGGCCAGAATCCGGGCCTGCTCGTCCGGTCGTCCGAAGACGGTGAGCGCGAGGGCGGGCGTGGTGATGCCGCGCGTGCGCGCCTCCGCCAGAAACGTGCAGCCGTCGCCGTCCGGTAATGCGATGTCGCACACCAGAACGTGGGGATGCCACGTCTCCATGACCTCGCGCGCCGCCGCCGCCGTTGTGCTGCACTGAATCTCCGCCCCGCAGCGCCTGAGCGCGGCCGCGAGCACGGCCCGGTTGTCGATCTCGTCCTCCACGATCAGCACGCGCATGGCATCGAGGCGCGGCAAGGCCGCCGCGCGCGACGACGGATTGCGTCCGGCGAAAACGGCGCTGCTCGCCGGCTCGCGGAGCGGCAGGCGAATGAGGAACGTCGCTCCCTTTCCCTGGCCCGGACTCGACGCTTCCACGCTGCCGTCGTGCATCTCCACGAGATGACGGGTGATCGCCAGACCGAGGCCAAGGCCGCTCTGCCGCTGGCCCTGCCCTTCTCCCTGACGGAAACGGTCGAAGACGTGCGGAAGCAGGGCCGGGTCGATCCCGCGGCCCGTGTCGGTCACCTCGATCGTGGCAAAGGAGTCATCGCCGCTGACGCGCACGGCCACGCGACCTCCGTCCGGGGTGAACTTCATCGCGTTCCCGAGAACGTTGCCGATGACCTGCTGCAGACGCGCGGGATCGCCGAAGGAGGAATAGCGTCCCTCGCCCGGGTTGAACGACAGGGCGATTCCTTTCGCCTCGGCGGTCGGGCGAACCATGCGCACGGCTTCGGCGGCGATCGTCGCCAGGTCGACCGCGCGCATCTCCAGTCTCAGCCTGCCGGAAGCGATCCGCGATTCGTCCAGAAGGTCCTCGATCAGCTTCGCCTGGGCCCTGGTGCTGCGCTCGATCGCGTCCAGGGCCTCGGCATGCGTCGCCTCGTCCAGGTCGCCGAGGGCAAGCATGCGCGTCCATCCGAGGATGGAGGTCATCGGAGTGCGCAGCTCGTGAGAAATGACGGCGATGAACTCGTCCTTCTCGCGATCCGCCTCGCCGAGACGCTCGGCCAGCGCTTCGAGCTTGCGCCGGGCATGGACCTCATCGGTGACATCGAACCCGAACAACACCACGCCATCCGTGGTGCCCTCGACGCCGGTCATCGGCTGGCAGACGACGTTGAAGATTCTCTCCTCCCGGCTGCTGCCGCGGTCGAGTGACACCGCCAGCTCCTTGGCGACGAACGTTTCCCCGGTGCGCCGAACGGTCTCGAGCGAAGCACGCAGATTGCGCACGCCCGTGGCGGCGGGATCGTTGGGATTGTCGGGAAAAACATCGAACAGATCCTTCCCGAGAATCTCCTCACGCCGGGTCATCGTGGCGGCGAGATAGGCGTTGCTGACCGCCGCGATGCGCAGATCGGGCTCGAGGATGAGGTACAAG
>JBIOTX010000227.1:0-10567 GCA_044866315.1 Thermoanaerobaculia bacterium | reverse complement strand
CCCCCCCCCGACGTGTTTTTTTGGGGGGTTAGCTTCTACAAGCGGTCGATCCATGAAGAAACTTGCGCGACCAGGAAATCTGCACGTAACGGAAACGCCAGTGATAGTCCGGAGCTTGTCGGCGCTGGTGATGGCAATTCTGCCCCCCGTGCCTCTGTGTGCATTTCTGAAGTTGTCCTCCTCGCGAGGACATTTCCTCGTCGTTGAGGACGTGTTTAGCGGCAGTGGAGGTCTTCCACGACGAAGGTCCGAACGCGGTTTCCCTTGGAGTCCAGCGTTTCCGTCACCACGCGACGGGAGGTCTCGTCGTTCAGCCAGCTCACAGAACTCGACCTCTCTTCTCCTCGGCGCGTGACGACCATCGGAGTGACGTTGCCCTCCATCACGCGCGCGAAGGCGATCTCCTCGCCGCTTGGCGACCATTGAATCGGGCCGCGCAGCTTCCCTCCGGTGATGCGGTACACCGGTTCACCGTCCAGCATCAGAGCCGAAGGGGCAGTGGACCCGGGAGCCGGATCGTGAGCGATGTAGGCCAAGTGCGTACGATCCGGCGAGTACGCGAATGAAGTTCCGAGAGTCTCCCGCGTGCGGCGCCCGCTCCGAACATCCCATTCGTAATACACCGCCGCGCGCGGGTTGACGTGGCCTTCGATCCAGAGCGTGTGTTCGTCTCTCCAGCCGAGCTGGCTGACGTCTTTCACTCCGTCCTCCAGACTGAGGGGGATTCGCTGCGTGGACAGGTCTGATACCCGGCGCACCACGATCTCACTGACGACGTCGTTCTCACGGAGCCGAAAATCGTTCGCGTACGCAATGAGCGTTCCGTCCGGCGACCAGCGCGGGTGGCGAATCCCACGCTCATCGCTCAGCAGCGGAACGCCGACTCTCTCATCGTCCGCCATGAACAACTGCTTCGCGTCCTCGTGCACATAGATGGCACGACAGCCTTCTCGAGCGACGGGCAGCAACCGCCCTCCGGGCGAGAAAAGTGCCGCGGCCATGAATGCGATTGCCATCAGTTGCATGTGCCACCTCCGCTCACGTAGGAGACGGTTTCATCGTGGTTCCCAATGCTGCGCAACCACGTTCGGTAGGCGGTCCTTCCGTGGCCAACGTACAGGTCGATGCGGTATCCGGTGATTGCCTCGCCGGTATCGTCGGCCTGGCGCAGGCCCGATTGGCTCATTCGAATCGTCGATCGCAGCGGGATCAGCGTGCGATCGACGGCAACGGTGCTTCCGGCTACGGCACATGCTCCGGATGCGGTGAGAGGACACGGGGAGGTCATGTAGCAGTCGACATGACGCGTGCTGGCTGCCGTGTCGTATTGGATCGTTCGCCCGTCGAGCGCCACGCCCGAGCCTTCCATTCGGATCTCGCGCAGGAAACCGCCGCGGAATGTGCCGGTCACGCCGCAGGGATTCACGACCGGCGGGCCGTGAGCATCCGCTTCCTCGATCGTGTAGTAGGCGGTTACGTAGAAGGAGCCTGTATAGGGCGCTTCTGTGAAGGTGATGTCCACCGGCGTTGTGGGAATCGTGCGCTCACTGATCGCTGCCGCGCCCTGCTTCCACGAGTACATCCGTGCCCTGGTCACTCCTGCTGCGTCGGTCGCGGGAGGAGCGAGGATCACGTCCGGCGAGCTGCCAGGAAAGTTCCGGCTGGATACGAGATTCAACGAAACCCCCGGAAGCGGGGAGCCTGATTCGGTGAGCTTCGCGCCGATGTCGACGTCGTACGCGGGGCAGTTGGCCTGCAAGCCGCGTGTCCCGGAGATGAAAGGCGCGCCCTCCTGCCACAACTCCACGCGCCGGGGATCGGCGATCCCATTCAGAGTTCCGAACACTTGTCCCACTCGATCGTCCCGTTGTGGACCACCCAGGTCACGGTGTTCGCTCCGCCGTAGACATATCCCGGGATCCCGCCGTCATGGTAGGCGCTCTGGAAGTTGTAAACCGTGACCAATGTCCCGTTGTAGCAGTACCCATACGACCCGATGACCTGCGGAGTGCCCAGTTGAACGCCGTTCAGATAGGCGACGATCACCGGCACGCCCGCCCATGAGTAGGGGAGTGAGCGTGCGATCGTCCGCTGCGCGCTGAAACTCTTCGCCAGGTACGGCACAGGAAGGGGATCCTGGAACGTGCACGACACCGTCACAGACGTCCCCTCGGCCCAGATGCCACCGTAGCAGCCGCTGCATCCCGCGTCGCCGCTTTCTGTGAACGGAAACGTGACCTGCCGTGCAATCGCCTCCGTCATCGACAGCGCGACTGCGAGAGCAAATCGGCAGAAGGAACCGACGCATTGCATACCCCCACGAACTTCTGTCCGTGTCTCCTTGCCCTTACAACGAGTTTGTTATGGAATTAACACTGTAGGAGTCCCGCGAGGACCGAGGTCCTCCTCACGAGGACTTTTTCCCCGCCGCCAGGACGCCGGCCTTCAGGTCGAGGAACCAGAGCGTGCTTCAGCGTGCGGTCAAGAATGCCGCGCGCGACACGGGACTCGACAAACTCCTCACGTGCCATACCTTTTCGCCACTGCTTCGCCACGAACCTCCTAGAGCGCGGCCTCGGTGGCGACGAAGAGCCCGGCCGGCCCGCAAGGCGTACGGCGAAGACCACGTACGACTCATGCTGGGTTGCAGATCGCGTGTCGCTGTCCAGCGGTATACGCGGCAACCGCGTGCCGCCATGCGGCTGGCACGTGTGGGCGGTTCACAACTTGGCGCCAGGGTCGTTCGGCCGACCGAATCGTCGGGAACGGTAACGAATTCGACCCGACGCGGTGTGCGGACTTATAGTCGCGGGAGCGCCGGGAGCCGATCGGCTCGGCAAGCCTGAGCCGCTACGGCCGCGCCCCGACTATCGCCAATCATCACGACGGGTTGCTGCTCGGGTCGCAGGGTAAAACGTAGGCTGTTCGAACGGGATATGGCCCGGCCCGCGATCGCAGCGTCGGCAGCGGCTGCATCGGACACATGGTACTGCATGATTACGTAGCCAACGTTGGCGCGCGTAGTGCGGGCCGGCACATCGACCGTCGTGGCTCCGCGTCCAGGCAGAATCATATTTCGAGTATCGGTGGGGACAAAAAACTGGTCACTGCTCATCCTGAAATCAACTGGAGCCGCTGACTCGTTGACGATCGAGTCGATCGTGTAGACGAAATAGACATGATCGTCGGAGCCTTGCGTTGGTAGCGGGCCTGGTTGTGTCGGGTCGGCTAACGTAAAGGTTCCACAGCGCGCAACTTGCGTATAGTGAATGAACACACCGCGATCCCGAAGGGCAGGGTTGGGCATGCAAGAAACGACAGCCAGACAACTGGCTAGCAAAAGCAGTGACGCAACCGCTCTCTTCATTGGTTGTTCTCCACGCCGGCGAGCATCATGTTGTCGCCGATCACCTGTTCAGTAGTGACGTAGCGAGGAAAAACGTTTCATGCTCGCCCGAGGTGGCGGTGCATGTTGCCGTGCGACAAGCCCCGAAAAAGTCCCGGACACGCAAAATAAAGCCCCTTTCCATTTTCGGTGGTAGGGACTGTCGGCTTTCAAGCCTCTCCATGAGCAGACTCGGCAGGGCGGTGAGCGCCGCCGGGAGTTGGCGCCGCCGATCACAAATCATGGAGGGCTCGCTTCGTTGATCTTGATCGCGATCGTCACGCCGGTCTACGTGTCGCCGGATTTCCCGTCGCGATTGAAGCTTTTCGATCGATGCGTTGCCAGCGTCAACAACATGCTTCGTTCGAAAGCAGGTCATCTTCATGTCGTCGTCGACGACGGGTCACCCGATCCCGAAGGGATCCAGCGAGTTTTGTGGAAATACGAGGACCACAGGATCCGGTATCTGCGCAGGGAGCGAACAAAAACCGATCTCAAAACCGCATCCAATGCTCTCAATTTCGGCATCGATGCCGTGCTGGAGGGACACGAAAGCATCCCTGAATACAAGGCCGTCAGCGCCGTCACTCCGCTTCATTCCGATGATCTCATGTACGACGTCTGGTCGCGTGCGAAATCGCTCGCGCCGGCCGATGTCGGAGCAGCGCTCAGCAAAATCGCCATCCGTAGTTATGATCGAAGGGTCATTCATCGACCGAATTCCACGATGTGCGCCCGCGACTATGTCGCGCGAGGCATAGCGCCATATCCCGTCGGCTCGATCATGTGGAAGCCGAGTACATTACGAGGAATGAAAAAGTACAATAAGGAGGCACTGCCCGGGAATGAACGCTTCGACGGCGTCTACCATCCGGGCTTCGTCAATGTCGAAGATGTGTTGGTTGCAAAGCTGACGGCTCTCTACCTTTGCATGGTGGATATGCGCATTGCAGTGTCCGAGGCGATTTCCATGGAATATCGTCATCACCGCGACAGTCTGAGGGGTTATCATCAAGACAGCAGAAGAGGGAAGACCCCGCAAGACTTATGGAACCTCAATGTGGCCACAATGGAAAAGATGTATTACGAGGTTTTGTCATGGGACCATGTAAGCCCGTGAAGCGCGCTAGCCTCCGCCTCCTGCCGCCAAAGCCTGGACCTCGGCCTGCGTGAGCGCGGTGTTGTAGAGCCGCACGTCGTCGATGACGCTCTCGAGCCGGTTGGCGTCGCCGAAGCCGCCGATGTTGAGGCTCTGCGTACCGAAGGAGGTCGTCCCGTCGACGTATTCATCCGTGCCGACCAGCACACCGTCGGAATAGAGGAAGCAGCGGCTGGCCGTCGCGTCCAGCACAAGGGCGACGTGATGGAAGGCATTGTCGACGGTCGACAGGTAGCCGAGCGTCGACGACGTGGCGTCGCAGGCCCAGCCGTTCGGTCCGTCCGTGTTGATCCGGAACATCCACCGGTTGCTCGTGGTCATGATCTGGAGCGCCCCCGTGCCCCAGTTGCCCACGGCCACGGCGCCGGCGTAGTCCTCGATCTGCTTGACCTTGACCCAGAAGGCCACGGTGTATTTGTTCGAAACCGTGTTCCAGGAAGGCTGGTTGGGGATCGACACGAGCTGGGTGGTGCCGTTGAAGCTCAGGGCGCCGCCCACCGCGCCGGTCGTCCAGGCCGGGCTGTTGATCAACGTGCCGGTCGCGCCGTTGCCTGACGAGTCCGTGGCTGTCGTGCTGCCGCTGCCATCGTCGAGCTTCCAATGGCCGACGAGGGAGCCCGAGCCCGTGGGATTGTTGACTGTGACGGTCACGGAGGCGGAGGTGGCGATGTTGCCGGTGGCGTCCCGGGCGACGGCGGTCAGGTCGTGGCTGCCGTTGGAGGCGGAGGCCGTGTTCCAGCTCGCCGAGTACGGAGTCGTCGTGTCCTCGGCGCCGAGGTTCTGGCCGTCGAGCTTGAACTGCACGCCGGCGACGACGACATTGTCGGAGGCATTCGCCGAAACGGTGATCGGTCCTGAAACGGTAGCCCCCGCGGAGGGCGCCGTGATGGCCACGCTCGGCGGCGTCGTGTCCGGTGCCATGTTGGCCAAAGCCTGAACCTCGGCCTGCGTCAGCGCGGCGTTGTAGAGCCGCACGTCGTCGATGACGCTCTCGAGCCGGTTGGCGTCGCCGAAGCCGCCGATGTTGAGGTTCTGCGTGCCGAAGGAGGTCGTTCCGTCGACGTACTCGTCGGTGGCAACCAGCACGCCGTCGGAATAGAGATAGCAGCGGCTGGCCGCCGCATCGAGCACCAGGGCGACGTGGTGGAAGGCATTGTCGACGGTCGTCAGGTAGCCGAGCGTCGACGACGTGGCGTCGCAGGCCCAGCCGTTCGGCCCGACCGTTTTGATCCGGGCGTTCCAGCGGTTGCTCGTGGTCATGATCTCGAGCGTCCCCGTGCCCCAGTTGCCCACGGCCAGGGCACCGGCGTAGTCCTCGATCTGCTTGACCTTGACCCAGAACGCCACGCTGTATTTGTTCGAAACCGTGCTCCAGGAAGGCTGGTTGGGGATCGAGACCAGCTGGGTGGTGCCATTGAAGCTCAGGGCACCGCCCACCGCGCCGGTCGTCCAGGCCGGGCTGTTGATCAGCGTGCCCGTGGCGCCGTTGCCGGAGGAGTCCGTGGCTGTCGTGCTGCCGCTGCCATCGTCGAGCTTCCAGTGGCCGACGAGGGGGCTTGGGGCCGTCGTGCTGAACGTGTAGACGGCCACGACCGAGTAGTGATCCGAAAGCGTGCCGCTCGGAAACGCCGGGCGCTCGATCGAGAACGGCTGTGCCGCGCTGCCCGCCTCGGAGAACCAATAGTCGATGCGTCTGGTCAGGGAGCCCGTCGCGCTGTGCGTAAAGGAAGACGAGCCGGTCTCGCTCGGCCTGAGCGCGGCCCATGCGTCGATGTATCCGCCGCTCATCAGGACTTGAATGGGCTGAGACCCCGGCACTGCATTCAAGTCTCCGCCGAGGATCCGCGGTCCGGTGAAGCCGCTCATCCACGTCTTCAGCGCGTTCATCTGATTGATGCGGACTTGTTCGTATGCCGCACCAGCCGCGAGGTGCGTACCGAACACCTGCACGTCCTGTCCACCGACGCGCACCTTGACGCGCAACGCCCGGCGCGCATCCGTCCAATCGTCACGACCGAACAGGAGCGTCTCGCTCGGCTCGTCCTGAAACGGCAGCCGGGAGAGGATGGCCACGCCGTCGCCGTCGAGTTGATTGCAGACCGGATTGGGTGCCTCCGGGTCCGGCGATCCGAATCGCTCGCAGTTCTGCTTGTACTTCACGTTCCAGGGCACGCCCGTCCTCTGTTCCAGCAGCGCCTCGTAGGTCGCCTCCTGACCAGGGCTGACCTCCTGCAGAACCAGCACCTGTGGATCCTGGGCAACGATGAAGTCGGCGTGGGCGGCCAACCCGCCGAGGTCGCCGTGGGCGATGTTCCAAGTCATGACTCTCAATGACTGAGCGCGAGCAGGGGTCACGCCGGCAAGCACCAGGACTGTCGTGAAAAGAAACGCGATTCGGGTTTTTCTAGCCATTTCGTGGGTCCTTCGCAGGCACGGCTGCGAAGCAATGGAAGTGCCCTGGATCGTCGCTTTGCAGGCATGTTCATGTTTGACGACCTGCCGCAACCGGATTTCCTACACCGCATATCTGCTTCCTTCCCCTAACCGCGACGACGTGCGTGCCGTCCAGGCAGGTATGCAACGAGCGCTCTGGTTGCTTCTCCTCGTCGCCTGCACATCGACGAATGGCAACCGGGTCACGAGCTTCGAGCGGGAGGCGGACGAGCTCCGCCGCACGCTCCACATCCCCGGCATGTCCGCCGTGATCGTGCAGAACCAAAAGGTCCTTTGGACGCGCGGCTTCGGATACGCCGACCTCGAGAACCGCGTCCCTGCCACGCCGGACACGCTGTACCACGTCGCCTCGGTGACGAAGACGTTCGGCTCGACGCTGGTGATGCAGCTCGTGGAGAAGGGGCAGCTCTCGCTCGATGAGCCGATCGCGAAGTACACGCCCTCGCGGTACGCACCGGCGATCACCGACGAGCGCGTGCAGGTCCGCCACATCCTCAGTCACACCTCCGAAGGGACGCCGGGCGATCGATACGCGTACAACGGAAACCTCTACGACGCGCTCACTCCGGTGATCGAAAAAAAGTACGGCGCGCCGTTTCACCAGGTGCTCACGCAGCGGATTCTCGAGCCGCTGCAGATGACGGGGAGCGTTCCGAGCCACGACGTGATCGACGATCCCGAGCTCGCGCGCCGCTACGCGCCCATCCTCGCGCGTTTCGCCAAGCCGTACACCCTCTACGGCACCGGCGAGATCGTCCGCGATACCTACCCGGCCAAAGACATCGGCGCCTCGGCAGGTCTGCTCTCGACCGTGCGCGATCTCGCGAAGTTCGACGCCGCCATCGATCGCCACGTCTTTCTCGAGCCGAAGACGCAGGAGCTGGCGTGGACGCCGTTCGTTTCGAATGCAGGCCAGCCGCTCCCGTACGGACTGGGCTGGTTCGTCGAGGAGTACCGCGGCCAGCGGCTGATCTGGCATACCGGAAACTGGGGCACCGGGTTCTCGGCGATGTATCTGAAAGTGCCGGAGAAGAATCTCTCGCTGATTCTTCTCGCGAACAGCGAAGCGCTGGCCGACGGCTTCTACGCCCCGAGCAGCGTCGAGACGAATCCGTTCGTCTGCTCGTTTCTGCGGCACTTCGTCGTGAGTGCCGACGATCCCTGCAAAGCGGTCGCGGAGACGGCGATGAACAAGTGGCTGGGGAAGCGCGCCGAGCGCACGGAGACTTCGATCACGCTCGACGAGGCTCTCCTCGAGTCGTACGCCGGTGAGTACCGGCGGAACGAGAAGCGGACGTACACGATCACGCGCGAGGGAACGCGGATGTTCATCGACATCCCGAAAGGCGATCGTTCGGAGATGTTCGCCTCCCCGAAAGGCGATTTCTTTTTCAAGGTGCCGACACCCACGCGCGTGCGATTCGTGCGCGAAGGCGCGTCGGTCACGGGGCTGGAGTTCGACTTCGGCGAGAGCGAGCCGGTTCGCGCGAAGAAGATCCGCTGACGCGACGTCCCGAACGTCGACTTTTGACTAACGAACTCCCGTCCCGCGCGTCTATCCAGGCACGGAGGCCCTAATGCGCACGTGGAAACTCCTCGCTGTCGCGATTCTGTCGGCGACCGCCGCCGCGGCCCAGACCGTCATTCCCGTCGGGCCCTTCCGATCGGTCGAGCTGCATGACGGAGGGCATGTGCTCCTGCGCCACGGCGAGACCCAGCGCGTGACCATCCTCACCGGCGATCCGCGCTCCACGCGCGTCCGCATCGCCGACGGCCAGCGCTTGGTGATCGAGCACTGCGTCCCGGATTGTCCGAGCGGCGAGCGCCTCCGGATCGAGGTCATCACTCCGGAGATCGCGGCCGTCTCCGTGTCGAACGGTGGGATGGTGCAAAGCCTCGATGGGTTCCGCGCCCAGGCCGCGATCGAGACCAGCGTCGAACAGGGCGGCATGATCGACGTCCGATCGATCCCCGCGGACGTCATCGACGCCTCCGTTCAGCAGGGTGGCAGGATCTTCATCCATCCTCGGCAGGCCCTGACCGCCACCGTCGTCCACGGCGGAGGAATCACCTACTGGGGAGACCCGCGCGTCCGGCGATCCGTGCGCGACGGCGGAGTGGTGGCGAAGGGAAGGCCGGAGGACGCGAAGAAGCCGCTTCCCCCCTCGTGATCCCCTCCGTGCCCGCGTGCCCTCGTGCCCCTCTCACTCCACCTCCACAATCATCTCCACCTCCACCGCAATGTCCCCTGGCAGCGACGGCGCCCCCACCGCCGACCGCGCGTGCTTGCCCGCCTCCCCGAACACCTCCACCATCAGGTCGGAAAACCCGTTGATCACCTTCGGGTGGTCGGTGAACGTCGACTGGCAATTCACCAGCCCCAGCACCTTCACCACCCGCCGCACGCGCCGCAGGTCGCCCAGCTCCGCCTTCAGTGCAGCGAGCTGGTTCACCCCCACGAGCCGCGCCGCGGCGTAGCCCTGCTCCACCGTCAGGTCCCGCCCGACCTTCCCGGTGATGTTCGTCCCGTCCGCCTGGCGCGGGCCTTTGCCGGCCAGGAAGAGAAGATTTCCGCTGCGCACGGCGTTGACGTAGTTCGCCACGGGAGCGCTGGCGGCCGGGAGGGTGATCCCGAGCCGCGCCAGCCGCGCCTCGGGATCGCCGGCGGCGGGAGGACGGGCGGCGCAAGAGAGAAGCAAAAGGAGCAGCGGAACGACTCTTCTCACGGGAGAAAGCATACCGGCTGATCGGCCGCCAAGGCCGGTTCGCCGACGCTTCCGCCGCCTTCACCGAAGGCGTGGAAACCCACCCTTCCACCACCCGTAGAGTTCTCGGCGATGTGACTGTTGCGGCGGTATCCTTCTCTCCCGAACAAAAATGCCGCACGGCATCGAACAGAAACCCGCGTTTTCGGGTTCTTAGCTGGAACGAGGTCAAAAAACGCATGCGTAAACGAATGCTCATCATGCTGGCGATCGTCATCACGTTCGTGGCGATCCTCGGCGGGTTCAAGTTCTCCCAGATCAAGGCCTCCATGGCCCAGGGCGGCTGGACGCCGCCGCCCGAGGCGGTTACGACCGCGGTGGTGAAGCAGGAGAACTGGGATACCACCCTGAATGCCATCGGCTCGGTCGAGGCCGTTCAGGGCGTCACCGTGAGCGCCGATCTGCCCGGCATCATCGAGAGCATCGCCTTCGAGTCCGGCCGGCATGTGCGCAAGGGCGACGTGCTGGTGCGTCTAGACACCAAGCAGGAGCGGGCCCAGCTGGCGGCCGCCCAGGCCCAGCTCGAGCTCAAGCAGCTCGAGCTCGAGCGCAAGCGCGGTCTCCGGGAGAAAGACGTGATCCCGCAGGCGATGTACGACCAGATCGCCGCCGAGCACAAGCAGGCCATGGCCGCAGTCGGCGAGATCCGCGCGTCCATCGACCGCAAAACCATTCGCGCCCCGTTCTCCGGCGTCCTCGGCATTCGCCAGGTCAACGTCGGCCAGTACGTCTCCGGCGGCTCGCCGATCGTGTCCCTGCAGGCTCTACAGCCTGTATACGTGCACTTCAACGTGCCGCAGCAGG
>JBIOTX010000226.1:0-5723 GCA_044866315.1 Thermoanaerobaculia bacterium | reverse complement strand
GGTGGCTGCGCCACCGCACTCCTACATTCACCTGACCCGGAACGGGTAGCGGTCCACGAGGCGGCCGTCCGCGAGGACGCTCAGCGTGTACGTGCCCGGCGTGAGGAATCGCCCGGGAACGTCGATGACGAACGTGTCGTCGATCGGCCGCACATCGCGGGCGCTCCACAGCACGCGCGAGTCACGTGTGATCTCGAGCTCGTACGCCGGCTCCGCCGGCGGCGCGCTGGGAACGGCGGTGATGAGGTAGCGCTCCTGTCCCGCCACGAGCTCGGATACGGGCGCGGGGCCGCGGGCGAGGAGGGCGTTGAATTCATGATGCGAGGAAGGGACGGTGGGCTGGGCGTTACGGCGCCGCTGCTGCAACGCGTCCGTGCCGAAGAGGACCACCGCGAGCGTCACCGCACCAGCGTAGATCCGCAGCGAGGCTCGCTTGCGGGTTGCACGTTCCCTGTCGCTGCGCTCCGACAGGAGCGGGGTCAGCTCCGGGGTATAGACGAGCAGGGCCTGCACGCGCGCCGCCTCGGCGGGCGAAAGCTCGCCGCGCAGGAAGGCGACGATTTCCTCGGGCGTGGGTGAGCCGCCGAGGCGCTCGCGCTCTTCGGCGATCCAGGCGTCGAGGGCGTCGTTCCAGTCATCGGTGGTGATCATCGGCTTGATCTCCGAGAAGCTTTGCAAGGAGGTGTGCGGCACGGGAAAGTCGTGTGCGTACAGCCTGGTCGGTGAGAGAGGGGAGATGCTGCGCGATCTCCTTGGAGCCGAGCCCGCGCCGTCGGAGAGCAAGGCACTGTTGCGTCTCCGGTCCGAGCGCCGCCATCGCTTCAGGGAAGCGGGCCCGGAACTGCGCGATCTCCTCTCGTGTCAGCAGCTCGGCCTCGGGAGAAGGAGAGCGGTCGGGCGCGTCATGCTCACCCTCGAGCGTGACCACCAGTCCGCCGCCACGGCGGGGCGCGTTCGCGCGCGTAAAACGTTTGCGCTCCAGGTTGTACGCAGCCGTCACGAGGTAGGCCCACTCGTGCTCGGGCGGAATGTGTTCGAGACGCTTCCACGTCGCGATCAGAGTCTCCTGCACAATGTCCTCGGCGTCCGGATTCCGGCGCAGGGTCCTGAGCAGGGGCTGAAGGTACTTCGCGTACAGGTCGTCGATCCGGCTCATCTCTTTACTTAGAGAGCCGCCTTTCGCCCGTTTGTGTCGCCAGCCTCTCCACCGCCTCCCGCAGCCTCTGCATCTCCTCCCGCATCGCGGCGATCTCGGCGTCCGTGGCTTCGTTCTCGGGAATGAGGAACCACGCTGCCAGGGCGGCCGAGAAGGCGCCGAACAGACCGACGCCGGCGGTCATGAGGATGGCGGCGATGAGACGGCCCTCGGCGGTCACGGGATAGAACTCGCCGTAGCCGACGGTGGTGATTGTGGCGAAGGCCCACCAGAGGGCGTTCTCGGCGGTCTTGATGTTCGCGTCACCCGCGGTCTCGAAATGGAGGATGGCCGTGCTGCTGGCGGTGATGAGGACCAGGGCGAGGAGGGACGCGGCGAGGAGGGTGGACTGGCGGCGCTTCGTCAGGATCACCGTGGAGAGCACGCGCGCCGCGCGGATCGAGCGCAGGAGGCGGGTGATGCGTGCGATCCGGGCCAGGCGCCCCCAGCGCGCGAAGTCGAGCGTCGGGATCGATGACAGCAGATCGAGCCAGCCCCACGAGAGCAGGTAGCGCAGCCGGTCCGGCGCGGTCCAGAGCGAGACCACGAAGTCGATGCCGAAGGCGAGGCAGATCAGCAGATCGGCGGTGTCGAGGATGGCCTCGACGTCCGGATCGTTGCCGAACGCGTGCTGGAGGATGATGCCGGCCAGGGCGAGGATGCACAGCGCCAGCATGAATAGTTGATACAGCGCCGATACGCGCGGCGCGGAGCCCGCCTCTCGCGCCTGCGCCTCCGCAGCGATCGTCGTCATGCCTCTCTCGACCCCATCCGCGGCAAAGAGTGGCGACGCCACTTGCGACGCGGATCCGGGTCTCTTCAGCAGGAGGCTCGTCATGAACATCCTGCTGCTCGTCGCCGCCGCGGGCGCGACTCTCGCCGTTTTTCTCTGGATCGCCCTGCGTCGGCTGTCGGAGGAAGTGGCCCGGACGCGGGGGGAAACGCACGCCGCGGCGGCCGCGCTGCGGCAGGAGGTGACCGGCACCGTCAGCGCCCTGACCGGCACCCTCGGCGCCGCCGTCACCGCCCACGGAACGACGCAGCGGCAGGACCTGGAGGCCATCCGCGCCCAGGTGGAGAAGCTGACGGCATCGAACGAGGCGCGCATCGACGCGGTGCAGCGCACCGTCGACGAGCGGCTCCGCGAGATTCAGGCGACCAATACCCGGGAGCTGCAGGAGATGCGCGTCACGGTGGACGAGAAGCTCCAAGGCACGCTGACCCAGCGCCTCGGCGAGTCGTTCGCGCTGGTGACCGAGCGGCTCGAGCAGGTGCACAAGGGTCTGGGCGAGATGCAGACGCTGGCCAACGGCGTGGGCGACCTCAAGAAGGTGCTCTCGAACGTGAAAGCGCGCGGCGGGTGGGGGGAGGTGCAGCTGGAGACCCTGCTCGAGCAGATGCTCTCTCCCGAGCAGTACGAGCGCAACGTCGTCACCCGGGAGATGAGCCGCGAGTCGGTCGAGTTCGCGGTGAAGTTCCCCGGCAAGGGGGACGTTCCGCTGCTCCTGCCGCTCGACGCGAAGTTCCCCATCGAGGACTACCAGCAGCTCCTCGAGGCGGTCGACCGCGGCGAGGCCGAGGCGGTCGAAGCCGCGGGCCGCAGACTCGACGCCGCGGTGCGCAACGCGGCGAAGACGATCCGCGAGAAGTACATCAACCCGCCGGTGACCACCGACTTCGCGATCATGTTCCTGCCCACCGAGGGCCTGTATGCCGAGGTCCTGCGCCGGCCGGGACTGGCCGAGCAGATCCAGCGCGAGTGCTGTGTGCTCATCGCCGGCCCGACCACGCTCACCGCGATTCTCAGCAGCCTGCAGATGGGTTTCCGCACCCTGGCCATCGAGAAGCGCTCGAGCGAAGTGTGGCGCCTGCTTGAGGCGGTGAAGACCGAGTTCACGAAGTTCGGCGGCGTGATCGACAAGGTCAACCGCAACCTGGAGACCGCGCGCAATCAGATGGACGCGCTGGCGACGCGCACGCGCGTGGTCTCGCGGAAGCTGAAAGACGTCGGCGAGCTGCCCGAGGCGGATGCGAAGCTGCTCCTGAAGCTCGCGCCCGCGTCGGCGGCGGATGAGGAGGATGACGGCTGGGTCGAGGCGCAGCCGTGACGCCCATCAGCGGCGAGCTGGTGCGACCGACTCCAACGTGAGCCGCTCGAGCGACCAGCGCGTCCCCGTCAGCGCGCGTACGGCGCGCACGCCGTCCCAGGCCAGGATCAACGGGTTCGGCAGCGGCTCTTCGGTGGAGAGGAGAAAGTAGGTGTCGATGCCGTAGGGGCGCAGGATCCGGAACGCGCTCGGCGGGCCGAGGAGAATCTCGGTGGGGGCAGGATGACGGATCGGGAAGCGGTTCTCCACCGAGCCGCCCTTGGGGAACACGAGATAGCTTCGGCCGTGGCTGTCGACGACGAACACGTAGTAGTAGCGCGGCGGGAGCTGCGCCGCCGGCGGCGGCGACGCGCGGAGAACGATGCTGTAGATCTGGTCGCCGACGACCACGCCGTCCTGGACGAGCCCGCGCGTCCGTTCGTGGCGCACGGCGAGCCGATACGAGGCGGGAGTGTTCGGCAGCGAGGTGAGCGTGGACCAGAAGTGAATGCGCCGCAGCTTCACCAGATCGCCGTGCAATCGCTTCACATCGCTCGTCCACGCCGTTCGCTGGGGCAGGCTGTTGCGCACGAGCGGCCGGATCCAGGCGTACTGGACGCGTTTTCCGTCGAAGCGGCTGGTGAGGAGATAGTCCGCGTCACTTGGATCGTCGACGCTAACGACTCCGTCGATGGCGGCGATGCGCGCGGTCCGCGGCATCCATACGCGCAGCGGCCGTCCTTGCGGCGCCGCCCAGCCGACCACCTCGAGCAACGCGCCCGAGCAGATGGCCGGTGGAACGGCACCGCCGCCCTTCATCCTGGCCACGCTGCGGCCGAGGCCGAGAATCGTCGTCACGCGCAGCCTGGAGCGACCGCCGATCGGGCTCAGCTCACTCCCGACCGCCAACCCATTCGCCCACCCGCCCTGCAGCACCACGTAGCCGTCCGCCCGCACCTGCTCGACGGCCACGATCGCGCGGTCGTCCCGTCGATCGATCCGCGTGCCGAGGAACGGCCGCAGCCTCGCCTCGGCACGGCCGAGCATCGCCGGCGCCTGGTATGGCTTGTCGACGCGCAGCCGCGCCTGGGCGCGAAGGAATGTCTCCTGAACCGGCTCGCCGCCCACTGCATCGCGCATGGCCTGGATCCAGGCCCAGGTGAACGCGCCGTGCATCAGGCCGTCCTCTCCGAGGGTCTCCCAGGCGGCATCGAGGTCCTGCGTCGAGGCGAGAACCAGCGCGCCGCGCTCCTCGGGACGCGGGCCGTAGCTCTTCGCATCGACGATGGGAGGTCCCGGCGCGATTCCTCGAGGACTGGCGCCCCGGAATCCACCGCCGCTGTGGCAGTGGTCGAGGAGCAGCGTGAGCCGCGCGCCGCGGTCGAGAATGCGATTCAGCAGCGGCCGCAGCTCCTTGTCGCGGATGTCGGCAGCCCCGCGGCGCGAGTCCGCGGGGACGATCGACTCGTCCATGCGGTCGAGCTCATCGGAGGCTGCGTTCGGCACCTGCGAGCCATGACCGGCGAAGTAATAGAAGACGATGTCGTCCTTGCCCGCCGGGCGCACGAGGTGCTGCTCGATCGCCTGCAGGATGTTCGCGCGCGTGGCCTGTTGATTCGTCAGCGTGACGATGTTCTTTCGCTCGAAGCCGTGCAGCAGGACGAGCATCTCGGCGAGGATGCCGGCGTCGTTCGCGGCCCCCTTGAGATCCGACCAGCCGCGCGCGAGACGGGACTGCGGGCCCGGAATCGCCGACGCGGTGTAGTCGTCGATGCCGATCAGCAATGCGCGCCGGGTCGGCTGCGCCTCTGCCGTCAGGACGAGGAGCACGAGCAATGCGAAAACTGTCCGTTTCATGGGTTTTCCTTTATCGGCATCCAGGCATCGACCGGGCCTCGTCGCGCGTCGTCGCGCCGTACGTCCGCAGGTTTCCGGCGGCGTCGCGGTAGACCACCGCCCGAAATCCGCGGTCGTGCGCGAATTGCTCCACTCCTCCGAACGCGTCGTACGGCTGCGTGCCGTAGTGAATCGACTCCACGAGCGCGTCGTCGGCGCCGGTCCCGATGCGGATCAACAGGATCCGGCAGTCGCTGCCGGCGACCGAGGCGCGCAGCTGCCGCGCTTCATGCTGCCGGGTGAAGAGATCCGCCGCGGCGATGGCCTCCTTCCCGGTGGCGAACCGTCCTCTCGGAGGTCGCATGCGAGACGGCTCGAGAACAGCCCTCTTTCTGCTGCTGCTCGCCTGTCATGCCCATCGCGCCGGGAAGGAGGCCACCGCCGCGGCGGATCTCTTCACCCGGGAGCATGAAACGCGGCAGCTGCGCGCCTCGGTCGCCGGCAGCGACTGCCGGATCCTGTTGATCCGCATCGGGACCGGCGCCGACGACGCGCTCGTGGAGTCGATTCACTACGGCACGCAGCCGTACGAGGCGTTCGGAGGA
>JBIOTX010000225.1:0-21484 GCA_044866315.1 Thermoanaerobaculia bacterium | reverse complement strand
CGACGCGCCGGGAACGAGGCCTTGATGTCCTCGACCTCCGGCACGATCAGTCCGCCTTCAATGGCCACGTTCATGGCCTGGGCGAGCCGATAGGCGTCGACGGCGAGCTTGCCGACGTTGCCGCGCTTCATGACCACAGCGCGACGCACGCCACGCGCGAAGCGCTCCGCTTCCACCGCCACCGGCAGGAACGCCGCCCCGTGATCCAGCATGTCGCGGATCAACTGAGGTGTGATCGCCACCGATTCGGCGAACCGCGGTACGCGCGTCAGCGCGAGCTCGAGCGGCAGGAAGAAGCTATCCGGCAGAGCGCGATGCCCCCGCGGACGCTGGAACCGGTCGAGCGGCGCTAAGAGCAGCTCGAACCCGGGAACCAGCGCCTGCAGGGAGCGGATCTTCTGGACCAGCTCCTCGGCCGCCGTCGCGTGAGAAATAGGGGTTTCAATGACCGTCATCTGTTATCACCTCCTTTCCATCCTTTCGTCGGAATGGCTTTACCTCCGACCATCGGTACCAAGCTCACGCGCCGGCGGGGCGCCCTCGACGGGCGTAAATTTAGTACCCGACGCAAATATAGGCACAACCTATTCAGTTGTCAATAGCTGGGTTTGTTGATATATAGGACACGCATGCTCGTACACGACCAGTTGAGGCAGGCCCGCGAGCAGGCCGGGCTCAGCCAGGCGAAGCTGGCCGCCCTGACCGGCCTCTCCCGCAATCAGATCGTCCGCGCCGAGCAGGGGGAGAACATCACTCTCGACACCCTGCGCCGGATCATGGTCCACCTCCCTCTGGACGAGGTCACGCTCCTCGAGAGAGTGAAGATCAAGGTGGATTACCTCAACCCGGCCGAAAAGATGTTCTTCGGCATCGGGGAGACCCTGAGCCATCTGATCATGGCCACGCTGTCGGCCATGAAGCTGGCCATGGTAGCCAAGGGCGAGATGGCCATGGCCAGGGTGGCCGAGGGGCGGGAGACGGACGAGCAGGAGCGGGCAGAGGACGCCGCCCTGGACATCCTTCTCGCGCGCATCGAGCGCTCGATCCGGATGATGGAGGAGCTGCGCGGGGAGCTGTACAGGCAGGAGTCTCCACCCGCTGGACCCAGGACGACCGAAGGGGACCAGCTGGAAGTGGAGCCTACTTAGGCTGAAAACGGAGCCTGGTTAGCCTGAAAATGGAGCCTACTTAGCCTAAAAATGGAGCCTGTTTAGGCTAAAAATGGAGCCTACTTAGGCTCAAAATGGAGCCTACTAGGCTAAAAATGAAGCCTGCCTACCCTGAAAATGTAGGGTACCCGCCTTGGAAGTACTGCCCCTAAACCCCCATCGGAAACGTCAGGTTATAGATGTACCGCCCCCGGGCCACGGAGAGCACGATCGACGATCGCTCCGCCCCCCGAATGAGCTGGTCGTTGAGCTCCCGGGTGGACCCGACCTCGGTACCGTTGACCGCCACGATGACGTCACCCGAGGCGAGGCCGATCTCCGCGGCGCGCGACCCGCGGATCACCTCGTCGATCACGACCGAGCGGCTCTCGTCGGCGACGCGCAGGCCGGCCACCTCCTCGAGGATGCGCAGCCCGAGGCCGCCCGGGGGATCGGCCGGGCGGATCTGTACGGTCTGGCGGGAGCCGGAGCGCATGATCTCGAGCGGGACGGGCTGGCCTTGCGCGAGGGTGGCCGTGGCCGTGGAGAACGACTCGCGCGAGTCTACGGGCTTGCCGCCCACGGAGACGATGACGTCGCCCGCGCGCAGTCCCGCCGCCGCGGCCGGCGAGCCGGAGAAGACGCGCGCGACCAGCGCGCCGCGCTGTGCGGCGTGGCCCAGGCGCTTCGCCTCCTCGGGGGTGAGCGTGGCGGTGACCGCGCCGATCCAGGCGGAGTGCACCTCGCCGTAGCGCAGCAGGTCCTGGATCACCTTCCGCGCCCGGTCGACGGGGATGGCGAAGCCGATGTTCTGGGCCTGGGCGTAGATGGCGACGTTGATGCCGATGACCTTGCCCTCGATGTTCAGGAGCGGCCCGCCGGAGTTGCCGGGGTTGATCGAGGCGTCGGTCTGGATGAAGTCCGTGTAGGTGCGGCCCTGGGTCTCGGAGGGGACGGAGCGGCCGAGGGCGGAGACCACGCCGGTGGTGACGGTGCCGGAGAGGCCGAAGGGGTTGCCGACGGCGACGACGGTCTCGCCGATCATCAGGTCCGCCGAGGTGCCGATAGGCGCGGCGGCGAGGTTCTTCTGGTCGACGCGCAGCACGGCCAGGTCGCTGTCCGGGTCGACGCCGAGGAGCTTGGCCGGGAGCCGGCGGCCGTCGTTGAAGTTGACGAAGATGCGCGACGCGCCTTCGACGACGTGGTTGTTCGTGACGATGATCCCGTCGCGCGACCAGACGAAGCCCGAGCCGAGGGACTGGGAGGTGTAGCTGCGCTCGCGGCCGCCGAAGAAGCCGAAGGGATCGAAGAACGGATCCCCGCTCCGCCGCCGGATGGTGGCCTCGGTGTCGATGTTCACCACCGCCGGCAGGACGTTGTGGGCGACGACCACGATCGGCGTGCGCCGGGAGGCGCTGACGGTGGTCGGAATGGTCGGCGACTGCTGCTGCGGGACGGTCTGCGACTCCGCGGTGGGCTTGCAGGCCAGGCTGAGGGCGAAGAGGACGACGGCACTTCCAGCTTTCATCGCGCTGGATTTTACGTTCGAGGCCCTGTACGGTTCCGTCACGGTGCATCTCAAGGTCATTTACAACCCCACCGCCGGCCGCGGCCGGGCCCGGCGGCACGTGCGCGAAGTGGAGGAGTATCTGCGCAGCCGCGGAGCGCGTGCAGATTGCGAGCCGAGCACCGGTCCGGACGATCTGGTGCGCATCGCCGCGGAGAGCTCGCGCGCGGGCTACGACCGGGTGGTGGTGTGCGGCGGCGACGGGACGCTCAATCTCGCCGTGCGGGAGTTCGATCTGGGGAAGGGCACGCTGGCGCTGATTCCCACCGGCTCCGGCGACGACTTCGCGCGCGTGACCGGCATCCCGCGCGAGATCCGCGCCGCATGCGACGTCGTTCTCCAGGGCCGCGTCCGCGAGGTCGACGTCGCCCTCGCCAACCAGCTCCGCTACCTCGGCGTGGCCGGACTCGGCTTCGACTCCGAGGTCGCCGACTACGCGAACCGGAACGTGAAGTTCCTGCGCGGCTCGGCGGTGTACCTCTATGCCATTCTGCGCGTGCTGCCGAAGTTCACCCCTCGGCCGGTGCGCATCCGCAGCGAGAACGGCTCGCGCGACGTCCCGATCATGTTCGCCGCGATCGGCAACTCCCGGCAGTACGGCGGCGGGATCAAGATCACGCCCGACGCGCAGATCGACGACGGGCTGCTGGACATCTGCATCGTGCACGAGACCACGCGCGTCGAGCTGCTCAAGACCCTGCCCAAGGCGTACACCGGCGCGCACGTGAAGTCGCCGTTCGTGGAGATGGGCCGCGGCCGCGAATACCACTTCGAGAGCGAGCAGCCGATGGCGGTCTACGCGGACGGGGAGCCGCTGACGCGCACGCCGGTGAGCTTCGGGCTGGCGAAAGAAAGATTGCGGATCGTGGTGCCGTAGGGAACGGGCCGTGGCACAATCTCCTGGTCCGGTTCTCAATCCCACATCGATCTCGAGCGGAGGGAGCTTCAACTGGCGGAAGTCGCACTCGTGGCGATGCCATTCGGGCCGTTGTTCACGCCGACGATCGCCCTGTCTCTTCTCAAGCCCGCGCTGACCCGCCGCGGGATCTCCTCCACGACCCACTATTTCCTCGTCGACTACGCCGAGCGCGTGGGAGTGCGTTTCTACAACAGCATCGTCGACCACGACCTGATTCCGCTGACGAAGCTCGCCGGCGAATGGATCTTCAGCGGCGCATTGATGGGCAGCAACGCGGAAGACGTACAGGCGTATGTGAAGAAGGTCCTTCTCGACCGCGACAAGGGCCTGAATCGCTGCCGGAAAGTCTCCAGGCGCAGGATCGAGCGCCTCGTCGCCGAGCACGCCGCAGCCGGCGCGTTCCTCGACTTCTGCCTGGAACAGCTCCTGCCCCACGAGCCACGGGTGGTCGGCTTGACTAGTTCGTTCGAGCAGCACGTGCCCTCGCTGGCGCTGGCCAGGCGCATCAAGGCCGCCGCTCCCGACACGTTCATCGTCCTCGGCGGCGCGAACTGCGAAGGGGCCATGGGGGCGGAGACGGTGCGCCAGTTCCCGTTCGTCGATGCCGTGCTGTCCGGCGAGGGCGACCTGATGTTCCCGGAGCTCGTGCGCCGCCTCCTCGACGGCAAGTCGATCGACGACCTCCCCGGCATCCGCACGCGCGCGAAGGTCGAGCGCGAGTTCGCGGCCGGCCACTTCGACAACACTCCGCCGATCCTCGATCTCGACGCCCTGCCGGAGCCGGACTACGAGGACTACCTGCAGCGCTTCCGGCGCAGCCGCTTCTTCCGCACCTGGCAGCCGCGGCTCATCTTCGAGACCTCGCGCGGATGCTGGTGGGGCGAGCGCTCGCACTGCACGTTCTGCGGTCTCAACGGCGCGACGATGAAGTTCCGGAGCAAGTCGGCCGGGCGCGTTCTGGGCGAGCTGGAGTCGATGATGACCCGCTATCCCGGCTGGGACATCGACACCAGCGACAACATCCTCGACCTGGGCTACTTCGAGAGCGTGCTCCCCGAGCTGGCGCGCAGAAACGTGCAGGTCGGACTGTTCTACGAGACCAAGTCGAATCTGAAGAAGGATCAGGTCCGCCTCCTCCGCGCCGCCGGCATCACCCGCATCCAACCCGGGATCGAGAGCCTCAGCGACGACGTCTTGAGGCGCGTGCGCAAGGGCGTGAGCGCCTTGCAGAACATCCAGCTGCTCAAGTGGTGCAAGGAAGTCGGCCTGGACGTGGCGTGGAACATCCTCTGCGGGATCCCCGGCGAGCCCGCCGCGGAGTACGAGCGGATGGCGGAGATCGTCCCGCTGCTCACCCACCTCCCGCCGCCCGGCTCCATCTCCCGCGTCCGTCTCGACCGCTTCAGTCCGAATTTCTTCGACGCCGAGCGCCAGGGCTTCACCGGTGTGCGGCCGCTGGAGTGCTATCGCCACATCTATCCCTCGCTTCCGGCCGGGGCCCTTCACAACCTGGCCTATTACTTCGACTACGACTATCGCCTTCCGCAGGATCCCGACTCGTACGCTGCCGCGCTCGATTACGCCGTGTACGAGTGGGGAGAGGTCCACGCCGGGAGCGCGCTCTTCTCGATCGACTCGGCCGATCACTTGATGATCTGGGACCTTCGCCCGGTCGCGCAGCAGTTCCTCACCGTGCTCTCCGGGCTGGAGCGCCGGATCTATCTGGCCTGCGACGCGATCTCCTATCCGCGCCAGCTCGCCGCCGCACTGAGCTGCCGCGAAGACGACGTCGTCGCCGCGGTCGCGCCGCTCATCGACGGGGGTCTGATGCTCCGCGACGGCGAGCGCCTCCTGGCGCTGGCCATCCCCGTCGGCGAGTACGCCCCCGACGCGGCCATCGTGGCGCGCTTTCACGCGGCGGCCCGCGCCGTCGGCCAGGTCTCGTCCGGCCGCATTCTCATCCCCTGGAACGCCAAGGCTATCCCGCCGGCGGAGCTCCGCCGGCGGACAGGACGGAGGTCGCGTCCGCTCGATGCGTCGCGGTTTGCCGTCGAGTCGAACCACGTCGCGCTTCAACAAACCTAAAGGAGGAAGGGACATGGCTACGAAAGGATCCAAGGGCGGCAAGAAGAAACCGACGAAACAGGACATGGGGTACGGCGGATCCAAGGGCGGCAAGAAGAAACCGCCGAGCAAGAAGAAACCGCCGACAAAGGACATGGGGTACGGCGCAAGCAAGAAATCGAAGACGCCCCCGATGGGTGGCAAGCCCAAGCCGCCGAAACCGCGGAAGCCCTAGGCCCCCGAGACCCGTCGTATCATCGGAGGCTTTTCATACACAGGGTTGAATCGTGGGCATTCCGATCGGTACGAAACTGGGTCCGTTCGAAGTCGTCGGTCACCTCGGCACCGGCGGCATGGGGCAGGTCTATCGCGCCCGGGACAGCCGTCTCGGGCGCGAGGTGGCCCTGAAGGTTCTCCCCCCGAACATCGTCGATCGGGAAGAGTTCCTGGCCCGCTTCATCCGCGAGGCCCGTCTCATCTCCAGCCTCAATCACCCGAACATCCTCACCATCCACGAGATCTCCGAGGCCGTGCTTCCGGGGCACAACGAGCCGACGCACTACATCGTCACGGAGCTCATCGACGGCTGGACCATGCGCCAAGCCATGCACGTCGAGCGCGACCAGGCCGTCCTGCTCGAGCGGCTGGCCCAGGTCGCGGACGCGCTGCAGAAGGCACACAGCGCCGGGGTGGTGCACCGCGACCTCAAGCCCGAGAACATCATGTTCACCCGCGACGGCTTCGCCAAGGTGCTCGACTTCGGCCTGGCCAAGCTCTACACCTCGCCGCGCGACGGCTCGCCGCGCTCGTTCCAGACCCAGCAGGGCATCGCCGTCGGCACGATCGGCTACATGGCCCCCGAGCAGATCGAGGGGAAGAACGTCGATCACCGCGCGGACGTCTTCGCCTTCGGCTGCATCCTCTACGAGATGCTCGCCGGCAAGCTGCCCTTCGACGGCGAGAGCCTGGTGGGGATTCTCCACGCCATCGTCCACGCCAAGGCCCCGGCCCTGCCGAACACGGTCATCCCCCAGCTGCGGCAGATCGTGAAGCGCTGCATCGAGAAGGATCCCGACGCGCGCTTCCAGAGCATGGCCGAGGTGGCGGGCCTGTTGCGCGCGGCTGCGGTGCGCAGCCGCAGCTCGGGAGAGATCGTCCGCCCGGTCACGCGCACCCGGCGCGCGTCCTCGGCCAGCTCGCGCGTGCGCACCCTGGCGATCATGCCCTTCGCCAACGTCAGCGGCGACCCGGAGATGGAGTACCTCTCCGACGGCATCACCGAGACCATCATTCACACGCTCTCCCAGGTGCGGAAGCGCCTGCGCGTCCTGGCCCGCAACACCGTGTTCGCCTACAAGGGCCGGCCCTACGAGCCGCAGGATCTGGCCGCGGAGCTCGGGGCCACGGCCATGGTCACCGGCCGCGTGCAGCGCGTGGGCAACTCCATCGTCGTGGGCGCCGACCTGGTGAGCACCTCCGACGGCGCGCAGATCTGGGGAGCGCGCTTCCACCGCCCGGTCGCGGACATCTTCGAAGTGCAGGACGAGATCGCCACGAGCATTTCCGACCAGCTCAAGCTGAAGCTCAGCGTCGGCGACCGCCAGCGGCTGATCAAGCGGCCGACCCGGCGCAGCGACGCGTACGAGCTGTACCTGAAGGGCCGCTTCCACTTCAACCGCCGCACCCCCGAGGCCATGCAGCGAGCGCTGGTCTGCTTCGAAGAGGCCATCGCCGCCGACTCGAAATACGCGCTGGCCTGGGAAGGGCTGGGCGAGGTGCACGCCATCCTGCGCCAGCGGTCACTGACCCGTGCCGACGACAGCGCCGAGCGCGCCGAGCAGGCGGCGCGCCGGGCCATCGAGCTCGACCCCTCGCTGGCCGAGCCGCACGCCACCCTCGGCTCGATCGCATACGGCCAGCGCTGGCGCTGGGAGGAGGCGGATCGCGAGTTCCGCCAAGCCCTTCAGCTCAATCCCGAATCCGCGACGACCCGGCACTGGTACTCCGGATTCCTCGGCTGGCTGGGCATGCTCGAAGAAGCTCGGAGCGAGGCCCGGCTTTCCGTCGAATACGAGCCGCTGTCTCTGGTGATCAACCTGAATTACGGCTGCGTCCTCCTCTTCAGCGGCCGCTACGAAGAGGCGATGACCATGTGCCGGAAGGTGCTCGATCTCGAGCCGCGCTTCTTTTTCGCCCAATGGGTGCAGGGACGCATTCTCGTGGCCCGCAATCTCTTCGAAGACGCGATCGCGCTCCTGCGGGCCGCGGTCGACGAGCAAGGCCGCCAGGCCGAGCTCCTCGGAATCCTCGGATACTCCCTGGCCCGCAGCGGCCGCACCGAAGACGCGCGCGCCATCGTGCGCGAGCTGGAGTCGATCGGCGGCCACTCCCGCGTCGCCGCCCACGCCGGGGAGGTCTGGCTCGGCCTCGGCGAGACGGAGAAGGCCCTCGAGAAGATCGAGCAGCTCTTCATCCATCGCGGAGAGCTCGGCTACGTGCTGCGCGATCCGCACTTCGCGGCCCTGCGCGAGCATCCCGGCTGGGAAGCCATGCTCCGGCGGGTGGCCTTCCCCGAGCTGAAGCTGCGCCCGTCGTCCGCGCGCACCGCGCTGCAGTCGGCCGGGCAGATGTAGCGGCCGCCCCTCATCCGGCCTTCGGCCACCTTCTGCCCGCACGCGGGGAGAAGGGCTACCTGCCGCATGTTTCCCCTCGCCCCGCTTGCGGGGAGAGGGTGGCGCGAAGCGCCGGGTGAGGGGCCGTGCCTAGTCGATCAGCGTAATCCCGCCCGTCTCCGGCTTCTGCACCGACGGCGCCGACGGCGCTCCCACCGTGCGGGAGAGGATCAGATCGGGGTCGAGCTTTCCGTCGCCGGTGAAGCCGCTGACGATGTAGCGCTCGGGGCGCTGGAGGTACTTGTAGGCGTTGCCCCAGGGGTCGCTGAGCATGTCCTTGGAGATGTAGTGCGGGGCGAGCTCCTGGAGCTGGCGGGGCAGGCGTCCGTGGACGGCGTTGTATCGCTCGATGGCCTGGCCGACGGCCTCGATGCGCTGCATGGAGATGGCCTTGCGGGCCTCGCCGATGGCGGAGAGGCCGCCGGTGAGGGGGCGGATCTGGTTGAGCGGGTTCTTGTACGAGGTCACCAGCGACGCCAGGGCGAGCAGGGCCAGGAACACCACCAGCGGCAGCGGGACGGGCGTCTCCGCGACTTCGACTTCGTCGACCGGCGTCGCCGCCTCGACCACCGCCGAGGCTCGCGCGCCGCGCAGCTCCTCGATGAGGTCGCGGGTGAGGAGCTCGTACAGGGCCTTGTTGGTGTCGAACTCGGGGAGGCGGGAGACCTCCACGATCTCGCTCACGGTCATGGTGCCGTCGACGAGGTCGTAGATCGACTTTTCTTCCTGGGAGATGCGGATCTTCTCGCCCAGGGCCCCGCGGCGGCGGCTGCGCGTGGAGTCGTGGTCGAAGTCCAGCTCGTCCGCCTCGCCGGAGCCGACGACCACGATCTCCTGGTCGGTCAGCTTCTTGCGGAAGACCATGTCGTACGAGCGGATGCGCTTCTCGATGATCGGCCACTCGTCGATCATCCGCGCCCCTTCCATCAGGATGGACTCGGCGCTGATGGGGGTGACGTTGTCGCGGTCGTACTCGATGGTCGTCTCTTGCGAGAAGTGGTAGTCGCCGTCCTTCCAGCGGAAGAGGCGATAGACGATCTGCATGATCTGCAGCTGGATGGCCTCGCGCAGCGACTCCTGGGAAATGATCCCGTAGTGGGTGAGGATGAAGCCGAGGCGCTGCAGGGTCTCCTTCTGAATCTCCAGGGCCCGGTTGAGCTGATCCTGGCCGAGGATGCCGGTGCGCATGAGCACCGTGCCGAGGCGGTTCTCGAGGCGGCGGTTGAGCGAGTCCGCGCCGACGACCTTGCCGTCGAGGAACGTCACCGTGACCGTGTCGTCCTTGCCGCGCAGGGTCAGAACGCCGGTCTTCCGCTGTAGACCGATCAGCTGAAAGATGTCGGCCAGGCTGAAGTCGCGGAGCGTGCCCTCGAGTGCCATCGCTTACAGCGCCGACCTCCGGCGGTAGACCGGGAGGGACATGAGCAGCCAGATGATCACGGCCACGAGGATCGCGCCCACGAGGACGAGGAGCTGCGCGACCTCGGCGATGGGTCCCAGGGCGGGGGCGAGGCGGCCGACGAAGACGGCCATCATCACGAAGAGGGCGAAGAGGAAGATGCCCAGGATCCCGCGAACGGTCCGGCCTTCCAGCAGCTGCGCGGAGCCGGGGAGGAAGGTCGCGAACAAGCGGTTCCGGCGGGTCATCCCGGTCTGGTGCTCGGCCACTTCCTCGAGCTTCATCCGCTTGGTGTCCAGGGACACGCCGTCGCGCTTGAGATAGATGTGAATGCACTGCGTGCAGTAGGTCGTGCTCTCGCGCGCGGACTTGCAGCGGTAGCAGAACGTCCGGCCGCACTTGATGCAGGCGTTGGCGAATCCGTTCTTTCTGCGCTTGGCCCAGAGCGCCAGGGCCAGGAGGAGCGAGACCACCGCGCCGATGGTGATCGCGTTCATGGCCGCGCGCGAGGCATCGAAGGTCGAGTAGTTCCCGAACAGCGCCCGCGCGGCTTGCTGCTGCGACACCGTCCGCGTCACCGTCCAGGCCTCGGAGAGCGGCGGGTGATACATGAGGATCTTCTGCGGCGGCGGAGTGCGGGTGTAGCGGTCGACCAGCGAGCTGTCGGCCTCGCGGGCCCGGCCGATCATGGCCCGCTGCTGGTCGAACTTGAACGTGTCGCCGGCGGCCACGGCATGGTCGAAGTAGGCGATGGCCAGATCGGGATCGAGCTGCTGGGCGCGCTCGTACTCGGTGATGGCCGGCTGGAACTCGTTGTCGAGGAAGTGCAGGTTGCCGAGGTTCACGTGCGCGCCGGCGTAGTCGCGGCGCAGCTCGGCGGCGCGGCGGTAGTGGATCTCGGCCTGGTCGTTCGCGTCCTCGAACACCTGCAGGTTGCCGAGGAGCAGGTGCACGGTGGGATGGTTCGGGACGACGGCGTTGAGCTCCTGCAACCGGCGCAGGGCCTCGGGGTGATAGCCCTGGTTCGCGCTGGCGATCGCGGCCTGCACCACGGGGCTGTCGACGCCGGCGATGCGATTCGCCGTCGCGCTGAGAACTATCGGCATCAGAGCGACGAGCACCAGCAGCACGGCGATGGCGATCTTCTCGCCGATGCTCGCGTAGCCGAAGAAGATCGCCAGCCACCAGAAGACCAGCCACATCGGCCCGAGCCAGAGGAAGACCGGCAGGAACAGCAGCGCGAACGCGAGCACGGAGACCGCGCCGCCGGTGATGCGCGTGGAGAGCATCTCCCGGAAGTCGTGGGCCATGGAGCGGCCGTAGCGCATGAAGAGGGCGATGCCGAGGACGATGGCGGTGATGACGAAGGCCGCCGCGGCCACGAGCACGAGGTCGGCGCGGCTCAAGGTGTTGGTGCGGTAGTCGCCGAGGACGCGCGCGAATCCCTGCAAGGCCAGCGGCACCGCCTTCGCCCACTGCGCGTTCCGCGACATCCGATCGGCCTCGGCGAACGCAACTGCCGGAGACCGCGGGTCGAGCTTCTTCGCCGTGGTAATGGCCCAGTTCGAGAGCTCCGGGCTCTGCTTCTCGGTCTCGCTGCCCAGTCCCTGCGCGGCCGCCGCGTAGATCGGAAAGGCCTCGATGCCGAGGGTCTTGTCGGTGCCGAGCAGCTCGGTCGTGCGCTTGTTCGCCGTCTCGAAGTCGCCTTCGCGCGCGGCCGCCACCGCGTTCGGCCACATGTCCCGCGGCGGGAGCTGCTGCGCGCGCGCTCCCGCCGCGGCGAGAAGCGCGGCGCCGAGCAGCAGGATGGCGGCGAGGCGATTCATCAAATGCTCTTGGTCCGCTGGACGAACGCGAGCTTCAGCTCGCCGAGGTGCGTCTCCAGGAAGTCGTCTTCGTCGGGATCGAGGTTGCCCTGGGTCTTGTCCCGCAGCAGGGTGAGGATCTCGATCATCTGGCGGGCCGCGCCGACGTCCACCTTCGCCTGGGGCTGATACGGATTGCGCAGCATGCCCAGGGACATATAGGCCTGCGCGATCAGCGGCTCGATGAAGTTCGTGAACGGGGTGCCGGGATTGGTGGCCTTGTCGGACATCGTCCGGCGTCGCTCCTCGGCGTGCGGGCGGTTCTCCTGACGGCGCTCCTTCTGCGGCTCGGGCGCCGGCTGCGGCGGCGGCGCCGCGTCCGCGGGCGCGCCTGCGGACGCGCCCGATTCGGCAGGCCGTGCCGGCTGCGGATCGGCGGGCTTTACTTCCTCTTTGAATTCTTCGCGAATGTCGCCCTCGGGAGTGAAGATCCGCTTGTCCGTGACCTTCAGCTCTTTCGGCGTTTTCGTCTCTTTCGGCAACTCCGCCTCCCGCCCGAAATTACTGTGAAATCAAGAGTTTGGAATCTTAGCACGCAACTTTTCCTGAAAGAATCGATCGGTCCGGCCTCTCGCGTCGGCAGCGGCCGCGGGGGCGTAGCCCTCTTTGTTGTTCGGGTTCATGAAGGCGTGGCCGGCGCCGTCGTAGACCTTGATGTCGACCTCCTTGCCCGCTGCCTTCAGCGCCGCCTCGAACGCGCGGACATCCTCGACCGGGATGCCGCGGTCGGCCGAGCCGAAGTGGCCGAGGATCGGTACGTTGATCTCGGCGATGGTGTTCGGGTCGGTGACGAGCCTGCCGTAGTTGATGACCGCCGCCTTCAGGCGCGGCTCCGCGGTGGCCAGGGCCAGCGAGTAGCCGCCGCCCATGCACCAGCCGACGACGCCGATGCGGTTCGGGTCGACGTCGTCGCGCTCGGAGAGGAACTTGTAGGCCGCCTTCAGGTCGGCCATGGCCCGGTCCTCGGGGAGCGCGCGCATGAGCTCGTGCGCCTCGTCGGGAGTCGTGGCGCTGCGGCCGCGGTACAGGTCGACGGCCAGGGCGACATACCCCTGCTGCGCGAGCCGGTCGGCTTGCTCGCGCACCCAGTCGTTCACGCCCCACCACTCCTGAATGACGATCACCGCCGGCTTCCTGCCGGAGGTGTTGGGGACGGCGAGATACCCCGAGCCCTCACCGGAGAGGGACGGGAACGTCGCCAGCGGACCGGCGGTCTTCTTCGGATTCAGGGCGACGTTTTCGCGGTGGCAGGAGGCGAGGACGAGGAGAGCGAGCGCGAGAAAGGTCGGTCTGCGCATGCGCGGAAGCGTATCAAGGTTTTGGAGTGCGGCAGCTACGCTGCCGCTTTGAAAGCGGCGGCGATGCCGCCGCACTCCAAACTACTCCCGCAGCGCCCGAATCAGGGCCCGGTGCACGGTCGGGTCGGCGGCGATGCCCTGATGCCCGTCGCAGACGATCAAGGCCTCGCCGTCGCCGCGGGCGCTACTGATCGGAACCGTGCCGTCGCCGGGCTCGAAGAGGATGTTCACCAGGTGCCGCTCGTCCTCGCGCAGATCGCCCGGGTAGAAGGCGAACGAGCCGTCGCGCCGCAGCAGCACGCGCCGGGTGGTGGGGACGCAGTCGCCGGCGATGACGGTGACCTTCACGTGGGCCGGCAGGGGAGCGCCGCGCAGCTCGTCGCGCAGTTTGCGGGCCGAGGCGAGCATCGGCGCCACGTCGGCCTTCCAGATCGCGGCGTCCCAGACGTCGACGTCCAGCGCCTTTCCCTCCTCGTCGACGAAGATCCGCCCGTCCTCGGGCAAGAGCTCGAACACGAACGGCCAGGTGGCGACGACGGATGGGGCGAAGGTTCTGCGGACGAGTCGCTCGGGGCGGACGAAGATGCGAAACGCGTCGACCACGCCGCGCTGCACCGGCGCGACCAGCACGAGGTTCTCGACCGGAGCGGTGGGGCTGGTCTTCAGATACATGGTGGCGACCAGTGCGCCGGCGGAGTGGGCGACCAGGTCGACCTTGCCGCCGGCGCGCACGCGCTCGATCTCGTCGCCGAGGAGGCGGGCGGTGTCGCGGGCGGAGCGGCGCCAGTCGTAATAGAACGGAATGACCTCGTCCTCGGCGTAGCCGCCGAATTTGCGGAGGGCGATGGAGAGCTGCCAGCCGGTGTTCACCGGACCGCGCGAGCCGACCCACCCGCGCGGGACGAGGCGGTCGTGCGGATCGAGGTCGAGGTCATCGGGGTAGCGCGTGTGCCACATCGAGCGCGGCGTGCCCCAGACGTAGCGGTCCGTGACCGGATCGAGTAGGCGGGTCACGCCGAAGCCGGCGATGACGATGACCGGCCGCGGCGCCGGACGCTGGAGGCCCCGCGCGGCGGCGCGAAGGTAGCCGCGGCGGGTGCGATCCGTGGTGTTACAGTGCGCGGCCGCCACGATGGCCGCGGCGGCGATGAAGATCTTCCAGATTCTCGAGTTCAATCAGTTCAACACCGGCTCGGTGCACCAGATGTTCCAGGCGGCGACGGGCCTTCGCGAGCGCGGACACGAGGTGGCGATCCTCAGCAAGCCGGATCCGGTGCTGGAGGCGAAGGCGGCGGAGAAGGACGTGCGCTTCTTCGGCCTCCCGTTCCGCAACCAGTTCGACTTCGACACCATCCGCCGGCTGCACCGCATCCTCCGCGTCGAGAAGCCGGACGTGGTCCACGTGCACAAGGGCGTCTCGCACGCGCTGGCCCTGGCCGCGACGTGGCGCGACTCCGTCGGCGCGTTCGTGGTCAACCGCGGCGTGTCCTTTCCGCTCGACCTCTGGAATCGCGGCAAGTACCGCACGCACCGCGTGGACCGCGTGGTCACGGTCTGCCAGCAGATCAAGGACGTGATCGTCACCAGCGGCAAGTTGCCGCCGGAGAAGGTGGAGGTGGTCTACGCCGGGACGGACGTGACCGTCTTCGATCCCGCGCAGTGGGACGCGCGCGCGTTCCGGCGGGAGAAGAGCATCCCCGATGACCGCTTCGTCGTCGCCCAGGTCGGCGTGCGCGACTGGAAGGGATGGAAGGAGCTGATCGACTCCGTCTCCGACACCGCTCCCCAGCATCCCAGCGTGCACCTCCTTCTCATCGGCTGCCGCAACGACGCGGAGAAGGGCGAGGTGATGGAGTACGCGCGCGCCGTCGGGATGGCGGACCACGTCTCGGCGATCGAGTACCGCACGGACATGCCGAACGTCTTCGCCTCATGCGACGTCGTCGTCGACGCGTCGTGGGCGGGCACGGGGATCACCGGCACGATCCGCGAGGGGATGGCCATGCAGAAGCCGGTCATCGCCACCGACGCCGGCGGCAATCGCGAGCTCGTCTCCTCGCCCGACGTCGGCTGGCTGATTCCGATGAAGGATCGCGCCGCGCTGACGGGCGCGCTGCGTCAGGTGATCGAGGATTCGATGCGCGCGGCCGCGGTCGGACGCAATGCGCGCGAGCATGTGGTTGGCGGGTTCTCGAAGGAGCTGCGGATCACGCGCCTGGAGGAGCTCTACCGGGCGATCCTGCGCGCGAAAGGCTAGTCTGGAGTGCGGCGGCAATGGAGGCTGTCCCAGAACCCAAGACGTTCTGAGCGATTCGAGGATATGAGCTAGGACGCGAAGTCGACTTCGCGTCCTAGCGTGATCGAAGACTGATCAGGCCAAGGTCCGGTTCATGCCGGCGCAAGCCCTCCGAGATGGAGGGCGGCGATGAGTCGCCTCAGGTTGTTCACCGTGCAGAGCATCGTCCATTGCGCCGCGACCTTCTCTTTGCCGCGGAACGTCCAGCGCCAGAATCCGTCGTTGCCCTTGGTCTGCCCGAACAGCCGCTCGATAATCTCGCTCCGGCGCCTCAGACGCTTTTTGTTCTCCGGATCAGCGATTTTCAGCCGTTGCCGCTGCACCGCTCCGTAGTGCGGTCCGATCTCCACCACCCGGGCACGATCCTTCGAGCAGAGCTTGCCCACCGGGCAGCTTTTCCAGACCTCGCAGCGGTAGCGGGTCAAAGGGTGTGGCTTGTTACGATGGGTCGTCTGACCGACTCTGCGCAGTTGCTGGCCGATCGGACAGTGCACCGTCTGCGCTTGCTCGTCATAGGTGAAGCGGGCCAGGTGATACGGACCGACGCTGTCGAGATGGACGCGCTCGACGACGATGACCGGTGCCTTCAATTCCTCGGCTTTGGCCAGTGATTCGGCCGTGTTGTAGCCCCTGTCGGCCAGGGTCTGTTCGGCCACTTCTCCGGTGTTTTGCTGCACCTGTTCGAGCATCGGTGCAAGTTGCTGCTGGTCGTTCTCATCCTGGACCACAGCCTCGGCCACCACCACCCCATGGCTGGCATCGCACACCGCTTGGGCGTTGTAAGCGAACTCGACCCGCCGGGCGGTACCGCCCTTCATCATCCGGGCATCCGGGTCGTGCAGCTGCATGTGCTCGCGCTCGGCTTTCTCCAGAGCCGCCAGGGCCTGCTTGACCGTGGCCCGCAGTTCCGTCTCGTCCTTGAGTTTGTTCGGCAGTCGATCATCGAGCTCCTGGTTGCCTTCCTTGGAGGCGGCGATCTCCTGCTCGAGCTTTTCGATTCTTTCCTCCACGGCCTCGAGGATCTTCCGCAGATCGGGCCCATGCCAAGCTGTCCTGCGTGACCCCGCCGAGAGGATCTTGGTCCCGTCCACCGCCTGCAGCACCATCCCCACCAGATTGGCCTCCAAGGCCACACGCACGGTCCGGACAAACACCTTCTTGAGCACACCGCGGTAGCGCGTCCAGAATCGCCACAGGGTGTTGTGATCCGGCTCGTACCTGCCGGCCAGCCAGATCAACGGCATCATCACTCGGCAAGCCTGTTCCAGCTTGCGCGAGCTCCGGATGTTGTACAGATAGCCGTACAGCCAGACCTTGAGCAACAGATCGAACGCGTAGTGCGGTCGCCCGTTCGGGTCCTCGGTCCCTTCGGCCCATTCCTGGCCGGCGATCTCTCGCAGATCGAGGGAATCGACGAACGCCCGGATGTAGCGGGCAGGATCGTCTGGCTTGACCCAGTCCTCCAACGCCGGCGGAAACAAGAACTGCGTGCTGTAGTCGGCCCGTAGCTCTCGGCTCATTCGTTCGCACTCTCCTTACTCACGGAGTGACGCGAACCGAAGTTTTGGGACACCCTCCAATGCCGCCGCTTTCAAAGCGGCAGCGATGCTGCCGCACTCCAAAACTACTCATCGTTCATCGCCGCCACGTGCTCGCTGACGCTGGCGGCCAGTCCCTCGAGATCGTACCCCCCTTCGAGGAGGGAAAACAGCCGCCCTTCGCAGTGGCGCTCGGCGCACTCGACGATGCGCCGGGTGAGCTCGCCATAGCCCTGCTCGGTGACGTTCATGCCGCCCAGGGGATCGCGGCGGTGGCCGTCGAAGCCGGAGGAGAGCAGGATCGCGTTCGGGCGGTAGTCGTCGATGATGCGCACGATCTGGTCCTCGGTCGCGCGCAGGAGCGCGGCGTCGCCCTGGCCCGCGGACAGGGGGATGTTCTTGGTGAAGCCGCGGCCCTCGTCCGTTCCGATCTCGCTGCCCGCGCCGGTGCCGGGGTAGAACGGGTAGCGGTGGATGGAGGCGTAATAGACGTCGTCGCGCGACTCGAACAGGTGCTGGGTGCCGTTGCCGTGGTGGACGTCGAAGTCGAAGATGAAGATCCGTTCCATCCCCGGCTGCTCGCGCAGCCACTCCGCGACGCAGGCGATGGTGTTGAAGAAGCAGAAGCCCATGGCCGAGCGCCGCTCGGCATGGTGGCCGGGCGGGCGGGCGATGACGAAGGCCCGCTTCGACTCCCGCCGGCGCCAGATGTCCTCGGCAGCCGCGAGCGAGGACGCCACCGCCGCCCGGGCCGCGGCGAAGGTCGCCGAGGAGATCGGGTTGTCGAGGGAGTGGAAGTAGCGGTAGCCGGCGCGGACGGCGCTCTCGAGCTCGCGCTCGTAATCCGGCGAGTGGACCTTCTGGACGATGCGCTCGGTCTCCGGATGGACGTCGACGTCCTGCAGCAGACGGTCGTTCAGCCCGGCCCGGCCGATGCCCTCCACCGCCGCGTCGAGGCGCGCCGGACGTTCGGGATGGTCGAACCCGGTGTTGTGGCGATGGAAAACCGAGCTGGTGTAGATCTTCAACATCCGTATGAGACTATGAGCGCCGGCTTGAAGCGCATTCTACAAATCACCCTAATTGCGGTGCTCACCGTCTTCTTCCTCTGGCTCTTCCTGCGAAACGCGAACCTGACCGAGGTCTGGGGGCTTCTCAAGAAGACGAATGTCGGCTGGGTGATGGTCGGGTTCGTGGTCAACTTCGGCGCCCTCCTGTGCCGCACCATCCGCTGGCGGACCATCCTCGACCCCGACGACCCGCCGCCGTTTTACGCGACCTTCTTCGCCAACACGGTCGGCTACATGCTCTCCACGATCCTCCCGATCCGCGCCGCCGACTTCGCCCGTCCGGCCCTGCTGTCCCGCCGCACCTCTCACCGCTTCTCCGGCGCCCTCGGGACGGTTCTGACCGAGCGCTGCCTCGACCTGGCCAGCATCCTCGGCCTTTTCCTGATCTTCGCCGTCCGGCGCTGGGGGGAGATGTCGGCCGACCCGCGCATCGGCCCGTGGTTCTACATCATCCGCGCCGGGGCCTGGGCCTCGGCGGTGCTCCTCGCGGCGCTGCTGTTTCTGATCATCGGCCTGTGGTTTTTCCGCGACTTCGTGCGGCGGATGCACGCCGGGCTCGGGCGGCTGCTGCCGGCGCGCTTCCGCAACGCCTGGATGCACTTCTTCGACAGCTTCGCCGAGACCCTGGAGCTCACCCGCCACCGCGCGGCGTTCGTGAAGGTCCTCCTCTGCACGGCGGGGGTGTGGGCGTGCCTCACGTCGCAGTTCTGGTTCGCCACCCAGGCCGCGCGGCATCCGCTGCCGTTCGACGCCAGCTTCTTCATCACCGGCGTGACCACGGTCGGCCTGGCCATCCCCACGCCCGGCGGCATCGGCGGATTCCACAAGGCCTGTCAGCTCGTGCTCACCCGCTTCTATCAGTTCGACGTCGACTCCTCGGTGGCCGTAGCCGTGCTGTTCCACATCATCGGAACGCTTCCGGTTCTGGTGATCGGGTTGATCCTGTTCGTGCGCGAAGGGCTGCACTGGCGCGACGTGACGCCTCACGATTGACAGCCTGTGATATACGGGCGGCTCAATGCGGTGTCCGTATTGTGGGAGTCTGGAGGACCGCGTGGTCGACTCGCGCGAGAGCCGCGAGGGGGACGTCATTCGCCGGCGGCGCGAGTGCGCGCATTGCGAGCGGCGCTTCACCAGCTACGAGAAGATCGAGCTGCCGACCTTCCAGGTGGTGAAGCGCGATCAGCGCCGCGAAACGTATGAGAGAGCGAAGCTGATGCGCGGACTGCAGATCGCCTGCCGCAAGCGCCCGGTGCCGCAGCCGGAGCTGGAGCGGATCGCCGACTCGATCGAGTCGGCCATGGCCGACGCCGGCGAGCGCGAGATCTCCTCGCAACGCCTCGGCACGCTGGTGATGGACCGGCTGCGCGATCTGGATCCGGTGGCGTACGTGCGGTTCGCTTCCGTTTATCGCCGATTCGAAGATGTCGATGCATTTGTGAAAGAGTTGCACCGCCTGAAATGAGCCGGGAACAGCCATTGCAGCGAGGCCTACGAAGGTCCAGGGGAAGAGGTCGAAATGACTGACGCGAACGAAGCCGCGAAAGAAGAGGCAATCAAGATTCCTGACGTCCTGCCGGTCCTGCCGCTCAAGGACCTGGTGATCTTCCCGTTCATCATCGTGCCGCTGTCGGTGTCGCGCGAGAAATCGATCAACGCCGTCGACCAGGCGCTGGCCGAGAACCGGGTGATCATGCTCACCGCCCAGAAGGACTTTCAGAACGAGGATCCGGGCGAGGAGGACCTCTACCGCGTCGGCACGGTGGCCATCATCATGCGCATGCTCAAGCTCCCGGACGGGCGCATCCGCATCCTCGTCCAGGGCCTCTCCCGCGCGCGCATCGACTACTTCATCCAGACCGCGCCGTTCTTCAAGGCCAAGATCACGCGCATCGAGGAGCCGGTGACCAAGGACCGCGGCCTGGAGGTCGAGGCCCTGATCCGGGCCGTCAAACAGAACCTCGACCGGGCCGTCTCGCTGGGCAAGAACATCTCCCCCGAGGTCATGGTCATCGCCGCGAATCTCGACGATCCGGCGCGCCTGACCGACCTCGCCGCCTCGAACCTCGACCTCAAGCTCGAGGAGGCCCAGTCGATCCTCGAGACCATCGATCCCGTCGAGCGGCTCAAGAAAGTCAACGAGCTGCTCACCCGCGAGATCAACCTCCTGACCATGCAGCAGGAGATCTCGTCCGCTGCGCAAGGCGAGATGAACAAGTCCCAGCGCGAGTACTTCCTCCGCCAGCAGCTGAAGGCGATTCAGTCCGAGCTGGGCGAGGGCGAGGAGCTCGCCGAGGAAGTCGAGAACTACCGCAAGAAGATCGAGGAGAAGTCCATCCCCCAGGAGGCCCGCGAGGAGATCGAGAAACAGATCAAGCGTCTCGAGCGCTCCCATCCCGACTCCGCGGAGACTTCCATCATTCGCACTTATCTCGACTGGATGACCGGCCTGCCGTGGGGGGTGATGTCCGCGGACAACCACGACCTCAGCCGCGCCCGCGGGGTCCTCGACGAGGACCACTACGACCTCGAGAAGATCAAGGAGCGCATCCTCGAGTACCTGGCCGTGCGCAAGCTGCGCGGCTCGAAGATGAAGGGCCCGATCCTCTGCTTCGTCGGCCCTCCCGGCGTCGGCAAGACCTCGCTCGGCCGCTCCATCGCTCGCGCCCTCGACCGCAAATTCGTGCGCATCTCCCTCGGCGGCGTGCGCGACGAGGCGGAGATCCGCGGCCATCGCCGCACGTATGTCGGCGCGCTGCCCGGTCGCATCATCCAGGGCATCAATCAGGCCGCGACCTCGAATCCCGTGTTCATGCTCGACGAGGTGGACAAGATCGGCGCGGACTATCGCGGCGATCCTTCATCCGCACTGCTCGAGGTGCTCGATCCGGAGCAGAACTTCTCCTTCCGCGATCACTACCTCGGCGTGGCCTACGACCTGTCGAACGTGATGTTCATCGTCACGGCCAACGTCCTCGACACCATCCAGCCGGCCTTCCTCGACCGCATGGAAGTGATTCGCCTCTCCGGCTACACGGACGAGGAGAAGCTGATGATCGCCAAGCAGCACATCATCCCGAAGCAGATGGAGGAGAACGGGATCAGCGACGTGCCCGTGGTCTGGACGGACTCCGGGATCACCCGCGTCATCACCGGCTACACGAAAGAAGCGGGACTGCGCAACATGGAGCGCGAGATCGGCACGATCTGCCGCAAGATCGCCGTCCAGGTCGCCGAGGGGAAGACCGAGCAGCAGTACCGCATCACCGACGGGAACGTCGACAAGTACCTCGGGCCGATGAAGCATTTCGCCGAGGAGCTGCTCGAGCGCGATCAGGTCGGCGTGGCCACCGGCCTGGCCTGGACCGCCGTCGGCGGCGACATCCTCTTCATCGAGGCCACGGCCGTGCGCGGCAAGGGCAAGCTGTCCCTCACCGGCCAGCTCGGCGACGTGATGAAGGAGTCGGCGCAGGCCGCGCTGACGTACGCCCGCGCCCACGCGGACGAGAACGGCATCGCCCCCGACTACTTCGAGACCCACGACATCCACATCCACGTCCCCGCGGGCGCGATCCCGAAGGACGGCCCCTCGGCCGGCATCACCATCACCTGCGCGATCATCTCCGTCCTCACCGGACGGCCGGTGCG
>JBIOTX010000224.1:0-2427 GCA_044866315.1 Thermoanaerobaculia bacterium | reverse complement strand
ATCTGCACGCTCTTCGACGTCGGCAACCAGGCCGGGCGCGAGTTCATCGTCATGGAGTACCTCGACGGGGAGACCCTGGCCGAGCGCCTGTCGCACGGCCCGCTCGCCCTCGAGGAGGTGATCCGCTACGGCATCGACATCGGCGACGCGCTGGAAAAGGCCCACCGGCTGGGCATCGTCCACCGCGACCTCAAGCCCGGGAACATCGTCCTCACCCGCACCGGGGCCAAGCTGCTCGACTTCGGCCTGGCCAAGTGGATGCCCGAGGAGAAGAAGTCCCTCCTCGGCCGCGCCGAGGACGTCACCGCACAGCTGACCTCCCAGGGCACGCTCCTCGGCACCATCCCCTACATGGCCCCCGAGCAGCTGGAGGGGAAGGAAGTCGACGCCCGGACCGACATCTTTGCCTTCGGGGCCATCCTCTATGAGATGGCCACGGGCGTACGGGCGTTCAACGCCACGTCGAACGCGAGCCTCATCGCCGCGATCATGCGCGAGGACCCGGTACCGGCGTCGCGCCTGCGCAACCTCGCCCCGAGCGCGCTCGATCACATCATCCGCACCTGCCTGAGCAAGGATCCCGACGACCGCTTCCAGTCCGCGCACGACGTGAAGATTGCCTTGGAGATGCTCGGCAGCAGCGCCGAGCCGGCCGCGGTCGAGGATACGAGGCGCCGGCCGTGGCTCCTGCCGGTCGTCGTCGGCGCGATCGTGGTGACGGCCATGATCCTCGCGGCCATGGCTCTGAGCCGGCGCGACTCGAAACCGCCACGCGTGCTCCGCTTCACCGTCAACCCGCCCGTCGGCTCGACGTTCCCTGGCCTCGGCGAGGGCGGCGGCCTCGCGCTGTCGCCCGACGGCCGGCATCTGGTGTTCGAGGCCACCACCCCCGAGGGGCGGTCGTATCTCTGGCTGCGGGCCATGGACTCCGACGTGCCGGAGATGCTCGACGGCACCGAGGGCGGCGAGTATCCGTTCTGGTCCCACGACGGCCGGTCGATCGCCTTCTTCGCCGACGGAAAGCTCAAGCGCATGACCCTTCCGGACGGGCCGTCGCAGACCATCTGCGACGCGCCGACCGGACGCGGCGGCGCGTGGGGCAGCGCCAACGTGATCGTCTTCGCCCCGACCAGCAGCGGCGGCCTCTATCGCGTCGCCGCCGCGGGAGGGCAGCCGGAGCCGCTGACCACCGTCGACAAGATGACGTATTCACACCGCTGGCCGGTTTTCGTCGATGACGAGCGCTTCCTCTTCGTCTCCCAGAGCCAGAACGCGATGACCCGCGGCGTCTTCGTCGGGTCGCTCGACTCGAAGGAGACCCATCGCCTGCTGCCCATCCCCCTCGGCGTGGCCTTCGCCGCGCCGGATTCCTTCTACTACGTCCGCGATCACGTGCTGGTCCGGCAGCGTCTCGACGACACGGCGCTCGCCGGCGATCCGGTCACCATCGCCAACCAGATCGTCTACTACGCCGACCGGGCCTACGTGCCCATCACCGCGGCGTCCGACGGCACGGTCGCCTTCCGCCGCAACGGCGCGGCGCGCATGCGCATCGGCTGGTTCACCCGCGACGGCCGCCGCATGGACGCGCTCGACGAGCTGGGCGAGTACGAGGGCGTGTCCATCTCGCCCGACGGCACGCGCGTGGCCTTCGGCTACTTCGACGCCCTGGAGTCGCTGAATCACATCTCCATCGTGCCGGCCCGCGGCGGCGTGCCGCGCCGCTTCACCTTCGCCCGCGGCAACCAGTACTCGCCGATCTGGTCGCCCGACGGCGCGCAGCTCGCGTTCAGCGACGACCACGCCGGCGTCGACACCATCACCGCCAAGCCGGTCGCCGGCAAGGGCAACGAGCGCGCACTCATCCCGCCGCCGGCCAGCTCCACGTATGCCCAGAGCTGGTCGCCGGACGGCGCGCACATCCTCTTCCGCGTCCAGACCTCGCGCACCGGCTACGACATCCACGTGCTCGATCTCGCCACGGGAAAGGAGCAGTCGTACGTGAGCGGCCCCGCCGACGAGTCCCAGGGCCAGTTCTCGCCCGACGGCAACTGGGTCGCCTACACGTCGACCGAGTCGGGACGCCCCGAGGTGTACGTGCAGCCGTTCCCGGCCACGGGGGCGAAGTGGCAGGTCTCCACGGCCGGCGGCGAGCAGCCGCGCTGGCGCCGCGACGGCAAGGAGCTCTTCTACCTCGCTCCCGACCGCACGCTCATGTCCGTTCCGATCCGCGTCCCCGGCGCGTTCGACGAGAATTCGCCGCAGCCGCTCTTCGCCACGAACATCCCCTTCGGCGACATCAACGTCTCGCAGGCCTACGACGTGACCGCGGACGGGGAGCGCTTCCTCATCGCCGCACCCGATCCGCTCAGTCCGCAGAGCCCGATCACGGTGGTGATGGGGCAGTAGCCCTTGTGTCATCCCGAG
>JBIOTX010000223.1:0-15096 GCA_044866315.1 Thermoanaerobaculia bacterium | reverse complement strand
AGGGCGTTGACGGTGATCATGCCCAGGGTGGGCGGCGTGTCGATGAAGATGTAGTCGTACTCGCTGGCCGCGTCCTTCATCCGGTCCTTGAGGCGGAACGGGCCGTCGAGGTCGCCGATGAGCTTCGACTCCAGCTTGGCCAGGGCGATGCGCGAGGGAGCGATGAACAGGTTCTCCACCCGCGTCGGCAGGATGACCTCGGGGAGCTCCAGCTCCTCGCTCACCAGCACGTCGTACATCGAGCGGCTGATCCCTCGCGCGTCGACGTAGCTCATCGTGGAGTTCGCCTGCGGGTCGAGATCGATCAGCAGGGTCTTGAACCCTTTGTTGGCGACGGCTGCGGAGAGATTGATCGCGGTGGTGGTCTTGCCGACACCGCCTTTTTGGTTGGCGACGGTGATGATCATTGGGCCAAGAGCGATTCTAACCGAATCACATCTTGTACTTCCCAAGATCCTCCGGAGACAGATTCTCGAACCACTTCTTCACCTTCTCGTCCTGGTCCTCCCCGTTCTCCGGGGTGATGGTCTGGGCCTGGTCGAGGACGGTCTGGGCGACGTAGATCGGGGCCTCGGTGCGGAGGGCCAGGGCGATGGCGTCGCTCGGACGGGCGTCGACCTCGAGGGTCTTGCCGGCGACGAGGACGCGGATCTGGGCGAAGAACGTGGAGTCGCGGAGGTCGTTGATGACCACGCGGGTCACCCGGGCGTCGAGCTCGGAGATCATGTTGCGCAACAGGTCGTGGGTCATCGGGCGCGGCGTGGTGATGTTCTCCAGCTGCAGGGCGATCGCGTTGGCCTCGAAGATGCCGACCCAGATCGGGAGGAAGAACTTCTCGTCGTCGTCCTTGAGCACGACGATCGGGGAGTTGCTGACCGGGTCCAACATGAGACCCTTGATGCTCATCGGTACGAGCTCAGTCCCATTCATGCGACGGCCTCCCCGCGCAGCGTATGGTGCTGCGCCGAATCGATACGCACGCCAAGGATACTCCCGAGCGGCGTCGCCGGGTCGCCGTGAAAGTTGACCACCCAGAAATCGTCGGTTCTTCCTGACAACATGTTCGGATCGTGTTTACTCGGTCCCTCGACCAGCACGGGCACGATCCGGCCGCGATACGACTCCAGCCGCTCGCGCTTCATCCGCTCGTGCAGGTCGAACAGCCGCTGCAGACGGTCCGATGCGATTGCGTCGTCCACCGGCGTCCCGATCTTCAGCGCCGGCGTTCCCGGTCGCGGGGAATACTTGAATGCGAACAGCGAGCCGTATCCGACCTCCTCGACCAGGGACAGCGTCTCCTGAAAGTCCTCCTCGGTCTCGCCGGGGAAGCCGACGATGATGTCCGTCGAGAAGTGAATCTCCGGAATCGCGGCGCGGATGCGGGCCATGGTCTCCAGGTACTTCTCGCGCGTGTACAGCCGCTTCATCCTGCGCAGCACGCGGGACGAGCCGGACTGCACGGGCAGGTGCAGGTAGCGCGAGATGTTCGCGTGGTCGCGCATGGCCGCGATCATGGAGTCGTTGACCTCGGCCGGATGCGACGTGGTGAACCGCAGGCGGACGACGCCCGGGATCTCGGCGACCGCGCTCAGCAGCGCGCCGAAGTCCTTGCCGGTGACCGGGCAGCGGTAGGCGTTGACGGTCTGCCCGAGGAGCTCGATCTCCACGCGCCCGCTCTCGACGGCGGCGCAGACCTCGGAGAGGAGGTCCTCGAACGGGCGCGACACTTCCCTTCCGCGCGTGGTCGGCACGATGCAGAACGTGCAGTTCTTGTTGCAGCCCTCGATGATCGTCACCCACGCCTTCGTCGGCGAGGTGCGGTCGATGGCCAGATGGTCGTAGCGCCGATCCTCGGGGAACTCGACGGCGAGGCGCGTGCCGTGCTCGAGCACGTGATCGAGATGGCCCACGTTTCCCGGACCCATCACGAAGTCGACCCACGGCGCGCGCTCGAGGATGTGCTCCCCTTCCTGCTGGGCGACGCAGCCGCAGACGCCGATCTTGAGATCGCGCTGGCGCTTGAGCTCGCGCAGGCGGCCGAGGTGGGAGAAGACCTTCTGCTCGGCCTTGTCGCGGACCGAACAGGTGTTGAGGAGGATCAGGTCCGCCTTCGACTCGTCGTCGACGCGCCGGTACCCGCGCAGCTTCAGATTGCCCGACAGCCTCTCGGTGTCGAGCTCGTTCATCTGGCAGCCCCAGGTCTCGATGAAAAAGGTCTTGCTCATTTCCCCAGCGCTTCGCGCGCCGCGCGCGCGGCTTCCAACTGCTTCTTCACGTGTGCGAACCGCCGGACGATCTCCGTGTCCCGGCGATTGAGGTCGTTCTCCTCGTAGTAACTCTGCTCGACCGCCGCCAGCTTCGCCTCCAGGTCGGCGACCTGCTTGTCGAGCACGGCCTTCGCCGCGTCGGTCTCGAGGCGCTTCTTCCGATCCGCCTCGTGCTTCTCGGTCAGGCTCTCCGCCGGCGCCGGCTCCGCGGTCGACGTCGTCGCCGGCTTCTCGGCCAGCTTTCCCTTCGACTTCTTGACGTCGGCGTTGGTGATGACCTTGGTCGAGCTCTTCTTCCGCTTCTCCTTCGCGTTCTTCGACGCGTCGACGAGCGCAGTCGTGTCGGAGAGCAGGAGGAGCGCGATGAGAAGGATCTTCATACCCGGCCGTAACGATCTTCGAGACGGACCACGTCATCGAGCTCCGGCGTCGAGACCTCCGCGACGTCGGTGTCGGCGATCGCCTCCATCCGGTGAATCAGCCGCGGCGGGATGTGAAATGCCTCCCCCTGACGCAGCGGCAATTCCCGGCGGTCGCCGTCGTGCTCGATCGTCAGCCTCAGCTCGCCGGACACAACGTACAGCGTTTCCTCTTTCATTTCGTGGTACTGGAGGCTGAGCGACTCGCCCTTGTTGATGTGCAGGATCTTCCCGACGTACCGCCCGGTGCGCGCAAAGATCAGCTCGTATCCCCACGGCTTGGGCACACGCTGAACGTCCTTGATGTTGAAGAGATCGTTCATACCGATTTCTGGACCAGCCCTTCCGGAAAACGCATGGCCACGCTCTCGATCACGAACTCCTCGATCTCCTGCGCGGTCTTCTTCTGCAGCGCGATCTCGGCGATGCGCCGGCAGTCCCGGTAGCGTACCGATCGCACCACGTTCTTGATGATCGGGATCGACGACGGGTTCATGGAGAAGATCTCCAGGCCGAGGCCGATGAGCACGATGGCGTAGATCGGATCGGAGGCCATCTCCCCGCACATCGACACCGGGATCCCGGCGCGCTTGCCGGCGTCGATTACGCCCTTGATCAGCCGCAGCAGCGCCGGATGGAGCGGCTCGTAGAGGTAGCTGACGTTCTCGTTCCCGCGGTCGATCGCCAGCGAGTACTGAATGAGGTCGTTCGTGCCGATGGCGAAGAAGTCCGCCTCCGTCGCCAGGAGATCGGCGATCACGGCGGCCGAGGGCACCTCGATCATGATCCCGATCTTGAGCTCGCGGTTGTACGGGACGTTCTCCGCGTCCAGCTCGAGCGTGATCTCCCGGATGAGGGTCTTGACCTGACGCAGCTCCTGCACGCCGGACACGAGCGGGAACATGATCTTCATGTTGCCGTGGGCCGAGGCGCGGAGCAGCGCCCTCAGCTGGGTGCGGAACATGTCCCGGTGCTGCATGCACAGGCGGAGCGCGCGCAGGCCGAGGACGGGGTTGTCCTCCTTCGAGCCCATGACCTCGCGGGCGAGCTTCTTCCCGCCGAGGTCGAACGTCCGGATGACGCACCAGTGCGGCATCGTGGCCTCGACCAGCCGGCGGTACATCTCGTAGTGCTCCTCCTCGGTCGGCAGGTCCGGGCTGGTGGAGATGTACAGGAACTCGGAGCGATAGAGGCCGATCCCCTCCGCGCCGAACTTCTGCGCGTCGGCCAGCTCCTCGATCAGCTCGATGTTCGCCTGCAGCGAGATCTGGTGATGGTCCTTCGTCACCGAGGCCAGGCTGCGGTTCTCGAGCAGCTTCTGCTCGGCCTCCTCGTGGCGCGAGACCCGGCTCTCGTACTCGGAGATCATCGCCGGCGTCGGATTGACGATCACCGAGCCCTCGTAGCCGTCGACGATCACCACCTCGTCGTTGTCGACGATCTTCGTGAGGCGCGGCACGCCGATGACCGCGGGCATGAACAGCGACTTGGCGATGATCGAGGTATGCGAGGTGCGGCCGCCCGCCTCGGTGGCGAACCCCACGATCGGGCGGCGGTTGAAGTGGATCGTGTCCGAGGGCGTGAGATCGTCGGCCAGGATCACCACGTCGTGCTCGATCTCGGACAGATCGTGGTGGGCGATGCCCTGGAGGTTGACCAGCACGCGCTCGGCGACGTCCTTGACGTCCGCCACGCGCTCGCGCAGGTAGTCGTCCTCGAAGCTGTTGAACCGCGCCTGCAGTTCCTCCTGCACCTCGGCCAGCGCCCACTCCGCGTTCACCTGCTCGCTCTCGATCTTCTGGATGACCTTGTCCCGGAAGGAGGCGTCGCCGACGATCAGAGCATGGGCCTCGAAGATGGACGCGTACTCGTCGCCCATCGAGCGGCTGACCTTGAGCTTCAGCTCGAGCAGCTCGTCCTGGGTCTTCTCCAGGGACTCCAGGAACCGGGTGACCTCGGCGGGCACCTCGTCGTCGCGGATCGGGACCCGGTAGACCGAGGCCACGCGCTTCTCGACGATGACCGCGCGGCCGATGGCGATGCCGGGCGACACACCGATCCCCTTGTAGATGCGGATGTCGGAGCGTGTCTGAGCCGCAGGCATCGGCTCATTCTACTTCGTCGAATTTCGCCTCGATGAGCTTCTCGACCGCATCGAGTGCATCGCGCTCGTCCTCGCCGTCGGCCTTCAGCGTGACCGTCGACCCGCGTCCAGCCGCGAGCAGGAGGATCCCGAGGATGGACTTGCCGTCCACTTCCTCGTCGCCCTTGCGGATCTTGATGTCGGCTTTGTAGCGCGCCGCCATGTGCACCAGCTTCGCCGCCGCGCGCGCATGAAGACCGAGCTTGTTGCGGATCTCGACTTCGCGTTGAATCAAGCGACTCCGGCCCTCTTCTCCGCGGTCAACAGATCGGACGCCACCCGGATCGCCTTCGACCCCTTCTCGCTGATCAGGTGCGCGAGCGTGGCCACGTCCTTGGCCTCTTCCTTGAGCATGGCGAACTTCACCACCATGGGCAGGTTCACCCCGGTGACGATCTCCACCCGCCCCTGGTCGAGGAACGAGAGGCTGATGTTGCTCGGCGTGCCGCCGAACATGTCCGTGAAGATGATCACCGGGCGCTCCTTGCCGTCGAAATGACCGACGCGCTGGAGCGCGGCGTCGATCTTTTCCCGCGCCTCGTCCACCGTATCGCTCCACTCCAGGGGAACCGCCTCGATCCCGGCCACGTCGGCCTCGATCTGGCGGGCGGCGTTCAGGAGCTCGAACGCCAGGTTTCCGTGAGTCACGATCAATGCCCCTATCAATGGGCCTCCCTCACCTCAGGACTGCGCATCATAACCGGATTCAGCGTCTCGCCTTCCCACCCAGCGCGGACCCGCCCGGCTCCGGCATAGTTGATATTGACATACGCATATCCTAATGACTAATATACGCGCATGATCTGTAAACTTGAGCCGATAAGGCTAAGGAGACACGCCATGACACGCTTTGCCACCCCCAATACCGACTACAAGAACCTGCAGACGCAGCTCAATCGCATCTTCGAGCCGTTCGCGCGCTTCGCCGCCGGCGAGGAGGATCTGGTGAGCGGCACCTGGGTCCCGCCGGTCGACGTGGCCGAGACCCAGGAGAAGATCCTGGTCCGGGCCGAGGTGCCGGGCATGAGGCAGGAGGACATCCAGATCGAGTTCGAGAACGGGATGCTCACCATCCGCGGCGAGCGGAAACTGGACAAAAACGAAGGGTTGACCTGGCACCGCGTGGAGCGGGTCTACGGAGGCTTCAGCCGCTCGTTCACCCTCCCTCGCACCGTCGACGCCGAGAAGATCTCCGCCAGCTACCGCGAGGGCATCCTCGAGATCGACGTGCCGAAGCGAGAAGAGGCGAAGCCGAAGCAGATTCGGATCGCCGTCAACAACAAGTAATCAGCGCTTGCAGTCCCGGTGGACGATCTCGACGGCATAGCCGGCCGCCTCGAGGTCGTCCGCCAGCCGCTGGCCGATGGCCACGGACCGGTGCTTCCCGCCCGTGCACCCTACTCCGATGGTGAGATAGGCCTTCATCTCCTTCTTGTACCCGGGGAGGACGTAGCTCACGAAGTCGAGCAGGCGCCGGTAGAACTCCTCGTATCCCGGCTGGGCCTTCAGGTACTCGACCACCTCCGGATCGAGTCCCGTCCGCGGCCGCAGGGCCTCGACGAAGTGCGGGTTCGGCAGGAAGCGGACGTCGAAGAGGAGGTCGAGGTTGTACGGGGGGCTGTACTTGAAGCCGAAGGTGATGATGGTGACCAGCATCGACGGCTCCTGGCCGCTGATCTGGAACCGGCGCATGACCTCGGCCTTGAGCTCGTGGACCGAGAACTGCGAGGTGTCGAGGACCATGTTGGCCAGCGACTTCACTTCCGTCAGCGCCTCGCGCTCGGCCTGGATGGCCTCGAGCAGCGGCCGGTCCTTGGCCAAGGGGTGCGGGCGGCGCGTCTCCGAGTAGCGTCGGGCGATGACCTCGTCCGTGGCCTCGAGGAAGATGAGCACCGTGTTCGGGACGCGCTTCGTCAGCCGCTCCCGGTAGAACGCCGGGAAGATGGTCGCGAAGTCGTGCGTGCGCACGTCGACCACGATCCCGACGCGGGTGGCCTTCTCGTGCGTCGTGACCTCGTCCAGATACGGCTCGATCAGCTCGATGGGCAGGTTGTCCGTGCAGTAGAAGCCGAGGTCCTCGAGCGTCGACTGGACGTAGCTCTTCCCCGAGCCGGAGAGGCCGGTGATCACGACGAGGTATTCCGGTGCGTTCATCGCTGGCGGCGCGTTCGGTCGATCACGTCCGGCGCAAAACGCGTGCGCGCGTGGATGCTGCGCATCTCCGAGCTGGCCAGCTCCTCGTTGTTCGTGGGCGGGAGCTCGTCGGTGATCGCGCCGCCCTCGCGGGCGATCTTCTCGTCCAGCCGGCGGGTGAACTCGCGGGCCGAGTCGTAGCCCTGCAGCTTCATGAGGTGATTGCGCGCGGCGATCTCGACCAGGAGGGCCAGGTTGCGGCCCGAGGCCACCGGCAGGCGCACGTACGGCTTGCGCACGCCGAGCAGGTCGTACGTCTCGCCGCTGATGCCGAGGCGGTCGTACTCCGTCCCCTCCACCCACTTCTCCAGCTTGACCACCAGATCGATCGGTTTGACGTCGCGCGTGGAGGCCACGCCGAAGAGGTCCTTGATGTCGATGATGCCGATCCCGCGCAGCTCCATGTGGTGGCGGAGGAGATCGTTCGAGTAGCCGAGGAGGACGTCGTTGGGATGGCGCTTGATGACCACCAGGTCGTCGGCGATGAGGCGGTGGCCGCGGTAGACCAGATCCAGGGCGCACTCGCTCTTGCCGATGCCGCTGTCGCCGAGGAGGAGGACGCCGATGCCGTAGACGTCGAGCAGCCCCGAGTGCATGGTGATCCTCGGCGCCATCGTCTCCTCGAGAAAATACGTCGTGCGCGTGATCGCCGTAGACGACATCGCCGGCGTGGAGAAGAGCGGCACGGACCGCTTCTCGCACTCCACCCGGAACTCGTCGAGCGGGGTGATGCCCTTGGTGACGATGAAGCAGGAGACGTCCAGGCCGGTCACGTCCCGCACGCGCTTCTCGCGCAGGCGCGGGGGAAGGCTCTGCAGGTACTTGGTCTCCGAGGCCCCGATGATCTGCACCCGCCAGGGCTTGATGTACTCGTAGTAGCCGGCGAAGGCCAGCCCCGGCTTCTGCACCCGCGGCCGGGCGATGACGCGCGCCATCCCGTCGTCGCCCGTCACCAGCTTGAGCTGCAGGTCCTCCAGCTCGGGCGAGCGGAGCGCTTCGACGGTGGTCGGGTTGTAGTCCTCGTCGTTCAAGTTGGCTCTATCTTAAACGCGGATCAGGATCGGAAGCTCCTTTCGGCCGTTGGCGCCCCAGGTCACGTCGATGGTGAAGCGGAACAGATCGCTGCCCACGTTCGGGCGCATGTTCCGGCGCCGGACGCTCACGTTCGCGCGAACCTCGTTGTTGAATGCGATCTGCACCGGGCTCGGCGTCCGCAGAGTGGCCTGCGCATTCGGAAGCGGCCCGCCGTTCACGTCCTGGGCGACGATCCGGATGGTGACGTCGGTGTTGCGGTCGAGGGCCTGATCCGAATCGGCCGAGGCCCAGACATACGGCTCGGCGGTCCTTCCTTCCAGGATGCGCGGGAAGATCTCCTCCACCGGCGGGGAGTCCCAGATGCGCGGATGCCGGTCGGGGAAGCCGCGCGTCGGATAGACGCCGATCGGCACGTAGAACGTCTGCACCGTCGGACCGGTCAGCCATTCCGCCGCCTTGAGCGCCACCGTGCCGTCGCCGTCCTTCTCGTCGCCGACCGGCCGGTTGCGCACGGTCGGATTGAACGCCACGCCGCCGTTCCGATCGATGACGCAACGCACCTCGGTCTCCGCGCCCCATCCGACCACGTTCGTGATCGGCGGCGTGGCGTGGCCGCCGCCAAGGGTGATCTGGTTCGTGCGCGTGCCGAGACGCTGGTCGGCGCTCTGCGCGCGGGCCTGCATGTCCGTGTTGCCGGCCGGAATCCAGGAGGTCGTCACCAGCGGACCGATCTGGTTCCTGCGGTCGTCGGTGACGAGGTTCAGGGGATTGCCGTTGCGGTCCACGAGTTGCGTCTTCGCCGGGTCGGGCGGACAGAGATCATAGGCGGCCTGGGCGACGCGCATCACCGTGCGCGTCTGCGAGGCGCTGAGCCGCAGGAAGAAGGGCCCGATCGCCGCGCCCTGGGTGAGATAGCGGAAGGCCTTCAGGTTGCCGGCCCAGGGACGCCGAACGAGAGAACGTGCTCGATGTGCTGCACCAGCGCCGGCTGTGTCTCGAGCAGGCGGCGGAACACCAGCCCGCCCGTCGAGTGCAGGATGACCACCACCCGTGAGCCGCTCGCGCTGAGGGTCGTGATCGCGTTGGCGAACGCCGTCAGCACGACGCTGTCATCCACGGCATGCCGCCAGTCCCACCCGATCGCCCGGAAGTTGTTGCCGCCGTCGATGGTGTAGCCGAAGCGCAGGCGGAGGATGTCGTAGAGCGACTCGGCCTGCTTGGCGATCTCCAGGAGCCGGCGGATCGGCTCTCCGGCGACGAGGTCGCGCTGGGGATCGGGGCCGGAGAGCAGCTCGACCAGCCGGCGCTTGCGGTCGCTGTTCGCCAGATCGCCGAGCGACGGCGGATAGACCGTGCGTCCCGTGGACCGCTGGATCAACTCGCTGGCGGGAAAGCCGGGAATGAAGACGACCGGTTTCTGCGGCATCGGACTCTCCCCTCTCGAAACGGGTTGGGGAGAGCGGCGGCTGCGGCCGCCGCGCTCCTAGAACTCGGGGGCGATCAGACCGAGGTTGCTGTCCCGCCGCTTGTAGATGACCGACACCTTGTCCGTGTCGATGTCGCGGAAGACGATGAACTCGTTCTTCGAGTCGTCGAGCCTGAGGGCCGCTTCCTCGATCGACATCGGGCGGATGGGCAGGTTGTTGGTCTTCACGATGCGCGGGCGGTTGTGGTCGCCGACCTCGCGGAGCTGGCCGGGCTCGAGCACCTGCACGGCCCACTCGCTGACCTTGCGGCCGTTGCCCTCGCGGCGGTGATGGTCGCGGATCTTCTTGCGGTTCTTCTGGGCCTGGCGCTTCAGATGATCGATGGCCTGGTTGACGGCGTCCTGCATCGACTCGTCGGATTCCTGGACGGTCTTGACGTCGTGCTCCTTGCCGACGATGAGCACTTCACAGATGTTGCGGTATTTCTCGACCTGCAGGACGACGCGCACGTCGATGACGTCGTCGAAGAGCTTCTCCTGAATCTTGGCCAGCTTCTTCTCGACCAGCGCGCGGACGTCGGGAGGGATGTCGTAGTTGCGGCCGGAAATCTCGGTAGCCATGGGCTCGGGGACCTCGCTTTCAAAAGATCTGCTTGCGGTCCGTGGACGACGGAATGTTCAGCTCGTCGCGGTACTTGGCCACGGTCCGCCGGGCGATGTTAATCCCCTCGTCGTTCAAAATCTTCATGATCTTGGAATCGCTGAGGGGCTTGCGCGGGTCCTCGTTCTCGATGTAGCTCTGGATCTTCTTCTTCACCGTCAGCGAGGAGATGTCCTCGCCGGTATCGGAGTCGATTCCGCTGTGGAAGAAGTACTTCATCAGGAAGAGGCCCCGCGGCGTGTGCATGTACTTGTTGGACACCACGCGCGAGACGGTGGACTCGTGCATCTGGATGTCGTCGGCCACGTCCCGGAGCACGAGCGGGCGGAGAAAGTCGATGCCTTTCTCCAGGAACTCCCGCTGGTGCTTGACGATCGACTCGGCGACCTTGTAGATCGTCCGCTGGCGCTGATCCAGCGACTTGATCAGCCAGACCGCGGAGCGGATCTTGTCCTTGATGTAGTTGACGGTCTCCCCGTCCGACTTCGAGTCCATCGAGTTCAGCATCGACCGGTAGCCGCTGTTGATGCGCAGCTTGGGCATGCCGTCCTCGTTGAGGACGATCACGTACTCGTCGCCCACCTTGTGCACGTAGACATCGGGCTCGACGTAGATCGCTCGCTCATTGGAGTATTTCCTCCCCGGCTTGGGATCGAGATGCTTGATGATCTCCACGACCCCCTCGAGCGTCTTCATGTCGATGCCGAGGGCCTTGGCCAGGGGGACGAACTTGCGCTGCATGAACTCGTCCCAGTGGTCGCGGATGACGATTTCCACGAGGGGCTCGTCGATCTCCAGGAAGCGCAGCTGCAGGAGCAGGCACTCGCGGAGGTCGCGCGCGCCGACGCCGATCGGATCGAGCGACTGCACGGCGTCGACGGCCCTCTGCACTTCCTCGGCCGCTCCGCCCACCGCCGCCATGATCTCCTCGTTGCTGGCGCGGAGATATCCGTCCTCGTCGATGTTGCCGATGATGAACGCGGCGATCTCCTTGGTCCGCGGCGAGGCGTCGGACATCGAGAGCTGCCAGGTCAGGTGATCGGAGAGATTGGGCGGGCGGGTGAGGGTGTTCTCGATCGGGAACTCCTCGTGCTCCTCCCCCATCCCCCGCGGGTTGTAGCCGTACTCGATGTAATCCTGAAAGTAGGCGTCGTAGTCGATCTCGTCGAAGGAGTCCTTCTCCTTCTCCTTTTCCTTGGTCTCGACCTTGGGGGCCTCTTCGGTCTCGCTCTTGGCCTCGGCCTCCTCGGCCGGCGTTTCCTCGGCCTTCTGCTCCTCGGCGGTCTCTTCGAGGAGCGGGTTTTCGAGGAGCTCCTGGTTGAGGACTTCCTGGAGCTCGAGCTTGGAGAGCTGCAGCAGCTTGATCGCCTGCTGCAGCGAAGGCGTCATGATCAGCTTCTGGCTGAGTTTGAGATGTAGTTTCTGTTCGAGTGCCATCGTTGGGGTGCTTTTACTGCGGCGGCCTCAGTTTAGATTGAATGTCTCGCCCAGGTAAATTCGGCGGACTTCGGCGTCGGCCGAGAGGTCCTCCGGCACTCCCTGCCGGAAGATCTCGCCTTCCTTGATGATGTAGGCGCGATCGGTGATCTTCAGTGTTTCCCGCACGTTATGGTCGGTGATTAGGATGCCGATCCCCCGCGACCGGAGTTGCGAGACGATTCGCTGAATCTCGAAAACAGCGATTGGATCGATTCCTGCAAACGGCTCATCTAGCAATATGAATGCCGGGTTGATGGCCAGGCTCCTGGCGATCTCCACCCGCCGCCTCTCACCCCCCGACAACGCATAGGCCCGGCTCTTGGCGATGTGGGTGATCCCGAACTCCTCGAGCAGCGCCTTCGTCCGCCGCTGCCGCTCCGCCAGCGGCAGATTCATGGTCTCGAACACCGACAACAGGTTCTCCTCCACGGTGAGCTTGCGGAACACCGACGGCTCCTGCGGCAGGTAGCTGATCCCGCGCTGCGCGCGCAGGTACATCGGCAGCTCGGTGATCTCCTCGTCGCCGAGATAGACCTCCCCACCGTCCGGGCGGACCAGCCCGACGATCATGTAGAACGTCGTGGTCTTCCCCGCCCCGTTCGGCCCGAGCAGACCGACGATCTCCCCCTGGCGGATCTTCACGGAGACGTCGCGCACGACCTTTCGACGTCGGTAGATCTTCTCGAGATGCGCGGCTGCCAGGACAAGGCCGTTGCCGGCCGGGGCGTCGGTCATTGGGAGGGCGAATGTATCACCACGTGTCATCCCGAGCGTGAGCGAGGGACCTGGGAGGGCGGGTGGCACGCGTCTCGTGCCTCCCACCCGCCCAGGTTCCTCGCTCACGCTCGGAATGACACCTCGAGCTAGCCTTCGTGCTTGTACGTGCCCTTCGTCTGCCCTTCCGGACTGACCACCTGCACCTTGTTGCGGGTGAGGTCGAACAGGATCTGCTGGCCCGACAGATTCCCGGTCGGATCGGTGACCGTCGCCGGTTTTCCGAAGAGGTGCACCAGTTTCTTGTCGAGCAGGTAGACGGCCTTGTCGCCCACGCCCTTCCGTGAGGTCGGCGCCTCGACCACGTTCACGCCCTGCTCGGCCTCGATGCGCTGGATCTTGTTTTTATCGTCGAAGAAGAACGAGGCGGTCTCCGACTTCAGGGTGCGCCCCTCGTCGACGATGGTCACCTTGCCCACCAGGTCCATCCGCTTCTCGGCCTTCCTGGCGATGAGCTGCTCGCTCGTCGACTGCACCGGCGTGCGCCGGGCCACGCCGGGTGTGGTGTTGTAGAGCAGCGTGCGCACGTTGCCGCGGGCGGTGATGGCGTCCCCCGCCCCCTGGATCTGCAGCTCGGCGGCGAGCATCGTGTTCGTCTCCTGCCAGGCCCGCACGTTCCCGCTGAAATGGGCGATCTTGCTGGCCTGGCGCATCACCAGCTCGTCGGCGTTGACGAACACGGGCTTGCCCGACGGGAAGAGGTTCGTCGCGTCCGCGCTCGCGCCCTTCCCCTTCGACGTGAGCTGGGCGATCACCGAGCCGGTCGCGCGCGCGGTCTGCGCCCGCGGCGAGAACTCGATCTGCTTCGCCTTCAGTGTCTGCCCGTCGGAGACCACCGTGGCCTGCCATCCCGGATCGGTGGTGAGGATGATCCGGTCGCCGGCGATGTCGTAGTTCGCCCGGAACGCGCTGGCCGTGGTCTTCGGGTCGGTGTAGCGGAACGCGCCCTCGAGATAGGCCGAGCGCGCGCGGCGCGTGACCGGATCCATCCACACCGTCACGTTCTCCGAGTTGATCTCGCGCGGCGTGTCGCCGAGCTCCTTCATCACCACCTGCACCGCGGCCTTGATCTCCGTGACCACGCGGTTCGTGAAGGCGACGCGGAAGCCGCGGGCGACGATGTCGCGCTTCGGCGGACCGTCGAGCACCGCGTGCGCGGCGTTCTCCGCGCTCATGAAGTTGATGGCGTTGATGTGCCCATCCGGCCCCACCTCGCTCACGAAGCCGTCGGACGTGATCTCCTTGCGCCCGCCGATGTCCTCGCCCGTGGCGGTGTTGCCGGCGAGGACGATCCGGCAGTTGCGGCTTCCCTCCAGGCCGATGAGCTGCTTGCGGTCCTGAGTGAAGCGGCCGGTGACCGTGTCCGCGCGGAGACTCTCGATGCCGCGGTCCACTTCCACGCCCTGCTGGAACGTGACCAGGTTGGCCTTGCGATGGAACACGCTCTCCTCGGCCTTGAGGTTCATCGGCGGCTCGTTCGGCTGCGCCGGCACCATCACCGCGGTCATCTTCTTGAACAGGCGCAGGGTCTCGCCGGCCACGTCGAGATCGAGCGCGCCGGCGTTCCCGTTCCAGCGGTCGACGCGGAACTGAACCGGAATGTCGTTCGTCAGCCGCGCGCCGTCGAACTTGATCTCCGCCGTCGAGATCTCCACGTCGTCGCTGGAGGTCAGCTTCACCCCGCCCTTCGCGTCCGCCTCCTTGGTCTCGCTGTTGAACTCCGCCTGCGGACACTTGAGCTCGTAGGTCAGGCCGTTGGGGCGGAAGATGGTCAGGTCGACGCCTTCGAGCGTCGTCCAGCCGGACTCGAACGACACCACGCGCGCGGCGCGGATGCGCATGACCACACGTCCGCCGATCGTCTGCACGTCCTCGAAAGCCTTGGCCTCGGCCTGAGGCTTGTCCTCGGGCCGCTGGGTCGAAGTGACGGGCTCGCTTCCGGTCTTGCGCCCGCCGCCCGCGGTGCGGTCCCAGCTGGCGATGATGACGCCGACGAACGCGACGAAGAGGATCGGCAGCGCGATGCGGAGGACTCGGATGGTGCGCTGCTGCATGTCCTTGCGACGTAACACCTTCGCTATCGTTTTCGTTCCGCCGCCGCGATAGGCTTAGATCATGGTGCGCACAATTGCCGTCCTTGCCCTGACGCTTGCGTTCGCTGCCGTTGCCCAGGCCCCGCCCAAAGAGAACCGCCACGTGACCGAGCTCCTTCAGGCCATCAAGGGAAAGGAGAACCGCCCCGCCGGTGAGGTCTTCAAGAACGTCCAGCTGCTCAAGAACATCCCCGCCGGCCGCTTCCTGCGGATCATGGACCTCGGCTACAGCCAGTCCCTCGGCGTCGACTGCTCGCACTGCCACGTCGAGAACGAGTGGGACCTGGACGACAAACGCCCCAAGAAAGCCGCCCGGGAGATGATCCTGCTGGTGAACGACATCAACGCCAAGCTCGCGGAGATGCCCCACATCGACAACACCGAGCCGGTCGTCAACTGCACGACCTGCCACCGGGGGTACGTCAAGCCGGCGTTGCAGATGCGGTAGGTTTTCACTCTATCCTTGCGCGCGCAACGCGCGAGGATCTCCGGTTATCCCGGCAAGATGTAGCCCATTCGCGCTGTGTCATCCCGAGCGTGAGCGAGGGACCTGGGCGGGCGGGTGGCACGAAGCACGTGCCTCGCGCCCCCTCCCACCCAGGTGCC
>JBIOTX010000222.1:0-23069 GCA_044866315.1 Thermoanaerobaculia bacterium | reverse complement strand
CGCCCACCGCTCCACGTGTCTTCATCTACTGCGCAGGAACGTACGTCGGATCCTTGCTCTTGTTGTCGATGACCGACCCGTACGCGGCCACGCGGCCGCTGCCGCCGACGACCTCCACCGTGATCCGGGCGTTGTACGTCTGCTGCCCCGGGTTCAGGCGCTCGACCATGCGGTCCTGGAAGAACTGATTCGCGCCGAGGTCGATCTCCGTCGACGCGGTCACCTTCGTGTCCGGCCGATAGAGCGAGACCCGCACGCGCACCGGATTGCCGGTGAGCTCGACCAGGCCGACGTTGGAGCGGAACTTCTCCGACTGCTCCAGCTGCAGGACCTGCAGCGGCCGCTCCCCGAGTCCCGTTCCCTCGGCCGGCGTGACGCCGGGGATGAACTGGCCGTACGTGCCGCCGCCAGCGACGTTCGTATACGTGCGGCCGGTGACCACCAGCGATGAGGCGCCCGTGCTGGTGAAGAGCACGGATCCGCCGCCCGCGGTCTCGTTGAAGACCGTCGGCAGGATGTTGTCGAGAATCAGGATCTCGCCCGCCTTGATCGTCCGCGGGGCCGCGGACACCGGCGCGGCGTTGCCCTGCTCGTAGTAAGTCATGTTGATCGTCACGTCGGACGTTCCGCCGTTGAAGACCCGGACGTCGGAGTGGAAGTTGTTCTCGCCCGGAAGCTCCGCCACGCCGGGCAGCACGTAGCGCGTGGCGTTGATCTTCGAGACGTCGACGGGCATCACCGCGAGGGGATCGGTGGTGACGTTGTCGAGAACCGAGGCGTACGCGGTCACCGCTCCGGTCGGCGAGTCGACGATCACCTCCAGGCGCCCGTCGTCGAGCGTGGGAACGTTGCCCGGATTGCCGAGGAAGCCGTTGAGCTGCTGATGCTCGCCGGGCTGCAGGTTGAACGGCACCTCCGAGAGCTTCTGCCCTAACGCGTCGTAGATGCGGATCCGGCCGCTGGCCGGCTCGCCGATTCCCTCGGCGATGCCGAAGTTCGTCCGGAACTTGACCGACTGCGAGACGTGCTGCAGCGACAGCGTGTTCGAGACCGGCGGCGCCGGGACGCCCGGGATCGGCACGCTGCTGACCTTGTTCGTAGCGAACCTCGTCAGCGGCACGGCGGCGATGAACTGGCCGAACGTTCCCAGCGCCGTGCTGGCGTAGGTGCGGCTGGAGGCGTACGTCAGCAGCGAGGAGGTGTTGAGCGGGCGGACCTCGAGCGAGCCGAAGCCGACGTCGCCGGTCGCGCCGAGGCCGAAGAAGTTCTTGACGATGTCATTGAGGGCGATGGTCTGCTGCGACTCCACCGTCACCTCGGTGGTCTTGCTCGTCTGCGTCGCGTTGCTGCGCGTCGGCGAGAACGTCACCTGGTATTTGATGGTCGAGGCGCTGCCGTTGGTCAGGCGCACGTCGGTGAGGAACGGGCCCGCGCCGCCGAGAACGTGCGTGACGATGGGGATCAGCAGCGCGTTCGCGGGAGGCGTGGTCTTCGTGCCCGGACCCACCGGCGTCACCAGGCTGAGCGAGAGCGGCACCAGCTGCAGCGGCGTGGAGTTGCTGGTGATCCGCAGCGTGCCGGTGTTCGCGCCGGGCTGCAATCCGGTCGGATTGGCGGTGACGGTGAGGTTCGTCCCCTCCGGCGGCAGCTGTCCCGAAGCCGGCGTGACGCTCAGGAACGGCTGATCGGTCGAGGCCTCGAAGGGAATCGCGCTCGCGCCGCGGCCGGGGAGGAACACCTGGAACTGCACCGGCGTCGTGCTGCCCACCGGGACCGCGGCTTCGCCGCTCTCGCGCACGGGCGGCGGGGGCGCCTCGACCACCGTCTCCGTGACGCGCGAGGACTCGGGCGTTCCGCCCGCGCATTGCGTCGCGCGGACGCGGTAGTAGTAACGCGTCGCCGCCGCGACGTCGTGGTGGAACGTCTTCGCAAGGCTGTTCACCGTCGAGCTGACCACGTTCGCGGTGAAGTCGGGCGTGGTCGACTCCTCGATCGTGTACTGCGCGGCCGCGTCGGCGACCGCGGTCCAGGTGACCGTGTAGTCGGCGCCGGAGCGGACCAGAGGCGGCGCGGAGATCGTGGGTGTGCAGGACGGACGGACCACGTCCGCATAGGCGAACGCCGACGCGCGCTCCTCGTCGGTCTCCGGATCGGCCACCAAGGTCATGCTCAGGATCGGCACCCTGCCGACCGCGCCGCCCACGTTCACGTTGGAAGTGAACGACGCGCCGGGCCCGAGCGAGGCGCCGCCGAAGCAGATGACGAACGCGACCTCCAGGCCGAACTCGCCCGAGTCGAAGCACTCGGTCAGCCCGAGCGTGTTCGTGTGGCCGGAAAAGGTCACGTCGCGCGGCGCGCCGCTGGCCAGCCAGCCCGAGTAGTACTCGCCGGTGCACACGCCGGTGCCAGCGTTGGTGGTGGTGCTCGTGCAGGCGCCCTCGGGCGTGCAGCTGACGGTCATCTGCAGGTCGCACGTGGCTGCTGCCGCACTGAGGGAAAGGAGAAGAGCCAGGAGAAAGAGGAACAGGAGCCGTCGGGTCATGGGACGCGAACTATACGCGAGCGACACAGCTCCGTCACTTGACGTGCTACAAACGTAGCACTATGCTGTGACCGTAGCATCGACGAGGAGGTCCGGCGGATGGCCGAAAGCCCACTGAAGCTCGCCCGGCGCGAGCGGGAAATCATGGATGTGCTCTTCCAGATCGGCGGCGAAGCATCCGCCGAGGAGATCCGCGAGCGGTTGTCCGACCCGCCCAGCTATTCGGCGGTGCGGGCCATGCTGGCCAAGCTCGAGGCCAAGGGAGCGGTGCGGCATCGGGAGAAGGGGCTGCGCTATGTCTACTCGCCGACGACTAACCGATCCACTGCAAGACGGTCTGCGATCAAGAGGCTGGTGCAGGTCTTCTTCGACGGCTCGGCCGGCCAGGCCGTGACCGCGCTGCTCAACGAAGAGAAGTGGTCCGATGAAGAGCTCGATCAGCTGTCGAAGGAGATCGAGCGAGCCAGGAAAGAGAGGAAGTCATGACCGTGCTGCTGCTCGCGATCAAAGCCACGCTGGTGATCGCCCTGACGTTCGCCCTCGTCGCCGCCGCCCGCCGCGCCCGCGCCTCGGTGCGGCACATGCTGTTCGCCTCGCTCTTCGTCTTCCTGCTCCTCCTGCCGGTCGCGTCACGCTTCGTGACCCGCGCATCGTTCACGGTCGAAGTGCCGGAACAAGTCGTGAGGAGCGCCGGCAGCCTGCCGGCCGTTTCGCCGGCTGCCAGCCGGCCATCGGCCGACGAAACGTTCCACTGGAGGCAGGTCCTCCGCGACGCCTATCTCACCATCACCGGTGCCCTCCTCGCCTGGCTCGCCCTCGGCGTCTGGCGCCTCCGCCGCATGGCCGCGAGGGGTGAGGTCTGGCTCGACGGCACCGCCCGCATGAACGCGCTCGCGGCCCGCGTCGGCATCCGCCGCGCGGCGCTGGTCATTCTCTCCAGCGACACCGCCGTGCCGCTGACGTTCGGCTTCCGCCGCTCGACGATCGTCGTGCCGCGGAACGCGACATCCTGGAACGACGAAGAGCTGTCGTGCGTGTTCCGGCACGAGCTCGAGCACGTCCGCCGCGAGGACTGGGCGGCGCAGCTTCTCGCCCGCGCGGTCTGCGCGATCTACTGGGCCCACCCGCTGGTGTGGATCGCCTGGCGGCGGTTCTGCTTCGAGGCCGAGCGCGCCTGCGACGATGCCGTGGTCGAAACGTTCGAGGGCGCCGAGGACTACGCGGGGCAGCTGGTGAATCTGGCGAAGAGCGTGCGCATGCCGGCGATGGTTCCCGCCCTAGGCATGGCCTCGCGCAGCCGGTTGTCCGAGCGCGTCCACGCCCTGCTCGACCGCACCCAGCGCCGCGGTCCCCTCGGCCGCCTGGCCATGGCCAGCGCAGTAGCGATGACGCTGCTGCTGCTCGTCACCGTCGCGCCGGTGCGGTTGATCGCTGCAGCGGTCAGTGACGAGCGGCCGTCGTACCGCAGCGACAGGTGGTCATGGGCCGGCGAGAAGCTGGCCGAGGCGGGAGAGGCGGGAGACATCGAACAGATCCGGCAGATGCTCGACGCCGGGATCGACGTGAACACCGTCGCCGAGGGAGACGGCACGGCCCTCATCGGTGCGGCGCGCGGCGGTCAGCTCGAGACGGTCCGTTTCCTCATCGATCGCGGCGCCGACGTAAACCTGGCCTCGCCCGGCGACGGCAACCCGCTGATCATGGCCGCGGAGAAAGGGCATCTCGAGATCGTCGAGCTGCTGCTCGACCGCGGCGCCGAGATCGATCGCCTCGTCCCCGGCGACGAGAACCCCATCATCCAGGCGGCCTGGCACGGCCACGAGCGCGTGGTCGAGCTGCTCATCCGCCGCGGCGCGGACGTCAACGCCAAGGCCTGGGAGCAGGGGAGGCTGCGGACGGCGCTGCGCATGGCCCGAAACGCGGGTCACGACCGGATCGTCCGAATGTTGACCGCCGCCGGCGCGCGCGAATAGGAGAGACAACCCGATGATGGCGATGATCCTCGCCGCGGCGGTCACCGCCGCGGCCACGGTGGAAGTGCGCCCGGCGACGACGCCGATCCACGTCGACGCCCAGCTGGACGAGAGCGCGTGGAGCGAGGCCACGGTCATCCCGATCGCGTACGAGTGGTATCCGTCGGATGACACGCCCGCGCCGGTCGAGACGGAGGTGCGGATCACCTACGACGACCGCAACCTCTACGCCGCCTTCCGCGCCCGCGACCCCCAGCCGGCGCGCATCCGCGCCCGCTACCAGGAGCGCGACAGCGACGGCGGCGACGACGTGGTCGGTCTGTACATCGATCCCTTCAACGACGACCGCCGCGCCTACCAGTTCCGCGTCAATCCGCTGGGCGTGCAGATCGACGCCATCAACAGCGACGTCGAGAACACCGAGGCCTTCGACTGGGACGCGATCTGGGATTCGGCCGGGCGGCTCACGCCGGACGGCTACGTCGTCGAGATCGCGATTCCGCTGCAGCAGCTGCGCATCCCCTCGCGGCCGGGACCGCAGACCTGGGGCGTGCTGGCCGTGCGCGAGTGGCCGCGCGACGTGCGCCATCGCCTGCGCTCCGCGACCACCGATCAGAATCGCAACTGCTTCATCTGCCAGTTCCCCGACGTCGGCGGCTTCGCCGTCGCCGCGCGCGGGCGCAACGTCGAGGTCACCCCCACGCTCACCGGCTCCGCGGAGAAGGAGGGCGACAGCACCATCGATCCCGGCGCCTCCGCGCGCTGGGCGATCACGCCCGGCACGTCGCTGCAGGCCACGATCAATCCCGACTTCTCGCAGGTCGAGGCTGACGCCGCGCAGCTCGACGTCAACACCCGCTTCGCCCTCTTCTTCCCGGAGAAGCGGCCGTTCTTCGTCGAGGGCTCCGACTTCTTCGAGACCCGCCTGCCGCTCGTCTTCACCCGCACCATCGCCGATCCCGCGGGTGGGCTGAAGCTGACCGGCAAGAGCGGCCCGCACTCCTACGGCGCGCTCTTCGCCCGCGACGAGATCACGAACCTGCTCATCCCCGGCGATCAGTCATCCTTCGTGACCTCCATTAACGGCGGCTCGACCTCCGGCTTCATGCGCTACCGCCACGAGATCGGCAAGAACACGGCCGTGGGCGGCCTGGTGACCTCGCGCATCGGCGACGACTATCAGAATCTGCTCCTCGCCGCGGATGCCTTTCACCGCCTCACCGAGCGCGACACCGTGCGCCTGCAGGTCACCGGCTCGCGGACGGAGTACCCGGATGCGCTGGCGACGCGCTTCGCCCAGCCGCACGGCTCCTTCGACGGCCACGGTCTGAGCGCCGGCTACTCCCACAACGACCGCAACTGGGCCTGGGGCGGGCAGTACTACCAGCTCTCGCCCGAGCTCCGCGCCGACAGCGGCTTTCTGAATCAGGTCGGCGTCCGCTTCGGCAACGCCTACGCCGAGCGCCGCCTTCGCGGCGGCCCGGAGCGCTGGTTCCGCAATCTCTACCTCGGCCTCAGCGTCGACGCCACGCGCCAGTACGACGGCGCCTGGAACGAGTGGGGCGCAGACATCACGGCCACGTATCAGGGGCCGCGACAGAGCGAGATCTTCATCGGCCTGGCTCCGAACCAGGAGTTCTTCGCCGGCACGACCTACCACCACCTCCGCCAGAGCGCCGGCTTCGAGGTCCAACTCTCCCGCGACATCACCCTCGGCGCCGACGTGCGCTGGGGCGAGACCATCGACTTCACCAACCGCCGCTCCGCGGAGTTCGTCACCCTCTCGCCGCGCGTCGAGTTCAACGCCGGCCGCCGCTTCGGCGGCTCGATCGGCTACGACTGGCAGACCTTCGACACCGAGGACGGCCGGCGCGTGTTCGAGGTCCACCTGCCGCAGGCCCGGCTGCTCTATCACTTCAGCCGGCGCGCGTTCGTCCGGGCCATCCTCCAGTACGAGCTTCTCACCCGCGAGCCCGAGCAGTACATCGTCTCCGTGGCCCCGGAGCGGCGCGAGCTCCTTACCCAGCTCCTCTTCTCCTATCGCCTCAACGCCCAGACGGTGTTCCTCGCCGGCTACTCCGACTTCTACGAGGGGGCAACCGACCTGACACAGACCGCGCGGACGGTGTTCATGAAGGTGAGCTACGCCTGGTTGTTTTAGGAGTGCGGTGGCGCAGCCACCGCTTTTCTATCGGATAACAGAGCGGTAGCTCCGCTACCGCACTCCTAAAAGGCGGTCAAAGTCCGCGAGCGACATCGTCTCCGCGCGGGTCTCCTCGCCGAGGCCCGCGTGCTCCATCATCGCCAGCACCTGCTCGCGGGTGAGCTCCCGCCAACCGATCAAGTTGTTGACCAACCGCTTGCGCCGCATCCGGAAGGCCGTGCTGACCAGGTCCAGCACCTCCTCGCGCGGGGAGGTGAACCCCGGGTCGCGCGGGTCGAGCACCACCACCGCGCTGCGCACCTTCGGCGGCGGATAGAACGAGCGCGGCTCGAGGGTCATCAGGATCCGCGCGGCGGCGTAGGCCTGCACGTACAGGGTGAGATAACCGTACGCCTCGGTGCCCGGTTTGGCGACGATGCGGTCCGCGACCTCCTTCTGGAGCATGAACACGCCGCGCCGGCAGTTCGGGTCGGCGATGACCCGGCGGAGAATCGGCGTGCCGACGTTGTAGGGGAGGTTGCCGACCGCGCGGAACGGCCCCTCCGGCGGCGGCGCGTCCACCGCGTCCTCGTTGCGCAGCTCCAGCCGATCCTCGAAGCGCGCGCGCAGCCGCGCGGCCAGCGCGGGATCGATCTCCAGGGCCACCACCCGGTTCGGCAGCTCGAGGAGCTTCTCCGTGAGCACGCCCTCGCCCGGGCCGATCTCCAGGATCACCTCATCCGGCTGCGGCTCGACCGCGGCCACGATTTTCTCCACCGCGCCGCGGTTGCGCAGAAAGTTTTGGCCCCATTTTTTCTTCGGCCGCACGGGTGGAGACTAAACTGCACGAAATGACCCAGGCAACCGAACAGGCCCAGGAGACCATCGCCCGCCTGCGGCGGGAGATCGGCAAGGTCGTCGTCGGCCAGGACCCCATCGTCGACCGCCTCGTCATCGCCATCCTCATCCGCGGCCACGTGCTGGTCGAAGGATTGCCGGGACTGGCGAAGACGCTGCTGGTGAAGACGCTCGCGGCCACCATCGACGCGTCCTTCAAGCGCATCCAGTTCACGCCCGACCTCCTGCCCGCCGACATCACCGGCACGCTGATCTTCGATCCCGACGGCCGCACCTTCAAGCCCCGCTTGGGGCCGATCTTCGCGAATTTCATCCTCGCCGACGAGATCAACCGCGCGCCCGCCAAGGTCCAGAGCGCGCTGCTCGAGGCCATGCAGGAGCGGCAGGTCACCATCGGCGACACGTCTTATCCGCTGCCCGACCCGTTCGTGGTCATCGCCACGCAGAACCCCATCGAGCACGAGGGCACGTATGCCCTCCCCGAGGCCCAGGTCGACCGGTTCGTGATGAAGCTGAGGGTCGACTACCCGTCGGCCGAAGAAGAGCTGCGCATGCTCGGCCGCTATCTCGACCCCATCGCCGAGTCGATCCCCGTGCAGCGCGTGATGACCCTCGAGGAAGTGCACGCCGTCGCCTCGCTCGCCGCCCGCGTGCACATGGACGAGAAGATCGGCCGCTACATCGTGCAGCTCGTCACCGCCACGCGGAAGCCGTCGCCGCACGTGGCCTACGGCGCGTCGCCGCGCGCGACCCTCGCCCTCGCCCACGTGGCCAAGGCCCACGCCTTCATCGAGGGGCGGCCGTATGTGATCCCCGAGGATGTGAAGGCGATCGCCCACGATGTGCTGCGCCACCGGCTCGTCCTCAGCTACGAGGCCGCGGCCGAGGCCGTGACCGCCGACCGGATCGTCGACCAGGTGTTAAACGCCATCCCGGTGCCGTGAGACTCTTCCGTCGCAAGCCCGCCGACCTCCGCACGCCCCTCGTCCGGCGGGTGCGGGATCTCGAGTTCGTCTCCGCGCGCCTGATCCGCGCCGGCTTTGCCGGCGACTACCACTCCGCCTTCCACGGCCGCGGCATCGAGTTCTCCCAGGTGCGCGAGTACATGCCCGGCGACGACATCCGCACCATCGACTGGAACGTCACCGCCCGCAGCGGCGTGCCCCACGTCAAGGAGTTCATCGAGGAGCGCGACCTCACCGTGCTCATCGCCGTCGACGTCTCCGGCTCGATGGGCTTCGGCTCCGTCGACTGGCGCAAGTGCGACATCGCCGCGGAGCTGGCCGCCGTGTTCGCATTCGCGGCCGTCGAGAACTCCGACCGCGCCGGGCTGCTGCTGTTCTCGAATAGCGTCCGCACCTTCATCCCGCCGCGGCGCGGCCGGCCGCACGCGCAGGTCCTCGTACGCGCGGCCGTCGAGGCGGCGATGCGCGGCACGGGAGGGGAGGCGGACCTCGACCACGCCATGCGCTTCCTCGAGCGCATCGCGGTCAAGCGCGCGGTCGTGCTCGTGCTCTCCGACTTTCTCGACGTCGCCTTCGAGCGGCCGCTGAGCCGCCTCAATCGCAAGCACGACGTCGTGGCCATCCCCATCGTCGATCCGCGCGAGGAGCGTTTCCCCGCGCGCGGCCTGGCCCGGCTGGTCGATCTCGAGAGCGGCGAGGCCCGCACCGTCGACCTCGCCCGCGCCGACGTCGCCCGCCGCGCCGCCCAGCGCCGCGAGCTGCTCCTGCGCCGCTTCCGCGGCGCCGGAATCGATCACCTCGCCGTCTCCACCGCCGTTCCCTATGATCGCGAGCTGCTGCGCTTCTTCCGCGACCGCTCCGCGCGCCAGCGACGACCCGCATGATCCTCGCCCTCCTCGCCGCCGTCACCGCGACGTTCTCCCCGGCCGCGCCGACCGTCGGCGATCCGATCGTCGTCCAGTTCCGCGCGCCCGTGACCCTCGACGCCTCGTCCGACTACGAGATCGTGCGCCAGAGCGGCCGCACCGCCGTCGTGCGTACCTTCCGCCCGCAGCCGCTGAAACTGAGCGGCGTCGCCGGCGGCGTGCGCTTTCGCGACCTGCAGGTGCCGGTGCGCTCGGTGCTGCGCCGCAACGACGACCTCAAGCCCGCGCCGCTCACGCCGCCCGTCGCCATTCCCTATCCGCGCGCGCCATTCCTCGCCATCGCCGTCGCCGCGTTTGCCGCGCTGCTCGCCTGGGCGGGGGTGTGGTGGCTCGCGCGGAAGCCGCTGCAGGCCGCGGTTCCGGCGATTCCCGCCGAGGAGCGCTTCCGCCGCGCTGTGCTCGCGTTGCGCGACGACCCGTCCCATCCGCGGCGCTGGGCTGCGCTCGCCGACGCCACGCGCGCCTTCCTCGCGGCGACGCGCTCCCAGCTCGGCAGCGAGCTGACCACCTCCGAGCTCGTGCCCCGCCTGCGCCACGGCGAAGGCGTCGTCCGCGACATCCTCGGGCAGGGCGATCGCGAGAAGTTCTCCCCCTGGGGTGCCGAGCCGCGCGACTTCGACGAGGTCGCCGGCCGCGCGCTGGAGCTCGTCGCATGACCCGCTTCGCCAACCCCCTCTGGCTCGCACTCGCTGCGCTCGTGCTCGCCCGCATCGTCCTCTTCCTCCGCGACCGCCGCGCCGCCGCCGCCGCGTTCCGCTTCTCCTCGCTCTCGCTCGTCGCACCGCCGCGCGGGCTGGCCGTGCGCACGGCCTGGCTGCCGTTCGTGCTCGAGTCGCTGGCGTTGCTCCTGCTCATCGTCGCGCTCGCGCGGCCGCAGCGCGTGCTCCGTCTCGCCGCCAGCGATCGCTACGGCATCGACATCGTGGTCGCCCTCGACGCCTCCGGCTCCATGGCCGCCGAGGACTTCCGGCCGCGCAACCGCTTCGGCGTGGCCCGGGAGCTGATCACGGAGTTCATCCGCCGCCGGCTCGACGACCGCATCGGCATCGTCACGTTCGGCAGCCGCGCCGCGACGCGCGTGCCCATCACCCACGACCGCCGCATCGCCGAGGCCATCCTGGAGCGGGCGGAGATCGGCGATCACGGGCCGGGGACGGCCATCGGCCACGCCCTGGCGACATCGGTGAATCGCCTGCGCACGTCGAAGAGCCGCAGCCGGGTGATCATCCTCGTCACCGACGGGGTGAACAACTCCGGCTCCATCGAGCCGCTGGTGGCCGCGCAGCTCGCGGCGCGCAGCGGGATCAAGGTCTACACCATCGGGGTCGGCAGCGAAGGGCCGGTGCCGATCCCGCAGAAGCGCCAGAACCCGTTCACGGGCATGGTGGAGACGGTCTACACGCACATCCGCGGAGAGCTCGACGAGCGGACGCTGAACGCGATCGCTGACGCCACCGGCGGCGAGTTCTTCCGCGCCACCGACGCCCGCGCCCTGAGCGACGTCCTCGACCGCATCGACCGCCTGGAGAAGACGCGCCTCACCGCGCCCAAGCGCGAGCAGGTCGACGAGCTGTACTCGTACCCGCTGGCCGCCGGGCTCCTTCTCTTCGGCTTCGCCCTTCTCGGCGGCGAGACGCTCTGGCTGAAGGTGCCGGCATGAGCTTCCGCAGCCTCTCCCTGCTCTGGCTCCTCGCCCTCGTGCCGTTCGCGCTCCTGCTCTTCGTGCTGCGCGAGCGCACCCGCACCGCGATCGCCCGGCGCTTCGCCAGCGAGCGCCTGCGCGGCGTGTGGAATCCCGCCCGCCCGCTCCGCCCGTGGCTCCTCGCCCTCGCGCTCGCGGCATCGGTCGTCGCTCTCGCCGGCCCGTACGCGGGCTTCCACCTCGTGCCGATCGTGGCCCGGGAGACGAACCGCGCGATCGTCATCGATGTCTCCAACAGCATGGCCGCCGAGGATGTCGGCGCGTCGCGGCTCTCCGGCGCGAAGGCCATCGCCAAGCGGCTCGCCGAGGCCCAGCCGGGACGCGTCGCGCTGATCGTCTTCGAGGCCCAGCCCGAGGTCGTCTCGCCGATGACCACCGACAGTGCGGCCGTGGTCTCGCTCGTCGACACCCTGCAGCCCGGCGAGCTCGGGCAGCCCGGCTCCGACATCGGCAGCGCCGTCCTCGGCGCGCTGCGGCTCATCGAGGCCGATCCCGCCCAGCAGGCGGACGTGGTCCTGATCAGCGACGGCGAGGAGCAGGGCGCGCGCGACACCGAGGCCATCCAGCGCGCCAGGGCGCGCGGCGTCGAGGTGTCGACGATCATGCTCGGCACCGAGACCGGCGCGACCATCCCCACCCCGCGCGGGCTGCTGCGCGACGGCTCCGGCGACGTGGTGACGACCTACGCCCGCAGGGACGTGCTGAGCCGGGTCGCCCAGGGCACGGGCGGAAAGATGCTGGAGAACCCCTTCGCCGAGCGCGCCCTCGATCCGCTCCTGCCCGATGCCGCGCGCGGACGCGAGCGGCAAACGCACACGCGCGTGCCCATCGATCGCTATCAGTGGCCGCTGGCGCTGGCGTTCTTCGCCTTCCTCGCCGGATCGCTCGTGAACCGAGGTGCGGAATGAAGCTCGCGGCCGTGCTGCTGCTCGCCGTCTCGGTGACCTCGCTCTGGCGCGAGACCAACTCCCACGCCGCCGCCGCGCGCGGCGCGAAGGCGTACGCGAAGCAGCAGTACGCCGACGCGGTGAAGGCGTACGGCGAGGCCCAGCAGCTCGCGCCCTCCGCGCGCAACGCCTTCAACCTCGGCACCGCGCAGATCGCCGCCGGCCAGCGCGAGCAGGGCTCGGCGACCCTCGCCGAGGCGATCAAGGATCCCGAGCTCCGCGCCAGCGCCTACTTCAACCGCGGCAACAGCGCCCTCGGCGCGAAGGCCTTCGATCACGCCATCCGCGACTACACCGAGGCCCTGAAGGCCAATCCGCGCCTCGATGCGGCGAAGCGCAACCTCGAGATCGCCCTGGCGCGCCGCGACGCCGCGCAGGCCGCGGCCGGCGGGCAGCGCAATAAGCAGGGACAGCAGGAGCAGAAGCAGCCCCAGTCGCCCGCGGGCGGCCAGGAAAAGCCGAAGACGGGCGAGCTCGATCTCGAGGCCCTCCTGCGCAGCGTCGCCCAGCAGGAGCAGGAAGAGCTGCAGCGCATGAAGGGAAAAGCGGCGGAGCCGCGCGTCGGCTGGTGATGAAGCGCTTCTGCCTTCTGCTTTCTGCCTTCTGCCTTCTGCCTTCATCCGCCTCTGCGCACATGCTCGACGTCGAGCCGCGCACCCTGCAGATGAACGACCTGGTCACCATCACCGTCTCCCTCGAGGGCCCCTACGCCTCCGTCGAAGGCCTGAACATCCCCCTCCAGAACCTGGCTCTCGTCGGCGAGCCCTCGGTCACCTCGGAGTTCGTGTTCATCAACGGGGAGCTGATCCAGCGCAAGTTCTTCCGCCAGCAGGCCCGCCCGCTCGCGCCCGGCGCGGCTTTCGTCGGACCGCTGGTCGTCGACAGTCCGGACGGGCAGCGGCTGACGCTCGCCCCGGTCGCGCTGCTCGTGCAGCCGGATCGGGCCTCGGGATCGAACGACGCCGAGGTCGTGCTCCGCGAGCTCCTGGCCACGGGACGCGATCCGCTCTTCGTCATCGCCGAGGTGGACAAGACCTCCGTCTACGCCGGCGAGCCCGTGGTCATCGCCTGGTATCTCTACAACGCGGCCACGGTGCAGCAGTGGCACGTCGTGGCCCTGCCGAAGCTGGACGACTTCTGGGTCGAGGACATCCCCGTGCGCAGCGAGACCGCGGAGCGCGTGTTCGTCGGCAGCGCCCTGATGCAGCGCGTGCCCATCCGCAAGGTGGTGCTCTATCCGCTGCGCGTCGGCGGCCTGCGCGTCGGGGGCATGACCGTCGAGGCCGCGGTGATGCGCCGCGTCCGCACCGGCCCGTTCGCCATGTTCGAGGGCGAGCTGGTCGAGACCACGTTCACCTCGGCGCCGGTGAGCCTGGCCGTGAAGCCCCTCCCGCCCGGCCCGCCCGTCGACGCCGTCGGCGAGCTGACGCTCGCCTGCCAGGGGCCGCGCCAGCGCAGCAACGGGCCGGTGGTGCTGGAGGCGACCCTCGCCGGAAGCGGCAACCTGCGCGGGGTCTCGGAGCCGCGGTTCGCGGAGGCGGTCGATGGCAACGTGCAGGTCGAGAGCGGGGAGGTGAGCGTCACCCGCGAGGACGTGAACGTGAGCATGAGCCGGCGCTGGCAGTACCTGATCTTCCCCTCTCGCAGCGGGACGATGCGCGTGCCCGACCTGACCATGCGCGTGTTCATGCCGTCGACGGGGGAGCGGCGCGAGCTCCGCTGCGCTGCCACGACGCTGGAGGTGATCCACGCGGCGGCGCCGCAAGGCGAGCCGGAGGCGCGCAACCCACCGGCGCCGTCGCGCAACTGGAGGCCGTGGCTCCTCGGCGTGCTGCCGCTGCTCTTCCTCGCCCTGATCGTTCCGCGCGTGCTGCGCGAGCTCCGCCTCCGCCGCGAGGTCCGGGCGATCGTCGCCGGCAAGTCGCCGGCGGAGATCCGCGCCGGTGTCGACGGGCGGCTGAGTCCCGATCCGAAGATGCTGATCGTCGAGCGCTCCGATCGCGGCGAGGCCTACCGCGCCCTGCGCTCGCTCCTCGACGCCATGGAGCGCGAGCGCGACCTCCCCGTCACCGGCCGCGAGCTCGCCCGCCGCGTGCGCGAGGTGCTTACAATCGCCCGATGAAGCAGCAGCCCACGCTGAAGACCGCGCGCCTCACCCTGCGCCCCTTCACCCTCGCCGACGCCCCCGAGGTCCAGCGCCTGGTCGGCGCCTACGAGGTCGCCCTCAACACCCTCACCATTCCCCATCCGTACCCCGACGGCGCGGCCGAGGAGTGGATCGGCAAGCATCAGGAAGAGCTCGACGAGAACCGCGGCGTCCACTTCGCCATCGACGACGGTGCGCTGGTGGGCTGCATGTCCCTGGTGATCCGCGAGGGCGAGAAGGGGGAGCTCGGCTACTGGATCGCCGTGCCCGCGTGGGGCCGCGGCTACGCCACCGAGGCCGGGGAGGCGGTGATGCGCTACGGCTTCGAGCAGCGCGGCCTGCAGCGCATCTACGCCAGTTACTTCGACCGCAACCCCGCCTCCGCGCGGGTCATGCAGAAGCTGGGCATGACCTACGAGGGCACCCTGCGCCGCCACGTCAAAAAGTGGGACGAGTACCTCGACCTCGGCATTTACGGCATCTTGCGGGAGGAGTGGCGAGAGTAGTTTTGGAGTGCGGCAGCATCGCTGCCGCTTTCAAAGCGGCGGCATCGCCGCCGCACTCCAAACGAGCACCTAGCATCCCGTCGTCACCAGCTCCGCCACGCTGCCCACGAGCTGGCCCTCCTTGGCCGCCGAGGACAGGAACAGCGTGCCGCGCCACTCGTTCCAGTGGCGGGCGACGTTCGCCACCAGGTCCAGCCGCCCGTCGCGATCGAGGTCGCCGGCGAAGGCGATGAACTGCTCGACGTCGAAGGTCACCAGCTCGCCGTCGTCGTCCACGAAGGCCGGCAGGGTGGCGATCTGCTGGCTCACGCCGTGGCTCTCCAGGAGCAGCGCGCAGTCGACGAAGCCTTCGGCGTCCGGCGCCTTGCCGCACTGGTAGCGCAGCTGGTAGCGGACCCCGCGCAGCTCCAGCTCCCGCTTCGACTCCAGCTTCAGCTCGAGGTGGTCCGGCGTCGCCGCCTCCACCGTCCCCGCGTGCAGCCGCGCGCTGCGGAGCAGCCAGCCGTCCTCGCCCGTCAGGACCTCCACGCGCTTGCCGGTCGGCGCGCCGCCCATCTCGTCGTTCATGTCCCGTTCGAGAGTGACGGTGATCTTCACCGGCGTCAGCGTGCACACCCCGCCGTCGTTACAGGACAGCGAGAGGAACGGCTCGCCGGTCTCGTAGTCGATCTCCTCGCCATGGAAGCTGTCCGTGACCAGGATCTCGTCGGCGTTGGCCACGAAGGGGAGGAAGAACAGCAGCGTCAGGAGAACGGCGATCCAGCGCTCGAGGCGGTAGTCGGAGGCAGTCTCGGATTCCATGCTCCCCAGTAAGCCCGAGGATCACGGTGCACGCTCGTTGCGGACAAGGAATCTTGGTGGAGAGATTGTGGCGGGATTGTGGCGGCGGCGGCCTCAGCGCCGCGCCCGGAAGCCGTCCTTCGTCGGATCGAGCCGCTCGAACCCTGCCTCCCCCAGCGCCGCCCGCGCCTCCGGCGCGAGCGGCGTCCCGATGACCTCGACGGCATCGACGGTCTTCTCCAGATAGAGAATCTGCTCCAGCAGCGTCCCCCAGTCATCCTTCGCCGGCGGCTCCCCGAACGGCCGGAACAGCGTGACCGTGATGTGCGGCCACTCCACCGCCGAACGCCACGCTTCCTCCGCCGCCGCCCGGTTCTCCGGCGTGTCCACGATCCACACCGGCGTATGAAACGCGAGACGGCCGAGGTTTTCGGCGTAGTCGGGCGCGAGGACGATGGCTACCGTACGAGCCACATCACCATCCGCACGCCTTCCCCTTGTTCTGCACCTCCAGCCAATCCAAGAGCGGCCGGAAGTAGTCCACCACCGCCGTCGCGTCGATCTGCCGCTGGCCGGTGAGCGCTTCCAGCGCGTCGGGCCAGGGGCGGCTCATGCCCATCTCCAGCATGGCTTTGAGGCGCGCGCCGGCTTCCTTGTTGCCGTAGATCGAGCAGCGGTTGAGCGGGCCTTTGTAGCCGCTGCTCTGGCACAGCGCGCGGTGGAACTGGAACTGGAGCACCCGGGCCAGGAAGTAGCGCGCGTAGGGGACGTTGCCGGGGATGTGGTACTTCGCGCCCGGATCGAAGAACTCCTCCCCGCGCGCGCCGGTCGGGGCGATGCCCTGGTACTGCCGGCGCAGGTCCCACCAGGCCTTGTTGTAATCGGACGGCGGCACCTCGCCGGAGAAGACCTTCCAGCGCCACTTGTCCATCAGCACGCCGAAGGGGAGGAAGGCGATCTTGTCCATGGCGTCGCGGAGCAGGAGGGCGATGTCCGCCGAGGCCGGCGGCTCCTTGTCCAGCAGGCCGATCTTCACCAGATACCCCGGCGTCACCGACAGGGCGATGGTGTCCCCGATGGCCTCGTGGAAGCCGTCGTTCGCGCTGTTCTTGTAGAGGAACGGCTGGGTGTTGTACGCGCGCTGGTAGAAGTTGTGTCCCAGCTCGTGATGGATGGTCGTGAAGTCCTCGGCGGTCTTCTCGATGCACATCTTGATGCGCAGGTCGTCCACGTCGTCGATGTCCCAGGCGCTGGCGTGGCAAACCACGTCCCGGTCGCGCGGCTGGGTGAACATCGAGCGCTCCCAGAACGTCTTCGGCAGCGGATCGAAGCCCAGGGAGGTGAAGAAGCGCTCGCCGATGCGCACCATCTCCTTGGCGTCGATGTTCTTGCGGCTCTCCAGGATCTTGGTCAGGTCGTAGCCCGGTCCGGGCACGTTCTTCGGGGCCACGATGTCGTAGATGTTTCCCCACTCCTGCGCCCAGATGTTGCCGAGGAGATGGGCGGGGATGGGCTGGTCGGGCGGGACCACGCTCGGGCCGTACTTCTTGGTGAGGTTCCAGCGCACGTAGCAGTGCAGCGGGTCGTAGAGCGGCTTGAGCTGGTTCCAGAGCCGGTCCACCTCGGCGGCGAAGGCATCAGGCGGCATGTCGTACTTCGACCGCCACATCGCCCCGACGTCGGCGTAGCCGAGCTCCTTCGCGCCCTGGTTCATCAGCTCGACCAGGCGCGTGTACTTGTCGCGCATCGGCGGGGAGATGGTGTGCCAGCCGCGCCAGGCATCGAGGATCTCCTGCGGTTTCCGGCTGGTGCGGAGGATGTTCGAGATCTCGTTGATGTCCAGGCAGTCGTCGCCGCTCTTGCCCGGCGGGCAGTACTTGCCCGCGCCGTACATGGCGTCGAGCTGCGCGGCCACGCGGGCCATCTCCGCCGTGAGCGCCGGATCCGCGGGGCCGGGGGAGACCAGGGCCAGCTTGATCGAGTCGAGCTTGCGCCGCACGTCGGGCGAGACCTCGACCTTGTCGTACGTGGCCGCCTCCTTCGCGAGCTCCACGCCGGCGTTGATCAGCCGCTCGTTCTCCCGGGCCGAGAGGAGCTGGGTGTCCTCGGTGATGAAGGTCTGCTGCACCCAGGAGGCCCGGTTCGAGCCGACGTTCAGCTCGGCGAGGCGGGCCTCCGCCTCGGTCACGAATTTCGCGGCGTCGGCGGCGGTGACCACGGGCGCGGGGGGCTCGGGCTGGGGATTCAACTGCACCTCCGTCTGCGCCGGCGCGGGCGCCGCCGGCTCGGGCTCGGGGGCCGCCGTGGGCGCGGGGCTGGTGGTGGCGCACGCGGCCAGGATCATGGCGGACAGAACCACGAGGATCGACACGGTTTGACGCATAAAGCCTCCGGATTCAATGCGGTGGGATACGCGGTGCTGCAAGCGCGCGGCCAGGAGCATATGCCAAACGACACCGATCGTTGCTCCGTATAACTGCTACGAAGTGCTACCATCGCGAAACATTCGACGGCGCCAGTCGTCGCAAGCATTGAACCTCGAGGAGACTCTCTCTTGAACCTGAACCCACGCTGGAAGTTCGTCGCCGCAGCCCTGGCCCTGGTCGTCACCCTCCCCCTCGCCGCCGAGAAGCGCCGCTCCGTCCGCCATCCGTCCCCGGGCAACTCCATCAACGTGAAAATCAAGGGAACCGTGCTCGACGCCACCACCAGCAACCCGGTCCCCTTCGCCGAGATCACCGTCGCCGATCAGGGCACCTTCGCCGACCGGCTGGGCAAGTTCACCATCCAGGCCACCGTCTCCGGCATCGGCAACGTCACCGTCGGCCGCAGCGGCTACAACACCCAGACCCAGCAGGTCTCCACCGCCGGCGATCACGACCTCACCTTCCGCCTCACCCCCAAGCCCACCGTGCGGCTGCGCCTGACCAACGGCACGACCCACGACATCGACTTCGAGACCGTCGAGTTCGGCTACGTCCCGCCGTTCGGCAGCTACGTCAAGTCCGCTTCCGAGGACTTCTGCCGCGCCAGCGGCGAGAAGGTCACCATCGACCGCACCCAGATGAAGCGGATCACCGGACCGGCCGTGTCCGAGCAGGCCTCGGCCTGCTGCGCGCACGCGCTGGCGAAGATGAATGTCGAGCTCAAGAACGGCACCACCGGCGTCATGTACTTCATGGACACCTGCGACGCCCAATACTCGGTCGACTTCATCGGACGCGATCACGCCACCGGAGACTTCGTCTACGCCAAGACCACGAACATCGCCGAGATCGTTTTCCCTTAACTGATGGCACGAATACAATGCGTGAGGTGAGCGCAGCACTCCACCTCCACGCACCCGTTCCGGCCGACATCGACCGGATCTTCGAAGCCCAGCAACTGAGTCGCGCCGCCGTCGGAGCCACGACGGCGGCGCAGCGCATCGAGAAGCTCCGCCGTCTCGAGCGCGCCCTCATGGACCGGCGCGACGAGATCCGCGCCGCCATGTGGGCCGACTTCCGCAAGCCCGCCGCCGAGGTCGACCTCTCCGAGATCTATCCCGTGGTGAGCGAGGCCAAACACGCCATCCGCCACCTCCGCCGCTGGATGAAGCCCAGGCGCGTGCCCGGGCGGATGGCCCTCATCGGCACCAGCTCCCGCATCGTCTACGAGCCCAAGGGCGTGGTGCTGGTCATGGCCCCGTGGAACTTCCCCTTCAACCTCACCCTCGGGCCGGTCGTCTCCGCCATCGCCGCCGGCAACTGCGTGATGGTCAAGCCCTCGGAGATGACCCCGCACTCGTCCGCGTGCATGAAGCGCATCCTCGGCGATCTCTTCCGGGAGAACGAGGTCGCCGTCATCGAGGGCGACGCCTCCGTGGCCGAGGCCCTGCTGCGCAAGAAATTCGACCACATCTTCTTCACCGGCAGCCCGGCCGTCGGAAAGTTGGTCATGAAAGCCGCCGCCGAGCACCTGGCCTCGGTGACCCTGGAGCTGGGCGGTAAGTCCCCGGTCATCGTCGACGCCAGCGCCAACCTCGAGGAGGCGGCCCGGAAGATCGCCTGGGGCAAGTACTTCAACTGCGGCCAGATCTGCATCGCTCCCGACTACGTCCTCGTGGACGAGCGCGTGCGCGACGAGCTCGTGGACCAGCTCCGCCGGGCCATCGACTCCTTCGGCGACGCCTCCCGCGGCTGGATCGTCAACGACCGCCACGCCGCGCGCGTCAAGCGCCTGCTCGATGACGCCGTCAAACGCGGGGCGGAGATCGTCACCGGCGGCGACTTCCGCGAGCGCGAGGCCGGCGTCACCGTGCTGGCCAACGTCCCGCCCGACGCGGCGGTCATGACCGAGGAGATCTTCGGCCCCATCCTGCCGGTCGTGTCGTACCAGACCCTCGACGAGGCCTTCACCCAGATCGCCGCGCGCGAGAAGCCCCTCGTCCTCTACGCCTTCAGCCGCGACCGCGGCGTCGTGAGACGCATCCTCGCCCGCACCAGCGCCGGCGGCACCGTCATCAACCACACCCTCATCCACTTCTACCAGCTCAACCTCCCCTTCGGCGGCGTCGGCAACAGCGGCGTCGGCAAAGGCCACGGCTTCTACGGCTTCGAGGCCTTCTCCAACGCCAGGGGAGTGGTCCACCAGAAGCTGCCCTTCTCGGCCATCGAGCTGCTCTTCCCCCCCTACGGGAGCAAGCTCAAGGAAAAGCTCATCGACTTCACGGTGAAGTGGCTGTGAGTGGAGCGACAGGCTCTCAGCCTGTCGATAGTGGAGCGGCGGGCTCTCAGCCCGCCGAGTCGCGTGTTCCCGCGTACTCCTGGTACGCCCTGGCCCTCCTCACCCTCGTCTACGTCCTCAACTTCCTCGACCGGACGCTGATCTACGTTCTCTTTCCACCGATCAAGAAAGAGATGGCCCTCAGCGATCTCCAGCTCGCGTTGCTGGGGACGCTGCCCTTCGTCATCTTCTACTCGCTCCTGGGCATCCCCTTCGGACGTCTCGCCGACCGGACGGTCCGCAAATATGTGATCGGCGCCGGTCTGGCCGTCTGGAGCCTCTTCTCGGGCCTCACCGGGTTCGCCGATAGTTTCTGGGGGCTGTTCTTCTGCCGGCTCATGGTCGGGGTCGGGGAGGCCACGCTGGGCCCTGCGGCCCTTTCGCTGCTGAGCGACTACTTTCCGCCCCGCATGCGCGGGACCATTCAGGCGACCTACTCCTCGGCCATCGCCATCGGCGGCGGCCTGGCGTTCTTCCTCGGCGGCTGGATCGGGCAGGTGTACGGGTGGCGATGGGCGTTCTACCTGCTCGGCTTTCCCGGCGTCCTCCTCGCCGCTCTCGTGTTTCTGCTGCACGAGCCGGCTCGTGGTCAGACCGAGGCCGCGCCGGCAGCGTACAGACCAGGGGAGTGGAAGGCTCTCTTCCGGTCCGTGCCGCTCCGCTATCTCGTGCTCGGTTACGCCTTCGTCGGCCTGGCTTCGAACAACATCGGCGTGTGGGTGGCGCTGTTCTTCGTCCGCGTGCACGAGCTGAGTCTGATGTTCATCGGCACGGCTGCGGGACTCGTGTCCCTTTTCGTGGGCATCCCCGGAATGATCCTCGGCGGATACGTCTCCGACCGCTTCAGCCGCCGCTTCCGAGGCGGACGGATGGCCTTCACCGCCGCAGCGGCACTCCTGTGCGTCCCGCTCTGGCTGGCCCTCCTCTACGTGAACAACCTCGCCGCGCTACTCGTGGTGAACATCGCCCTCTATGCGCTCTCCCTGATGTGGGTCGGCCCGGCCACCGCCGACGTGACCGAGATCGCTGGCCCCCACCTGCGCGGCCTGGCCATCGGCATCTTCTTTTCCATGGTGAACATCTTCGCCTACGCCGTCGGCTCGCCCCTGATCGGAAAGATCAGCGACCTTCTCGGCGTGAGCACCAATCCCGAGCAGATGCGGGTCTCCCTGCTGGTCTGCCCCGCGGCGTGCGCCATCGGCGCGCTGCTGTTGTGGCTGGGCGGGCGGGAGCGGAAGTAGCGCCGGCTACAAGCCGGGACCGGCCAGCAGTATGTCCACCCGGAGCACTTAGTCAAGGGGGCCGAGGCGAGCATCGCGGGGCCGAGGCGAGCATCGCCTCGGTTGACCCGACCATTCGTCAGTCGTGGCTTGGCAACTCCCTCGCCGGCAACCGCTGTGCCGCTTTGCCTTCGGCACTCGGAGCAACGAAACGCTTCTGGTGTCGACGGCTGCGTTGCCGTCACATTTTCGGCGCTGTTCCTTGCTGCGAGGGCCGGAGCTTCACGTGGAGCGTTTTCGGGTCGTGATCCCGCAATTTCCACGTGATTCGGTCCACAACGAGTCCTCCGAGACCGACCAGAACAAGCGCGGCTCCCACCCGGGCGCTGTTGTTGGGGTTGTCGCTGAATCCCGACATCCCCAGTGCACCGATTCCGATTCCGGCGATCGGAACGTTCCCCCATGTCCAGCGATTCACTCCCTGTTCGAGAACGGCAGTCTCCTTGTCGAAGCCTGGTTTCTCGAGCGTCACCGTACAATCGGATGACTTTCGAGCAATGACGAAGCGTGCCGGCGTGATTTGTGCGCTCTTCTCCGAACCACAATCCACCGACACGTTGGCGCCGCTCGGCTCGGATGTCACGGTAATCGTCTCGCTTGGCCCCGATGTGATCGTCGCGCATCCACTCGCGAGTGCCAGCGCAAGAATCAAAACCGCAAGACGGCGCATCGTTTGCCCTTTTGCCCGATTGTCTGTCGGTTATCCGAGACGTTTCTTGCTGAGTATCATTCAAATCGGTGGTTGTGAGTCACGAAATGTGTCGCCGGCGTGCTGGTACCGTAGGCCACCTTCCTCCCCCCCACCCCCTAATGCGCCCGCCACTGCTCCACCAGCGCGTACACCCGCTGCATCAGCCGCTCGAACGTCACCGGCTCCGGTCGCTCGTGGTACTCGCGAACTGGCCCCTCCGGCTGCATGGGATGCAGGGCCACCTCGGACACCGGCACGACGTGCAGCAGATCGATGACACGGTTCCGGTAGTCGAGCGAGTAGGCGATGAGCAGGGCAGGGATCGTCGTTTCGCCGATCCGGAACTCCGCGGTCTGCGCCGCATGCACCAGCCGGCCGTCCACGGCGTACCAGTTCATCGTGCACGGCCGCCGGCGGATCTGCGCCACTTTCTGCTGCACCAGCCGGATGATCTCGTGGCTGTCCGCGCGCAGCAGGAGCTGCTCGTGAAAGCGGTCTTCCATCGGACCGCTGCCGAAGGTCCACGGCCGTTCCATTGGTTGTTGCGTGCCTGCGAAAGCGCGCGCAGGATAAACGATTCCGCTCCAAAAGGGACTCATAGTTGCCGCCTGATGGAGATCCGTAGTGCTCGCCGTCGCAGCCGTGCAGGCGGCGGCGAAGTTGGAGCTCGGCAAAGCCGGGCGGCTGCGGACCGGCTGGCTGGCGGAGCTGCTGGGCGCGCTGCCGATCGCGTGGCATTACAGGCCTTCGCCATCGTCCGCGCGCGGCTCTTGGAACGAGGCCTGTTCGCCGAGGCCGAGGAACTGGCCGGCGGCTCATGAGAACTCGAGGAGTGGTGCGGCGGGC
>JBIOTX010000221.1:0-4002 GCA_044866315.1 Thermoanaerobaculia bacterium | reverse complement strand
CGCAGTTCGTGATCTCCGCGCAGAACCACGATCAGGTGGGGAACCGGATGCTGGGCGAGCGCCTGGCCGCGCTGGTGTCGATCGACAAGGTGCGCATCGCCGCCGCGGCCATCGTCCTCTCGCCGTTCCTGCCGATGCTGTTCATGGGGGAGGAGTACGGCGAGAAGGCGCCATTCCAGTACTTCACCTCTCACGGCGACCCCGATCTGATCGAGGCCGTGCGCAAGGGGCGGCTGGAGGAATTCGACGACTTCGAGTGGCACGGCGAGCCGCCCGACCCCCACGACGAAGAGACCTTCCAGCGCTCCAAACTGCAGTGGGAGCAGATGGGCCGCGGCGAGCATGCCTCGCTGCGCCGGCTGCACAAGGAGCTGCTGCGCCTTCGCCGCGACACGCCGGCGCTGCGGCGCCTCGACCTCGCCGCCGTGGAGACGCACGCGGACGACGAGCGCCGGGTGCTCCTCGTGCGCCGCTGGAGCGGCGAGAGCCAGGCCCTCCTGGCCTTCAACTTCGGGGAGAAGGCCCAGACCCTGGAGATGCCGTTCCCGGACGCGTCCTGGCACTCCCTCATCGACACCGGCGCGAAGATTGAAAGCCGTCGGATCACGCTGCTTCCACTGGCATTTGCGCTGTGGGGCGCGTAGCGGATGTACCGGGTTCCCGTCGCCACCTACCGCCTGCAGTTCAACGCGCAGTTCACTCTCGAGGACGCGCGGCGGATCGTTCCCTACCTCGCCGAGCTGGGCATCAGCGACATCTATTCGTCGCCGATCCTGCGCGCGCGCAAGGGGAGCACGCACGGATACGACATCGTCGATGCGGACACGCTCAATCCGGAGCTCGGCACCGACGACGACTTCGCCCGTCTGCACGGAGAGCTCGATGCCCGGGACATGGGCTTCATCCTGGACATCGTCCCGAACCACATGGCCGCCAGCCACGAGAACGCCTGGTGGATGAGCGTTCTCGAGAACGGGCCGCAGTCGCGCTACCTGCATTACTTCGACATCGACTGGCGCGACAACAAGCTCCTCCTCCCCATCCTCGGCCAGCCCTACGGCGAGACCCTGGAGAGCGGCGGGATCCGCCTCGACTTCGACGCCGAGGGATTCTTTTTCGCCTACTACGACAAGCGCCTGCCGCTCGCGCCGCACTCCTACCCGATCGTGCTGCGCGACTGCGTCGACGTCCTGCCTGCCGAGGGCATCGCCATCGAGGTGCGCGACCTCGTGCAGAGCGAGACCGTGGTCGCCAACAGCCGCTTCCTCAAGGACACGTTGTGGCGCCTGCATGACCAGTCCGCGGATTTCCGCGACGCCCTGGCCGCGGCCATCGAGCGCTTCAACACCGACTACGACAAGCTCGATCAGCTCCTGGCCTCGCAGTGGTACCGGCTCGCCTACTGGCGCATCGCCAGCGAGACCATCAACTACCGGCGCTTCTTCGACGTCACCGACCTGGTCGGCCTGCGCGTGGAGAACCCGGAGGTGTTCGAGCTGCGCAACCGGCGCATCCTGTCCTGGATCGCCGAGGGGCAGGTCACCGGCCTGCGCATCGACCACATCGACGGTCTCTTCGATCCGGCGAATTACCTGACCAAACTGCAGCTCCGCCTCGGCGACCCGTCGATATCGACGCGCGAGCAGTGTTACGTGGTGGTGGAGAAGATCCTCGACCTGCACGAAGAGCTCTGCGCGACGTTCAAGGTCGCCGGCACGACCGGTTACGACTACCTCGGCATCGCCAACGCCGTCTTCATCGACCCGCACGGCCTCGACCAGCTGACCGAGCTCTATCAGCAGTACACCGGCATCGAGACCTCGTTCGAGGACCTCGTCTACGAGCGCAAGAAGCAGGTCATCGACCAGTTGTTCTTCGGGGAGATGCGCGCCCTCGGCGCACACCTGGTCGGGCTGGCCGTGGCCGACCGCAATGCCCGCGACTTCGCGCCGAGCGAGATCGTCGCCGCGCTGATCGAGATCACGGCCTGCATGCCCGTCTACCGCACCTACATCCGCGAGGCGCCGGTGAGCGAGCCCGAACGCCGGGCCATCGGACGGGCCATCGCCGAGGCCCGGCGCAGGGCCTGGGGACAGGTCGACCCGCGCCTGTTCCGCTTCCTCGAGCTGGTGCTGCTCCTCGAGCCGCCGCCGTACATCACCGGGGAGCGCGACAAGTGGCTGGAGTTCGTCATGCGCTGGCAGCAGTTCACCGGCCGGGTGATGGCCAAGGGCGTCGAGGACACGGCGTTCTACAACGACAACCGCCTGGTCTCGCTGAACGAGGTGGGGAGCGAGCCGGGACTGGGCGGCGATCCTTCGACAGGCTCAGGACAGAGCTTCGATCCGGTCGCGGAGCTGCATCGCCACAACGCGCGCATCGCCCGGGACTGGCCGCACACGATGAACACGACCTCGACGCATGACACCAAGCGCTCCGAGGACGTGCGGGCGCGGATCAACGTGCTCTCGGAGATCCCGGACGTCTGGCAGCGCGAGCTGCGGAAGTGGACGCGCATGAACGCGCCGCTGAAGCGCGGCGGCGTCCCCCATCCGAACGAGGAGCTGCTGATCTACCAGACCCTGGTCGGCATGTGGCCGTTCGACGATCCGTCGGACGTGCCCGATCGCCTGTGCGCGTATCTGGAGAAGGCCGCGCGCGAGGCCAAGACCCACACCAGCTGGCTGGCCCCGAACGAGGAGTACGAGCGCGCGCTGAAGGACTTCGCCGCGGCCATTCTCGGGAGCGGGCCGTTCCTGGAGTCCTTCCGCCGCTTCCACCGGCGGATCGCCTTCCACGGCTTCCTCAACTCGCTCGCGCAGGTCGTGCTCAAGATCTGCAGCCCGGGCCTGCCCGACTTTTACCAGGGGACAGAGCTGTGGGACTTCACCCTCGTCGATCCCGACAACCGCCGCCCCGTGGATTACGCGCGGCGCATGGAGCTGATACGCAACCTCGGCTCTGTGCCCTCGCTCCTGCGCCACTGGACCGACGGGCGGATCAAGCTCTTCGTGACCGCACGCGCGCTCGCCGCGCGCGCGCGGCACAGCGAAGCCTTCCGCTCCGGCGACTACCGCCCGCTCGACGCCGGCACGCCGCACTGCGTCGCCTTCGCCCGCGGCGAGGACGTCGTCGTCGCCGTGCCCCGCCTCACCACCCGCCTCGGCATGTCCGCTACAAGGGCGCCCAAACTTCCGACCGGCGACGTGTGGGGCGACCTGGCATTGCCAATCTACGGACGGTGGAGAAACGTCTTCACGGACGACGTCTTCGAGGGAGGCGCACTGAGGGACGTGCTCTCCTTCCCCGTCGCCATCCTCGAACGGGCGTAGACTTTTTTGCCTATGAGCGCCGCATCGAACAAGCTCACCTACGATGACTACTGCCTCATCCCCGACGATGGCAAGCGTCACGAGATCATCGACGGGGAGCACTACGTGAACGCCGCGCCGAGCGTGAAGCATCAGCGCGTGGTCATGCGCATCCTCGTGCCCCTCGCCAACTTCGTGAACGACGGCCAGCTCGGCGAGGTCTTCGTTTCCCCGTTCGACACCGTCCTCTCCGAAGTCGACGTCGTCCAGCCGGACGTCCTCTACATCAGCAACGAGCGCCTGCCCCTGCTCAACGACGCCAACCTCCGCGGCACTCCGGACCTGGTCGTCGAGGTCCTCTCCCCCTCCAACCGCGTTCACGACGAGAAGGTGAAGAAGCAGCGCTATGACGTCTTCGGCGTCGCCGAGTACTGGATCGCCGACCCGGAGCAGGAGTGGCTCCGCATCTACCGCCGCCGCGAGTCCGGCCTGGCCACCGTCGCCGAGCTGCGGCCGGGGGACACGCTGACCACGCCGCTGCTGACGGGCTTTTCGCTGCCGGTCGAGCTGGTGTTCGATCTATAGTGATGCCATGGCATCGCAGACCTCGACCAAGCTGACGTACGAGGACTACTGCCTCATCCCCGACGACGGGAAGCGTCACGAGATCATCGACGGGGAGCATTACGTG
>JBIOTX010000220.1:0-8281 GCA_044866315.1 Thermoanaerobaculia bacterium | reverse complement strand
AGCCCACCGCTCCACGTTTACGCGGTCGTCTGCGGTTTCACCACCGGCACGAGGTCGTTGAGGATCCAGAGCGGCCCGACCAGGAGGTGCACCAGATTGCGCGTGAACGCGGGCTGGCGCTTCTCGTACACGCTGTGGCCGATGAACTGGAAGATCCAGCCCAGGACGAACAGGGTCACGTTCAGCCACATGGGCATCGCCGCGCCGAGGAAGTAGAAGCCGATGGAGATGGCGAGCATGACCATCGCCAGGCGCCACTCGACGACGAGGTAGTAGATGGTGGATGCGGCGATGAGGACCATGGCCAGGTCGACGCGCACGCCGCCGGCGGTGAAGAGCGGCACGCGCACGAGCATGCCGATGAGGGTGAGCATGATCATCGGGATGCCCAGGCGGTGGAAGATCTTGTTGCCGGCGGTCTGGTGGTAAGCCGCGTAGTCGGCGAAGAGGGATTCGATCTTCTGCATTGCAGTATTTTAGCGCCGATGGACGCGCGGGAAAGGTACACCTCCCAGCTCTCCGAGCGGCAGCAGGAGATCGACGCCCTGCGCGCGCGGGAGCGCTCGCTCTCGGTCGCGCGCCTGGTCGTGGTCGGCATCGCCATCGCCGTCGCCTTCTGGAACGTGCTCGTCGCGCTGGTCCCGCTGGCGGGCTTCGTCGCCCTGGCGATCTGGCACGAGCGCGTCGTGCGGCGGCGGAAGCGCGCCGAGAACCGGTCGGCGTTCTATAAGCGCGGGATGGCCCGGCTGGAGGGAACCTGGGCGGGCGGCGGGGACGCGGGCGAGGAGCTCGCGGACGATCACCATCCGTACGCCAACGACTTCGACCTCTTCGGACGCGGATCGCTCTTCGAGCTGATCTCGCTGGCGGTGACGCGGTCCGGGCGGGCCCGACTGGCGGCGTGGTTGAAGTCGCCCGCCCAGTCGGCGGAGGAGATCCGCTCGCGGCAGGAAGCCGTGCGCGAGCTGCGCGAGAACGTCGCCCTGCGCGAGGACATCGCCGTCCAGGCGGCGGAGGTGGCCCGGGAGGTGGAGGGGGCGAAGCTGGAGGCCTGGGCGGCCATGCCGGAGCTCACGCTGACCAAGTGGGAACGGATCGCGGCGGTGGTCCTGCCGGCCATCGCCATCCTGACTCTGATGCTCTGGTTGACCACGGACGTCCCGCTCTGGGCGTTCATCATCGCCGCGCTGGCCGTCGGCGTATTCGGACGTCGGCTGAGTCCGCGGGTGGAACCCGTGATCCTCGCCGTCGAGCGCGCCGAGCCGGCGCTGGCCCTCCTGGCCGGCGTGATCGCCCGGATCGAGCGCGAGTCCTTTGCCTGCGAGCGCCTCCGCGGGCTGCACGGCCGGCTGCAGGGAGCGGCGTCGCAGGAGATCGAGCGCCTGCGCAGGCTGGTGGCACTCCTCGACGCCCGGCGGAACCAGTTCTTTGCCCCCATCGCCGCGCTGCTGCTCTGGACCGTGCACGTCGCAGTGGCCATCGAGCGCTGGCGGGTCCGCGCCGGCGCGCGCGCGGCGGACTGGATCGACGCCGTCGGCGAGATCGAGGCCCTGTCCTCCCTGGCGTCGTTCTCCTTCGAGCATCCGGAGTACGCGGTCCCCGAGATCGCCGTCGGAGAGCCGCGGTTCGAGGCCACCGCCCTCGGGCATCCGCTCATCCCCGGCGATCGCAGGATCACGAACGACCTCTCCCTCGGCGGCACGCTGCGCCTGCTCGTGGTCAGCGGCTCGAACATGTCCGGCAAGTCGACCATGCTGCGCAGCGTCGGCATCGCCGCCGTGCTGGCGATGGCGGGCGGGCCGGTCTGCGCCCGGACCCTGCGGATCACGCCGATGGCCGTCGGCGCGTCGATCAGCATCCACGACTCCCTGCAGGAGAACGCCTCCCGCTTCTACGCCGAGATCCTGCGCATCCGGCAGATCCTGGCCATGGCCGCGGAGGGGCCGGTGCTGTTCCTCCTGGACGAGGTGCTGGCGGGAACGAACTCCCACGACCGGCGCATCGGCGCGGAGGCGATCGTGCGGGGCTTGGTCGAGCGCGGCGCGATCGGCCTCGTGTCCACCCACGACCTGGCCCTGGCCCAGATTGCGGAAGAGCTCGGCGAACGAGCGGCGAACGTCCACTTCGAGGACCATCTCGAGGACGGCCGGGTGGTGTTCGACTACCGGATGCGCCCGGGCGTGGTGACGAAGAGTAATGCGCTGGCGCTGATGCGGAGTGTCGGGATCGAGGTGTAGGCGCCTACTCCGTCTGGTGCTTCAGCGCCTCTTCGACGTCCCTCTCCTCCCCTTCGGCCTTGCCGGGCGTCCGGCCGGGGGTCTCGCTGCGGCGGTTGCCCTCGGGCTGCTGCCGGCCCCGCTCGGAACCACGGCGTTCGCTGGGGTTTGCGGTGCGTTCGACTCGGGACATGGGACTTTTCTCCTGTGTCACGGATGAGATGCAAATGGGGAGCCCGGCCGAAATAGATGTTGACAGCGCCCGGTTCATGCATAAAGATTCGTGATGATGAATATTCATGCAGCCGGTGACGCCATGCGCAGACGGGAGGAGATCCTCCGGATCGTGCGCCAGTCGGCCGTCCACTCCCAGGACGAGCTCCTGGCCGCGCTGCGCCGCCACGGCTTCGCCGTCACCCAGGCCACGGTTTCCCGGGACCTCCGGGAGCTGGGGCTGGTGAAGACCCAGAACGGCTACGTGGAGCCCGAGACCCTGGCCCCGATCGCCACGTTCATGCCCCGCGAGTCGCGCGAGCACCGCTTCGAGCAGCTCGTGGGCGAATTCGTCGTCTCCGCCGAGGCGGCGGTCAACATGGTCGTGATCAAGACGCCCCCCGCCGCCGCCCAGCCGGTAGCCAGCGCCATCGACGCCACCCCGATCGAGGACGTCCTCGGCACCATCGGCGGCGACGACACGATCTTCATCGCCTTTCGCACTCCCGCCGCCGCCGCCGCGTTCGCGCGGCGCGTCCACGAGATCGCCGGCCTGAGGCCGGCGCGCCGCCGTACGCGCGCATAGCGCGGGCTTTTCCTTCGGAGCCTGAGCAATGACCAACGTAATTCACGATACGTGTGTAGCGATCGCCGGCGCGACCGGGTACTCCGGCCAGGAGCTGGTCCGGCTGCTGTCGCGCCACGGGCACGCAAAGATCGTCGGCTCGTTCTCCAGCGAGTCCTTCTCCCTGGAAGCCGTTCTCGCCACGAAGGCCGAGGTGGTGTTCCTGGCCACGCCGAACGAAGTGTCGGCGGAGGTGGGGCCGAAGCTGCTCGATGCGGGAATGAAGGTCATCGACCTGTCCGGGGCCTTCCGCCTCGGCGAGCCGGGGATGTACCCGGCCTGGTACGGCTTCGACCATCCGCGCCCGCAGCTCCTCGGCGAGGCGGTGTACGGCCTGACCGAGTGGTGCAACGGCGAGCTGTCGAAGGCGCGGCTGGTGGCCAATCCCGGCTGCTATCCGACCTCGGTGCTGCTGGCGCTGCGGCCGCTGACGTACCTCATCGACCGCTCGCAGCCGGTGATCGTCGACTCGAAGAGCGGCGTGTCCGGCGCCGGGAAGAAGGCCGACCTGTCCTTCTCCTTCACCGAGCTGTTCGGCAACTTCAAGGCCTACGGCGTCGGCCATCACCGGCACGAGCCGGAGATCCGCCAGGGGCTGCACCTGGGCGAGCGGACCACGCTCGTGTTCGTGCCCCACCTGCTCCCGACCGTGCGCGGGATCTACTCGACCATGCACGTCGGCTTCACCAGCGCCGTCACGAACGACGAGCTGTCCGCGCTGTACGCCGACGCGTACGGGAAGGCGCCGTTCGTGCGGGTCCTGCCGGCCGGCCAGATCCCGGAGCTGAAGGACGTGGTGAACACGCCCTTCGCGGAGATCGGCTTCACCCTCCTGCAGGGCGGGCGGCGGGCGGTGATCGTCTCGGTGATCGACAACCTGCTCAAGGGCGCGGCCTCGCAGGCCGTGCAGAACTTCAACCGGATGTGCGGCTACGCGGAGACGGAGGGACTCCAGTGAAGGTCATCAAGCTCGGAGGCTCGCTCCTCGACGATACGACGCGCCGCGCAGCCGTGCTCGCGCAGATCGCCGGCGCCTGGAACCGCGGCGAGCAGCTCGTGCTCGTGCACGGCGGCGGGAAGCACATCGACGCGATGCTGGCGAAGCTCGGCATCGAGAAGCGGACGTACGCCGGCCTCAGGATCACCGACGACCAGACCCTGGACGTCGTGGTCTCGGTTCTCGGCGGCACGGTGAACAAGATGCTCGTCGCCGAGCTGACCGCGCTCGGCGTGCGTGCGGCCGGCTTCTCGGGCTGCGACGGCCCGACGCTGATGGCCGTGCAGCACCCGCCGATCGACGGCGTGGCCCTGGGCCACGTCGGTCGCGTGAGCGGCGCGAACGGCACGGTCGTGAGGACGATGCTCACCTACGGAATCCTGCCGGTGATCTCCTCGATCGCCCAGGGCCCGAACGGGAAGCTCTTCAACGTGAACGCCGACAACGCCGCGGCCGCGCTGGCGGTGGCGCTGCGCGCGGAGTCGCTGCAGTTCCTCACCGACGTGGCCGGGCTGCTCGACGCGAACGGCGAGGTCGTGCCGACGCTGCGCGCGGCCGAGGCGGAGACGTTCATCGAGGTCGTCAACGGAGGCATGAAGCCGAAGCTGCAGGCGGCGCTGCACGCGCTGCGCGCCGGAGTGGGTGCCATCGAGATCGGAGAAAAGGGAGGGACTCAACTTGTTGCTGCATGACGAATCGCCCAACGCCGTGGAGTCGCGCGAGGACGCGTTCCTGGTGAAGACGTACGCACGCACGCCGTTCCATCCGCGCGATGGCAAGGGCGCGCGCCTGTACGACGCGGACGGCCGCCCGTACTGGGACCTCCTCGGCGGCATCGCCGTGAACGTCCTCGGGCACAAGCACCCGCGCCTCGTCAAGACGCTGAAGGACGCCAGCGCGTCGCTGCTGCACGTGTCGAATCTCTATTACCACCCCGCCCAGGGCATCCTCGGCGAGACGCTCGTCCGGGCCTCGGGGCTCAACCGGGCCTTCTTCTGCAACAGCGGCACGGAGGCCAACGAGGCCGCGCTGAAGTTCGCGCGCCTGGCCACGAAGAAGACGAAGCTCGTCGCCCTGGAGGAGGCCTTCCATGGCCGCACCCTCGGCGCGCTGTCGCTGACCGGGCACGAGGCTTACCGCACCCCGTTCGCGCCGCTCGTTCCGGGCGTGACCTTCGTCGCCCCGAACGACGTCGACGCGCTCGAGGCGGCGGTCGACGACCAGACCGCGGCCATCTTTCTCGAGCCGGTCATGGGTGAGGGCGGGATCATCCCTCTCACCGACGAGTTTCTGATCGCGGCGCGGCAGATCGCCGACCGCAAGGGCGCTCTCTTGATCCTGGACGAGATCCAGTGCGGCCTCGGCCGGACCGGGCACCTCTTCGCGTTCCAGAAGAGCAGCATCGTCCCGGACATCGTGACGCTGGCCAAGCCGCTCGGCGGCGGCCTCCCCCTCGGCGCGGTCCTCACCGGCGCGGCGCTGGAAGGCGTGGTCAAGCCGGGCCATCACGGCACGACCTTCGGCGGCAATCCCGTCGCCTGCCGCCTCGGCGCGGTGGTCCTCGACGAGGTGGAGAAGCTCCTCCCCCAAATCAACGCCCTCGGCGCCTGGTTCGGCAAGGAGCTGGCGAAGCTGCCGGTGGTGGAGGTCCGCGGCGCGGGGCTCATGTGGGGCATCGAGCTCGATCGCCCGGCCGCTCCGGTCGCGCGCGAGCTGCTCGATCACGGCTTCGTCGTCGGCACGGCGCGCGAGAAGGTGCTGCGGCTCCTGCCGCCGTACATCGTCCCGAAGAAGGCACTCATCGAATTCATCGACACGCTCCAGCTGGTGCTGAGCGGAAGCAAGGAGAAAGCAGCGTGAAAAAGGTCGCACTGGCGTATTCGGGAGGTCTCGACACCTCCATCATCATCAGCTGGCTCAAGGAGAACTACGGCTGCGACGTGGTGGCCGTGGCCGTCGACGTTGGACAGGCCGACGAGACGGCGGGGCTGGCCCAGAAGGCGTATTCGACCGGCGCGTGCGACTTTCATCTCGTCGACGCGAAGGAGGAGTTCGCCGCGGAGTACCTCTTCCCGGTGCTGAAGGCCGGGGCGATCTACGAGCACGACTACCTTCTCGGCACGTCGACCGCCCGTCCGCTGATCGCCCGCAAGCAGGTCGAGATCGCCTTGGCCACCGGCTGCGACGCCCTCGCCCACGGCTGCACGGGCAAGGGCAATGACCAGGTGCGCTTCGAGCTCGCCTACCAGGCCCTGGCGCCGGAGCTGAAGATCGTCGCCCCGTGGCGGGAGTGGGACATCGTCTCCCGCGAGGACGCCATCGACTACGCCTCCGCGCGCGGCATCCCCGTGCCGGTGACGAAGAAGGATCCGTACTCGCGCGACCGCAACCTCTGGCACCTCTCCCACGAGGGCGGCCCGCTCGAGGACCCGTCGTTCGAGCCGGAGGCGTCGATGTTCAAGCTGACCGTCGACCCGATGGACGCGCCGGAGACGCCGGAGAAGGTGACCATCACCTTCGAGGAAGGCGTGCCCGTGGCCGTCAACGGCACGAAGCTCTCGCCGGCAGTGCTCGTCCAGACCCTGAACGAGATCGGCGGCCGGCACGGCGTCGGCAGGGTGGACCTCGTGGAGAACCGCCTCATCGGCATCAAGTCGCGCGGCGTGTACGAGACCCCGGGCGGCACGCTGCTCGTGACCGCGCTCAAGGCCCTCGAGTCGATCACCCTCGACCGCGACTCCGCCCACGAGAAGGAGCGCATCGCCACGCGCTACGCGGAGCTGGTCTACAACGGCCAGTGGTTCTCGCCGCTGCGCGAGGCCTACGACGCCTTCGTGAACGTTCTCGGCGAGAACGTCACCGGCACGGTCACGCTCAAGCTGTACAAGGGCAACGCCCAGGTGGTCGGCCGCAAGTCGCCGTACTCGCTCTACCAGCAGAACCTGGCCTCGTTCGACATGACCGGCTACGACGTCACCGACTCGGCCGGCTTCATCAAGCTGTTCGGCCTGCAGCTCCGGGGACGGAAGCGGCTGCCGCCGATGAAGGTGCAGGAGGTAATCGGCAAGTGACGATGTGGGGCGGCCGTTTCAGCGAGGGTCCCTCGGCGCTGCTGCGCGCGCTGAACGACTCCTTCGCGTTCGACCGCGAGCTGCTCGCGGAAGACGTGGAGGGCTCGATCGCGTGGGCGCACGCCCTGGGCGGCGCGGGCGTGCTCACTTCGGAGGAGGTGAGCGCGCTCGTGTCCGCGCTGCGCGCGATCACGCTCGTGGAGGGCGAGTACGAGGACGTGCACTCGTTCGTCGAGGAGCAGCTCCGGGCCACGCTCGGCCCTCTCGCCGGCAAGCTCCACACCGGCCGCTCGCGCAACGACCAGGTCGCGACGGATCTGAAACTGTGGCTCAAGAAGGCCTGCGATGACTTCGACGCGCTCGCCCGCGCCCTGGCGAAGGCGCTCGCCCAGAAGGCGTTGGACGAGGCGGCCACGCCGATGCCTGGCTACACCCACCTCAAGCAGGCGGAGCCGATCACGTTCGGCCACTGGTGCCTGGCCTACGTCGAGATGCTCAGGCGCGATCTGTCGCGCGTGCACGACGCGAAACAGCGCGGCGACGAATGCCCGCTCGGCTCCGCCGCGCTGGCCGGCACTCCCCTGCCCATCGATCGCGACAAGCTCGCCAAGTCCCTCGGCTTCGCCCGCGCGACCGCGAACTCGCTCGACGCCGTCTCCGACCGCGACTTCGCGGCCGAGTACCTCTTCGGCGCGTCGATGCTCCTCACCCACCTCTCTCGGTTGGCCGAGGATCTGATCTTCTTCACCAGCGACGAGGCGAGCTACGCCGAGCTGCCCGACGCGCTGGCCACCGGCTCGTCGCGCATGCCCCAGAAGAAGAACCCCGACGTGCTCGAGCTGACGCGCGGCCATGCCGCGCGCGCCATCGGCGAGGTCACCGGCTTCCTGGCCCTGCTCAAGGGACTGCCGCTCGCGTACAACAAGGACCTGCAGCTGGACAAGGAGCCGCTCTTCCGCACGCGCTCGCTGCTGGCGGTGCTCCTGCCCGCGCTGACCGCGCTCATCGCGGGGCTGAAGCTGAATCGCGAGGCGATGCATGACGCGGCGGGCAGTCCGCTCCTTCTCGCCACCGACGCCGCCGACGAGCTGGCGGCGAAGGGCATGCCCTTCCGCGAAGCGCACGAGATCGTCAGTCGTGGGGGGGGGGGGGGGGGGGG
>JBIOTX010000219.1:0-5550 GCA_044866315.1 Thermoanaerobaculia bacterium | reverse complement strand
GCAGCGATCTCTACGCGTCTTCAAGCAACGCCAGAGATAGCGCAGGCTGACCCGCCCTCACAACCCCCGTTTGGTCAACGGTGGTCGTCAGCCGCCGGTGGGGCCTTCATTCGAACCTCTTCATTCGGCTTTTCGCGCCGCCCGACTCGTTGTCCGCGCTACGCAGACTTCGTGGACGCCCCCGTCCCGGTCGGGTGGGCCCGGTTGAGGCACTCGGTGATGATCTCGATGAACGTGTCCAGGTCGAAGGGCTTGAGGATGGAGTTGCAGACCGCGCTGGGTGGGATCTTGTCCACGCCGCGCTTGCCTGCGGCCGTGAAGACGACGATATGAGGCCGCTCGTCCGGATAGCGCTGGCTGATGGCCTCGATGAACTCGTACCCGTTGAGGCGGGGCATCATCAGGTCGAGCAGGATCAGGTCGACGGTCCCGTTCTGCTGGAGTTTCTCCAGACCCGCGGCGCCGTCCTCGGCGAGCTCGACCTCGAACTTCATCCGCTTGAGCACCGCATGCAGCAAAACGCGAATGGCGAGGTCGTCGTCGATGACGAGAATTCGGCGCCCTGAACCGTCCAGTTTCTGCACCGGCATGTTGTGTCGTTGTCGTCGTACGCTACCGACCGGCATAAATGCGAAGAGCTTGCCGGCCTGAGGTGTTCGTTACTCAGAATAACGCAAATGACAGGTAGCACGTTGTTTCCGTCTGACGTAAACGGGGTTATTTTCCCTTTCCGGCCCTGGGTCCGGCGGGCCGGACTGTCGATCGTTTTCACCGCCGCCGCGGTCAGTCTGGCCATCGCCGCCACCCTGCTCCTCGTCCCCTCCTCGCGCTACGGCTGGATCGGCGAGCCGTTCGTCTGGGTCTACATCGGCACCCTCTGGCTGGGCGGTCTGAAAGTGTGGCTGGGGACGCGCCGTCCGGTGGCCGAGGTGGGGGAGGAGACGATCACGCTGCGGCCGCTGCACCAGTTTCGCAGCCGCGTGGTGCGCTGGGACGCGTTGCGGGGCACCGAGCAGATGGTCGGCGGCGACCGGCTGATTGTCTACTTCGATACATCGCGAGGCATGCGTTTCGTCGCCTTGAACCTGAATCTGGTCAAGGGCCGCCGCGACTTTCTACTCCTCGTAGAAGAACGGTTACGGCGCATGGGATTCGTGGAGAAGGTGGTGGAGCGCTCGCGATATCTTTCGCGTCCGGCATGAACGTCAGGAAGAAGATCGAGACGCTCCGCTCCGACCTGGAGCGCCACAACCGCCTCTACTATCTCGAGGCCCGGCCCGAGATCAGCGACTACGAGTTCGACCAGATGCTCCGCGAGCTCGCGGAGCTGGAGAAGCAGCATCCCGAATTCGATGATCCGAACTCGCCCACGCGGCGCGTCGGCGGCGTACCCATCGAGGGCGACTTCCCGACCGTCGTCCACGAGCCGCCGATGCTCTCCATCGAGAACGCCTACACCCTGGACGAGCTCCGGGAGTGGCACGAGCGCGTGCTCCGAGGCATCGGCCACGAGAACGTCGAGTACGAGGCTGAGCTGAAGATCGACGGCGTGTCGATCTCCCTGCTCTACGAGAACGGGCGGCTCGTCCGCGGCGCGACGCGCGGCGACGGCGCGCGCGGCGACGACGTCACCCCGAACGTCCGCACCGTGCGCGTGCTCCCCCTGAATATCGACGCCAAAGTGAAACGCCTCGAGGTCCGCGGCGAGATCTACATCTCCAAAACCGACTTCGCCAGGCTGAACGAGGCCATCGAGGAGGCCGGACACGAGCCGCTGGCGAATCCGCGCAACGCCGCCGCGGGCTCGCTGCGCCAGAAGGATCCGCGCCTGGTCGCCCAGCGGCGCCTCTCCGCGTACGTCTACCACGTCGTCAGCATCGACGGCCGCCAGCCCGACTCGCAGTGGGCCGCCTACGAGCTGCTCGACCGGCTCGGCTTTCCCACCAATCCCAAGCGCGCGCTCTGCGGCTCCCTCGACGAGGTCATCGCCTTCATCGAGGAGTGGCGCGAGCACCGGCACGATCTCGACTTCGAGATCGACGGCATCGTGGTGAAGGTCAACCGCCGCGAGCTGCAGCTCGAGCTCGGCGCGACGTCCAAGGCGCCGCGCTGGGTGGTGGCGTTCAAATACCCGCCCGAGGCCGCGCAAACGGTGGTGCGGAACATCAACCTCTACGTCGGCCGCACCGGCACGGTCACGCCCGTCGCCGAGTTCGATCCCGTGCGCATCGGCGGCACGAAGGTCGTCAACGCCTCCCTGCACAACTTCGACGAGCTGGCGCGCAAAGACATGCGCATCGGCGACACCATCATGGTCGAGAAGGGCGGCGACATCATCCCCAAGGTCGTCGACGTTCTGAAGGACAAGCGGCCGAGGGGCGCGAAGCCGTTCCCCGTCCCGACGCAATGCCCGGTCTGCGGCGAGCCGCTGCACAAGTTCGAGGACGAGGTCGCCATCCGCTGCATCAACCAGGGCTGCCCGGCCATCGTGCTGCAGTCCATCACTCACTTCGCCTCACGCAAGGCCATGGACATCGAAGGCCTCGGCTGGCAGACCGTCGAGGCCATGATCAAGGAAGGCCTGGTCACCGACTACGCCTCCGTCTACGAGCTCACCGTCGAGCAGGTGGCGAACCTCGAGCGCAAGGGAGAGAAGTCGGCCACGAAGCTCATCGCCAACATCGATGCCTCCAAGCAGAACGAGCTCTCCCGCCTGATCTTCGCCCTCGGCATCCGCATGGTCGGCGAGCGCGCCGCCAAGCAGCTCGCCGAGCGCCTGCATTCGCTCGACGCGCTGATGAACGCGACCGTGGAGCAGCTCGTCGACATCCCCGAGATCGGCCCGAAGGTCGCCGAGTCGGTGACGTTCTACTTCTCCGTTCCCGCCAACCGCGAGCGCATCGAGAAGATGATCCGCCTCGGCGTCGCCCCGAGGCACGTGCCCACCGCCACCGGCGACCGCCTCACCGGCAAGACCGTCGTCGTCACCGGCTCTCTCACCCGCTTCTCCCGCGACGAGATCCACAAGCTCATCGAGCGCGAGGGCGGCAAAGCCGCCGGCTCGGTGTCGTCGAAGACCAGCTACGTCGTCGCCGGCGAAGCGGCCGGGTCGAAGCTGGACAAGGCCAGGTCCCTCGGCGTGCCGGTGCTCACCGAGGACGAATTCCTAGCCCTTATAGGAGTGCGGTAGCGCAGCTACCGCTTTCTATCTCCACGCGTACACATCCACATTCGCCCGCGCCCTCAGCTGCGCCGTCCACTTGTCGATCTCTTCCTGCAGCCGCGCGCCGCGCACGGCCGTGCGCACTTCCTCGCGCACCTGGCTGAGCGTCGGCACGGGCAGGCCGCGCTCGCGGCGCTGCTGCGTCCACGGCCCGCGGTAGTACGTCTCGATGTCCTCCTCCGACACGAACACCAGCGGGGCGAAGCGCTCCTGGATGTACGCCTCCACCTGCATCTGCCGCTTCACCAGCGCCCGCAGCTCGTCCATCGTCAGCTCCGCGCGCGCCACGGCGGCCTGAAACTCGGCTTCCGAAGCGAACCGGCGCTGGATCTCCAGGAGGCGCGCCTCGATCGTGTCCGCCGGAATGTCCTGGGCCCCGAAGCGCTCCACGTCCCGGAACCGCAGCGCCTGCGCGATCAGCGCGTCCAGCACCTCCCGGCGGTGCTCGTCCTCCGAAGGCGCCAGCCGTGGAAAGAACCGCACCTCCACCAGCTGCGAGATCTCGCTGACGGTCAGCACCTGCCGGTCGATGACCGCCGCGACGCGGTCGACCGTGACCGCCGAGGCGGGGAGGGCCAGGAGAAAGGCGAGCGCAGCGAGCCGACGCATCGAGGACACCGATTCTAGAACCGGACCAGCCGCTCATCACATACGCCTTGACACATTCGATAAGCGGACTTATATTCGCAAAACCAAATGTGACTGAGAGGAACCTGCCATGAGTGAAGTCGTCGCCCTCAAGCCCCACGTCTCCATCAACGTCCGCAACCTCGAGGCCAGCCTGGCCTTCTACCGGAAGATGCTCGGCATCGAGCCGGCCAAGGTCCGCACCGGCTACGCCAAGTTCGACGTCCAGAATCCGCCCCTGAACCTCGCCCTCAACGAAGTCCCCGGCCTGACCGGTCCCGGTGCCCTCTCGCACCTCGGCATCCAGGTCGGCTCCACCGAGGACGTGCTGGCGTACCGGGAGCGCTGGGCGGAGGCGGGCCTCATCACCCGCGACGAGATGAAGACCGACTGCTGCTACGCCACCCAGGACAAGACCTGGGTCCACGACCCCGACGGCAACGAGTGGGAGGCCTTCGTGGTGCTGAAGGACAACCTGCCGGAGAAGGCCAACGCCACGGCCGGCTGCTGCTCGTCGGTGGCCGCCGGCGGCGGCGCGTGCAGCACGACCGCGACCGCTTGAGGTGGTACGAAACCCGAAAAACCGAGGAGCGCGTGCACATCGCGCTCCTCGGTGACTCCACCATCGACAACGCCGCCTACACCGGCCGCGAGCCGGACGTCGCCACGCATCTGCGCAACGTCGTCGGCTCCGCGGCCAAGGTCTCCCTCCTCGCCGTCGACGGTTCGCGCGCGGAAGACATGGCCGCCCAATTCAGGCGGGTCACGAAAGACGTGACCCACGTGATCGTCTCCGTCGGCGGCAACGACGCCCTGGAAAGCGTCGACCTCCTGGACAAGCCCGTCCGCTCCAGCGCCGAGGTGCTGCGCTCCTTGGGCGAGCGCGCGGCGACATTCGAGAGGAGCTACCGCCACGTCGTCGCCGCGCTTCTGGCCCTCGGCCGTGACGCCACCGTCTGCACGATCTACAACGGCAACCTCCCGCCCGACCAGGCGCTGCTCGCCCGGGTCGCCCTGACCGTCTTCAACGACGCCCTCCTCCGCGTGGCCTTCGAGCACGGCCTGCGCGTGATCGACCTCCGCGCCATCTGTGCCTCGCCGGCGGACTACGCGAACCCGATCGAGCCCTCGGGCAGCGGCGGCCTGAAAATCGCCCAAGCCATCGCCCGGGCGGTCGCCCTCCTCCCTCCGCCGCCCGTCGTCGCCAGCGTCCTCAGCTAACGCGAGAGAATGTGTCCACTCCAGATGACAGGAGATCGATGACTTGCCCCGAACTGATCGATGACTTCCCCGAAGTCATCGATGACTTGCCCCGAAGTGATCGATGACTTCCGCGAAGGGATCGATGACTTCCGCGAAGAGATCGATGACTTCCCCGAAGTAATCGATGACTTCCGCGAAGAGATCGATGACTTCCCCCGAACTGATCGATGACTTCCGCGAAGGGATCGATGACTTCCCCGAAGAGATCGATGACTTGCCCCGAAGAGATCGATGACTTCCCCGAAGTGATCGATGACTTCCGGTTTATCGTTTCCTGGTGCGCCAGCAGTCCAGGCGCGCGATGTCAATTGTGACGAAGCTGCCGATCATCTCCTCATCACCAATGACGTAGGACATGTCGACTTCCACTGCTCCGCAATCCAGGAGCGTGCCTGGCGAGACCTCGAGCACCTCTCCATACGCTCGGTAACGCCAAC
>JBIOTX010000218.1:0-6072 GCA_044866315.1 Thermoanaerobaculia bacterium | reverse complement strand
GCAGCGATCTCTACGCGTCTTCAAGCAACGCCAGAGATAGCGCAGGCTGACCCGCCCTCACAACCCCCGTTTGGTCAACGGTGGTCGTCAGCCGCCGGTGGGGCCTTCATTCGAACCTCTTCATTCGTCTGCCTTCTGCCTTCTGCCCTCTGCCTTCTGCCTTCATCCTGCCCCCTGCCCCCTGCCCCCTGCGCCCTGCCCTCTGCCCCCTACAATCCTCCCATGCGCCTCGTCCTCTTCGACATCGACGGCACGCTCCTCACCGACCGCGGGGCCGCGCGCGACGCGTTCGCGTCGGCGCTGGAGGCGGTGTACGGGTACGACCGCGATCTGTCGCGCTACGACTTCTCCGGGCGCACGGATCCGCAGATCGCGCGGATGGTGCTGCGCGATGCGGACGTCACCGATGAGGACATCGACCACAACATGCCGCAGCTGTGGGACGCGTACCTCGCCCAGCTCGCCCGCAATGCCACCCCCGGACGGGTGCGCGCGCTGCCCGGGATTCGCGCCCTGCTCGACGCGCTCGAAGAGCACGAGCGGGTGATCCTCGGCCTCCTCACCGGCAACATCGAGCCGGGGGCGCGGCTGAAGCTCGGCGGGGCGGAGCTGAACGCGTACTTTCCCTTCGGCGCGTTCGGGAGCGACTCCGCGGACCGCAACGAGCTGCCTCCGGTCGCCATCGAGCGCGCCTCGGCGCACTCGGGGCACCGCTTCGCCGGCGCGGACGTGGTCATCCTCGGCGACTCGATCTATGACATCCGCTGCGGCCTGCCCTACGACGCCACCACCATCGCCATCGCCTCGGGGAAGACTCCCCCGGAAACGCTGCGCGCCGAGAATCCCCGGCACTTTTTCGAGAATGCCGAAAACCTCGGCGCGCTGCTGGAGGCGATTCTGGGTTAGCTAGTCGCGGCGCTTGCGCTCCGGGATGTCCACCTTCCCGGCCACGCGGGTGTAGTCGATCCCGCCGCTGCCCTTGTGGCCGACGGTGAAGTTGCCGCCGACGTCGGCGACCTCGATCGAGCCGGAGCCGTCGCTGTCGATGGTCACGTCGCGCCTGACGTTGGTGGCCGTGATCGAGCCGGAGTCGTCGTCGCGCACGCGCAGCGAGCCTTCTACGCGGGCCACGGTGATCGAGCCCGAGTCGTCCTCGATCTCGACGCTGCCGCCGATGTTCTTGACGATGATCTCGCCCGAGTCGTCCTCGATCTCCACGTTGCCGGTGACGCCGTCGATGTCGATACCGCCCGAGTCATCGTGGATGACCAGGTTCCCGCGGACGTTGCGGACCTCGATCGAGCCCGAGTCGTCGTCGATGGTCAGGGGGCCCGTGTTCGCGACCTTGGTCGAGCCGCTGTCGTCGTCGATGTACACCGGCAGGCCGGCGGGCATGGTGATGTCCATGTCCAGGCGGGCGGTGAAGAAGCCGAAGATGACGGTCTTGTCGGGGATCTCGGCGGTGATGTGCAGCTCGGAGCCCTGGCGACGCAGGGTCAGCGTCATGCGGTCGAGGAAGTCGTCGTCGGACGTGCAGGCCTTGCCGGTCACGGCCACCTGCGAGGCGCCGGGGACCCCTTCGACCTTCAGCGATCCGGAGTCGGCGTGGATGACGATCTTGGTCACGCCGGCGGCCTGGGTGGCGGCGTTGCGGGCGGCCGAGTAGCGGCAGCCGTCCTCGTCGTCGAAGAGCCCGGCCATGGCCGTACCCGCCACGAGGGTGGTGGTCAGGGCGATCGCAGCGATTCTCATCGGGGTTCCCTCCATCTGGGTGCTCCTTACGGCCTCGCCGGGCCAGGGTTTCATCACGTAACAATGGTGGCGATCGTCACAGGCCTTCCCCCCCGCCGGACACGACACTGGGTACTCGGAGGATGATGATGAAAAAGACAGCATTCGCGCTCGCCGTGGTGATGCTCCTCGCCCCCGCGGCCTTCGCCGCGGACGGCGCGGCGATCTTCAAAGCCAAGTGCCAGATGTGCCACGGCCCGGACGGGAAGAAGATGGCCAAGGCCGATCTCTCCGGGGCGGGGGTCCAGGGGAAGTCGGACGCCGACCTGGTCAAGTTCCTCACCAACGACAGCAAGCACAAGCCGCGCGCGGGCGACGAGGCGAATGCGAAGGCCTTGGTGGCCTTCCTGCGCACGCTCAAGTAGGGCCTCGTCACACGGCTCCGGTCGGGCGCGTCACGCCGGCGCGCCCGCCCCCGTCACGGACCACGGCAGCCGCGGAGCGTATGAATGGGGGCATGAGAAAGACCACCATCGCCCTGCTGACTCTGACCCTGCTCGTCCTTCCCACCGCCGCGTTCGCCAATGACGCCGCCGCGATCTTCGAGGCGAAGTGCAAAGCCTGCCACGGCGCCGACGGCACCAAACTGGTCAAGGCCGACCTCACCTCCGCCGCGATTCAAGGCAAGTCGGAGGCGGAGCTCGCGAAGTACCTGACCACCAATGCCAAGCACAAGAGCAAAGTCCCGGACGAGGCCACCGCGAAGGCGCTCGCGGCGTTCGTCAAGAGCCTGAAGAAGTAACCGTCGCGCCGTCGGCCGGGAACGGTAGCTCCCGCGACACCGTCCAGCGCTCGCCCGACCGGCGCATCACCCGGACGGTGCGCCGGCGGTCGCGTAGCGCCGTCGGCGGGATGTCCGCCGGCAGGCGCACCCAGCCGCTGGGCGTGCGCGTCCAGAGCAGCTCCTGGATTGGGGTGACGAGGAAAAAGGCGTCGCCGGGCGCGGCGGGGCCGAGGGACCAGGCGAGGACCGTGCCGCGCCGGGAGAGGCGCACTTCGAGCGGCAGGTTCGGGTCGTAGCTCGACCGCACGAAGTTGAACTCGCGCATCACTTCCGCGGCGTTGCGCGGCGCCGACACCACCACGTCCGCCGGCGTGAGACCGCGGATCACCAGGCCGGGCATGGAGGCGATCGCGTCCGGCGCGGCGTCGCCCTTCACCGCCGTGCGCAGCCAGCGGATCCCCTCGATGTACCAGCCGTCCGCGCCGGTGAAGAGGGGCGTCGCGCCGGGCGGCGCGTTCCAGAGATAGAGACCGTCGCGCTGCCAGAACGTCATCTCCCGGCGCAGGCCCACGCCGTGGCGCACGCCGCCCGAGGCGATGGCCAGGCAGAGCGCGGCGAAGGCGACGGTCTCGAGCGAGCGGAGCGGCGCGCGCGACGCCGCCAGCGCCGCGCAGGCCACGATCACCGCCGCGGCGACGAAGAAATAGCGGCTGTCGACGACGGGCAGGCCGGCGATGGGAACGACGACGAAGACCGCGCAGGCGCCGACGATCGCGGCGGCCGCGAGCGGCGCACGCCGGGCGGCGAGGACGAGCAGGAGCACCGCCAGCGCGAGCACGCCGAGGGAGGCGGCACCCTCGCTGCCGGTGAGGACGGTCCAGCTCTCCGCCGAGAGCGTCCGCCCCGCCGCCCCGCCGTAGCCGCCGAACGACCCGAGCATCCAGATGCGCCAGGCCAGGTACGCGGCGCCGGTCACCGCGCAGAGCGCCGCGTTGCGGGCCATCACTCGCCAGCCGCGGCGGAGCACGAAGTCCTGGGTGACCACCAGCAGAGGCAGCGGGACATAGACCTCCTTGTAGGCGCAGGCGACCAGGTACAGGACGGCGGCCGCGGCGCTCCCCCGCCGGAACAAGAGCAGCGCGAGCGCCGCGAAGATCATCCCCTCGGCGTAGTGCCGGTCCATCAGCAGCGTGGCCACGGTGAACGCCGGCTGGGAGACCGCGAAGGCCGCGGCGGCGAGAAAAGCGATGAGTGGCGTGGTGAACGTGCGGAGGTACGCGTAGAGCGCGAGGATCGCCAGGGCGAAGGCGATCAGGTGGTGTGCGTAGAAGCCGCGCGGGCTCGGGCCGAAGAGGACCAGGTCGGTCTCGAATGCCAGGGCCAGCATCGGGGTGAAGGTCGCCGGCATCTGCTGCTGCCAGGCCTGGGGCGAGGCGAAGTGCTCGACCGCGCGGAACTGGATCGCGCCATAGAGCAGTTGCGGGTCGTCCCACAGCCACCACTGCCGCAGCACCACCCCGTGCGCGAGCGCGACGAGGAGTAACAGCAACACCGCCGCGCCGACATCCCGCCTCATCGCAACATCACCGTCGCGCCATCCTCGGGGAACGGCAGCTCGCGCGACACCGTCCAGCGCTCGCCCGACCGGCGCACGACGCGCAGCATGCGCCCGCGCTCGCGCATGGCCGTGGGGACGCGGATGTCCGCCGGAAGGCGCACCCACCCGCTGGGCGTGCGCGTCCAGACCAGTTCCTGCATCGGGGTCACCAGGAAGAACGCGTCGCCGGGAGCGGCCGGCCCGAGGGACCAGGAGAGGACCGGGCCGCGCCGCTCGAGCCTTCCTTGCAGCGGCAGCGACGGATCGTAGTTCCCGCGCACGATCTCGTACACGCGCGCGACCGCGGCCGGCGGCCTGGCTCCTCGGATGACCAGGCCCGGAACCGAGGCGATCGCCTCCGGCGCGGTGTCGCCCTTCACGGCCGTCCGCAGCCAGCGGATCCCCTCGATGTACCAGCCGTTCGCGCCGGTGAAGAGCGCCGCCGCGCCGGGCGGCGCGTTCCAGAGATAGAGGCCGTCGCGCTGCCACAGCGCCATCTCGTCGCGCAGGCGCAAGCCATGACGCAGGCCACCCGTGGCCAGGGCCAGGCAGAGGGCGGCGAAGACGATCGTCTCCAGCGAGCGCAGCGGCGCGCGCGACGCGGCCAGCGCGGCCGAGGCCACGATCACCGCGGCGGCGACGAAAAAATAGCGGCTGTCGATCGAGGTGAGACCGGCGATGGGGAGGACCACGAACACCGCGCAGGCCGCGACGATCGCGAGCGCCGCGAGCGGCGCGCGCCGCGCCGCGAGGGCGAAGAGGAGCACGGCGAAGGCGAGCACGCCGAGGGAGACGGCGCCGCCGCTGCCGGCGAGCGCGGTCCAGCCCTCGGCGGAGAGCGCTCCCCCCGCGGAGCTGCCGTAGCCGCCGAACGAGCCGAGCATGAACACGCGCCAGGCGAGGTAGAGGATCGCCGCGGCGCCGCAGAGCGCGGCGTTGCGCAGCAGCACTCTCCAGCCGCGGCGGAGCACGAAGTCCTGCAGCACCACCAGCAGCGGCAGCGGGACGTAGACCTCCTTCTCGGCACAGGCGAGGAGATACAGGACGGCGGCGGCCGCCGAAAATGCCGCACCGCCGCGCCGGAACAACAGCAGCGCGAGCACCGCGAAGAGCATCCCCTCCGCGTAGTGCCGGTCCATGAGCATCGTCGCCACCGTGAACGCCGGCTGGGAGAGCGCGAACGCGGCCGCGCCGAGGAGCGCGACGAGCGGCGTTGCGAAGGTGCGCAGGTACGCATACAGCGCGACGATCGCCAGGGCGAAGACGATCAGGTGATGGGCATAGAACCCGCGCGGCTGCACGCCGAAGAGGGCCAGGTCGGTCTCGTAGGCCAAGGGCAGCATCGGCGTGAAATTCGCCGTCGAATGCCGCTGCCAGACCTCCGGCACCACGAAGTGCTGGCCGGCGCCGGACTCCATCGCCGCGTAGAGATGCTGGGGGTCATCCCACAACCACCACTGCCGGAGCACGCCCCCATGCGCGACGGCGACCACGATCACCAGCAGCGCGACGGCACCGAGGTCGCGGGACCGATCCACGGCAGCGATCATACAGGGCAGCGCGCCCTATACTCCGCCGCCATGGACCGGGAGCTGCGCGCGCGGCTGGAGTCGTTTCTGAGGCCCCTCTACCAGGACGTCGACGGCGCGTCGCGCTTCGACGAGGTCGAGCGCATCGCCACGATCGCCCGCCGCCTCCACCGCCCGCCCTCCCCCGACGACGCCCGCGCCTTCGAGCTCCTCCTGCTCTTCCACCTCCTCGGCGGCTGGCTCTCCAAGGTCGGCAACCTCTCCCGCACCGTCCTCGTCACCGGCCTCGGCGAAGCCGAGCTGCGGCGGACAGCCGCGTCGATCAAGCGTCTCGACGAGCCGGCGACCGACGCCGAGCGCGCCGTCGCCGCCGCGATGCTGATCGATGACGCGGGCGTGCGCGGCCTCATCGCCCGCTTCGCCCAGGCCCG
>JBIOTX010000217.1:0-26217 GCA_044866315.1 Thermoanaerobaculia bacterium | reverse complement strand
TGGCACCGTCGCCTGCATCATGATCTTCCCTTGTTCATTGCGCAGGCTGGCGACGGTCGTTGCCTGGTGTACGTCGAACGCGAGATACTGAATCGCCTGTTGTTTCATGGCAGCCGCTCCTTCCTTTCGTTTGGTCTTTGGCGATTCCAAACCTACAGGAAGGGGCGTGCTTTCAACATGCGTTAGGCCGATCGGGCACGGGTAGGGAACCATGCGTATTCTGACACTCCTCACCAGAGGCAAACATGGAAGTGTTCTTCGAAGGGCGTCGCCGAGTCGCCGCTGGCGTTATTCAGTATAAAAACGGCAAGGCGGAGCTCACCTACGAGATCTATCACCGATGGGAAAACATACTCACAAGCTCAGCTCGATGTGGGGCCACCGAGACTTTCCGCGTAACGCGAACTATCGGTATTTCACGTGAACAGAAGCAAGCGGTGCAAACCGCCCTGACGGGCACGATCGGGCTAGACGCAATTGGCAAGCTGGAAGGTCGCCTTGCGACAGAGAGCAGCATTACAATCCAATGGAACGCTGAGGAGCGCACTGACCACGAATTCGAGTTTACGGCTCCCCGGTGTGGACGATACACCGCGGTCCGCTACCAGCTGATCCGCGAGTACGACCTCAAGTACGATGAAATCGGGTGGTTGCTTCATCGCTTTTGGACCTTGTCCTTCGCTGAGCGATTGGAACGCTATCACGACGGCTCTCAAACCGAGGAATATGACTCATCATGCGGATGCCCGGAGCCGCGACGGCCGATAGCTCATGGCATATTTGAAGCCATTGGCGAAAAGGTAAGCTTTTGGACCCTATTCTCACTGGGAGACGACGTTCTCAACTTGCTTCTGCCTGGCAGCCGCATCACGGTTAGAGCCGAACTTCTAGACGTCCTTCTCCTTCAGCTACCCACCTCACTCATTTGCCCCGGACCTGCTGTTCCTAGCGTCGGAGGCGCGCGAAACGGCGAACTTCGTAATCACGCCTTTGGTAGAGATAGGTTCTGCAAAACCATCTCTCCGGTTTGAGGACCGTTCTGCAGACCGAGACGCGTACTTGCACAACATTCCCGAGCAGGTGATCGCCATAAAATCTGATGTGGAGAACTCGGTGCGCTTCCGCGTACCTGAATATTACGTCTGAACGCTATCTCGAGGAAGCGGACCAAGAGTTTCAGGAACACGTCGGATACTTCGACAACATCTCACGCACGACCGCTCGGAAGTTCGTCGACCAAGTTGAATCCGCGGTCACAGCGATTCGCCAATATCCTGAGATTGGCGCGCCGTTGACGCGGCGAGTGCGGAAGCAGATTGTGACTGGCTTCAAGTACAGCGTCTTATACGTTGATACACCTGACGAGATTGTCATCGTCGCGGTCGCACCGCCCAGGTTACTGGCGAAAGCGACTGCAACACCTGAAACGGTAGGGCAGGATCGGCAGAAGCGGGCTCGTCTCGTCGTTCATCTCTCTCTCCTTCCTTTGATGAGACGTGCGTCTGGCGCTCAGGTGTTCGCAGCAACCGTCCTCGTCGCGTCAGCAGCGTTCGAGGTGCGATCAGCGACGTTCGGAGTGGGAGCGCCTGAGGCTCAGGCGTTCGTAACACCCGCGATGCTGCGAGCGCCTGAGCGCCAGGCGTCGCCGCTTCGGTCCGTTGCGAAACAGCTCCCCCGCGTGTTGATTGCACCACCGTCGAAGGTGCGCGCGCCTGGCGCTCAGGCGTTCGTGACGAGGACGATGCTGCGAGCGCCTGGGCACCAGGCGTTGCCGCTTCGATCCGTCGCGAAGCAGCTCCCCGCGTGTTGATTGCACCACCGTCGAAGGTGCGAGCGCCTGGCGCTCAGGCGTTCGTGACGAGGACGATGCTACGAGCGTCTGGACGCCAGGCGTTGCCGCTTCGATCCGTCGCGAAGCAGCTCCCCCGCATGTTGATTGCGGGACCGTCGATGCTGCGAGCGCCTGGGCGTCAGGCGCTGGCTCCACGTTCGCGGCAACGCCAGAACGTCCCGATCCCGCGCGTGTCTTGACCGTCACTGCGATGATGGCTCGGCACGCTCCAGGTGACGACCTTGCGGAACACCAGCGCTACACTACCGCTCCATGAACGACGACCACCCCCACCTCCGCGGCGCCGGCGGCACCGAGGGCGGGCTGGGCACCTTCTTCCTCGGCTTCGTCATGGCCGTCGCCGGCGGGTGGCTGCTGACGAACCAGGTCACCGTCCACAGCGGGGCGTGGCGGCTTTGGGGGTACAGCGCGTTCGGGCTGTCGCTGCTGCCGTTCGTGGTGGGGATCGCCTTTCTCTTCTTCGACGGGAAGTCGATCATCGGGTGGGTGTTGACGCTGGCCGGGGCGGTGATCATCTTCGCCGGGATCGTGGCCAACCTGGACATCTACTTCCAGTCCACCTCCCTGTTCAACACCATCGTGATGCTGGTGCTGCTGCTCGGGGGGATCGGGCTGGTGGCGCGGTCGCTGCGGCCGGCGCGCTGAGGAAAAAAACGCCCCTAAAAAAAGATGCGAGGCTCTTCACCTCGCTCTTGCACCGCCCGGGACTCGAACCCTCTGAACCATCAACTTATCCCGAGAATGAACCCGAAATTCGCTAATAATTACATCAGCACCGGCTGTTATGGGAAGTGCCCGGACAACGTACGGCCGTCCGGGCCCGATGTCAAGAGACGTTGCCGCTGACCACGACCAGGGGGTTGTTTTCCTTGAAGACGGACTGGGAGGCGTTGGCGGTGAAGTTGTCGAAGACCTGCCACATCGGCTTCTTGGCCGGCTCGCCGCGGACGATGACCTGGATGCCGATCGGGAACTGGTCGGTGTGGTTCTCGCGGACGTTGATGTAGCGCCCGAAGTAGCCGAAGAGGCGGATGCCGTCGACGTCGACGTCCTCCAGGGCGGGCACGGCGGTCAGGGTGGCGTAGTTCTCGCGCACGACGATGCTGTCGGCGTTGCCGACGAAGATGCCGTGGCGCGAGCGGGTGGCGCCGCCGACGGCGGCGACGTGCACCTGGTTGCCCCGGATGAGCACCCGCTCGCCGCGGTCGGGGTTCGTACGCGCGGGGTCGTGATGGCTGAGGCCCACGTGGATGCCCTGGGCTGCGCCGACGATGGTGTTGCCGGTGATGGTGACCTCGTCGAACAGGCGCCCGCCGACGGTGATGCCCTGGGACATGGCCACCGCGTCCGGGAGCTTCAGGGAGTCGACGGCGTCCTTGAGCGCGCCGCTGACCGGGATCTGCCCGAGGAGGGCCTGCTCGGCCAGCGCCTGCACGTGCTCGATGACCGCCTTCTCGTCCAGGTCCTTCGGCGGGCGCGCGTTCAGGAGCTGCTGCCAGGCCTCTTCGAGGAACGAGGGGGTGGCGAAGCGGAGCTCCTTGTCGCCCATGGGCAGCCGCAAGTTCGGCTCGACTCGCAGACTGACCTTCTTGCCCCGCGTCGGCTTCGGCTTCTCGCCGCCGGTGTCGGTCTCCGTCTCCACCCGCGTGGCAGCGTCCTTCTTCGCCTGGCGGAAGCTGATGCCGGACGCCAACGCGCTCGCCATCGCCGAGCGCGCAGCCTTGTTCTGCACTTTCTGGAGGAAGAAGTTCTGCGGCGACGGCTTCACCCGGATGCGGTTGTCGCGGATGATCGAGCGCCGGGCGTTGACCACGAGCAGGCCGACCTGCTGCTCGCCGACGTGGAGGTGGCAGTTCGCGACTTCGACCAGCCCCGCGTTGTCCGCGACCGGCTGGTCGTTGCGGATGGTCAGGCACGTGGCCCGGCGGACCACGCCCGCCGCGCAGTCGACGTCCAGGCTGTCCAGAGCGACCTTGTCGCAGTTGCGGAAGGTGAGCACGCCGTTGAGGTCATTGCCGACCACGCCCTGCGCGCCGCGCGCGTGCAGGTCGCGCACGATCACGCTGTCGCAGTTCTGGAAGAGCAGCGCGCACTCGCCGGCGTTGGCGAGGATGCGCGTGCCGAGGCCCGCGCCGGTGAGCTTGAGATGGCCCTTCCCGGCCACGATCTTCGGCTGGGCGCTGTTGATCGGATAGTCGCCGACGCGGAAGCAGATGGCCGCGTCCTGGCCGGGGAGGATCTCGTCGAAGATGGCCTCCCAGCCCACCTTCGCCTCGGCCACGAGCGTGCAGCACTCGTGCTCCTCGCTGCAGAGCGCCTCCAGCGCGTCCTTGACCGTCTTCACCTCGGGGCCGAACTCGCAGACGTCCGACTCGAACCCCACGTCCTCGGCGTCGATGTCCGTGAGCGGCGGGAACTGCGGGCGGCAGTCGGTGACCACCGGCGTGAACGTGTCGTTCGGGCCCGCCGCGCCCCAGTCGATGAAGGCCAGCTTGGCGTAGTGGTGCCTGATGCCGTGCGGCTCGGCGTCGGTCAGGATCTCCAGGCCGCCGATGTCCGCCGTGCGGGCGGTGAACATCCAGTAGTCGCCGATCTGGAAGTCGGAGCCGGAGAAGGCGACGTTGATGCCGTCCTCGAGCTCGAAGGCCGCGGCCGCGGTCTGCTGCAGGTCGCCGTCCCAGCGGCGCACGATGGCGTGGGCCTGGCCGTCGTGGCTGTCGACGTCGTCCACGAGGGTCACCACGCGCGTGGCCAGGTCGGGATCGCTGGCCACGCTGGTGAACGTCCCCGCCGTTCCCATGAGGTCCGTGGTGTCGCTCACGACCTCGGCGAAGCTGCCGGTTTTGATCGACAGGATCTGGTCGCGCCCGAGGCGGGTGAGCTCGACGTTCTTCGGCTCGTTCGGCCGGAACTGCTTGATCCCGAACGTGACCGCGCCGTTGTCGCGCGACCACTTGAACGTGGCCGCGCCGACGTCTCCGCCCTCATGGATCTCGACGCGATAGAGACGGTTCTCCAGGCCGCGAAAGGCGCTGCCGGGCAGCGGTGAGCACGGATCGGGGGGGATGGCCGGCGTGTCGAGCGACGTCGTCAGCCGCCCGCCGCTCGGCGCGGGCGCCCAGTCTTCGATCGGCGACTCGCAGGTCAGGGCGTCGCCCACATTCTGGAGGATGCGGATCTGACAGACCACCTGCACGCGCGTGCCGGTGTCGGCGCCGCCGAGGGCCACTTCCTTGATCTCCGGATCCTGGTGGGCGGTGATGTGGCGCTCCCAGACGTCGAGGAAGACCAGGTCGCGCCGGCCGCTGTCCGGATTGATGGGCGGAGGGGAGGGGAGATCGGGCTGCTGCTCGTAGTCGACGGGATTCGCGCCGTGCAGCTCGGCCAGGATGCCGTCGACGTAGGCGCGGCCGGGCTGCACGAGGACCGTGCCGTCCGCGAGCGCGGAGACCTGGAAGCTGGGGCCCTTGGGGAAGCCGGTGACGCCGATGACGTCGCGGTTGGTGGTCTCTTCGCGGTAGTCGTCGATGTGGCTGTTCTCGTTCCAGTCGGCGTCGAGATCGGCGCGGCCCTGCTGCCTCAGCACCGCTTTGTAGCGCTTGGCGGGATCGTGAGTGAACCGGGTGAAATCGCCTTTCATCGGGGTCGTCCTTTCCTACGTCACGAAGATCAGGGCCGCCTCGAGCCCGAAGGGCAGGTATTCGCCGAGGCGAACGCGGAGGTTCGTCTCGCGCTGCGGTTGCATGAGGAAGTGCCACGCGCCCATCTCCGAGCCGTCGTCCGCGCCGGTGCGGACTTCGATGGGGCAGGCCAGGCTGAGCTGCGCGTAGCCGGCGTCGCCCCAGCGCCGCGAGGTGAACGACGGCTCGACGTTGGGGTCGATGTCCGGCTGGCAGCGGAAGCGCCGCGGCGTGCGCGAGAGCGGCGCGACGTACGAGAAGCGCACGCAGCCGGTCTGGCGCCGGTCGACGATCACGCGCTGGTCGAGGATGCAGTTCGAGGCGTCCATCTGCCGCACGTGCATGCGCCCGAGGACAGTGGTCTCGTTGAGCGTGACCGGCGGGCCGGTGATGTCCCCCGTGTCGTCGCCGGCGATGGCCGCGGCGACGGAGGCCAGTCCGACATCGTGCACCGTGGTCGTGTCGGCCGCGGTGCCGCTGAAGACCATCACCCGGGTGGTGCCGCCGGGGATGACCAGGATGCGGTTGTCGACGATCTCGAACTCGGCGTCGGCGATCGCATCGGTCAGCTCGTCCTTCGCGTCTTCGAGCGTGGCCGGCACACTGGCGAACGTGGCCGTGGACGGCGGGCCGTCGTCGGCGCGGAAGTGCAGCTCGGGAGCGTTGTCGGTGATGGTGAGGGTCTCGCGGAGACCGCCGAGGAGGGCCAGCACTTCGCGCGAGGAGGCCTCGTCGAGCTTCAGCTCGGTCGCGGTGGGATCGTTCTGGAACGGCGCGACGCGGATGCGCGCGCCGTCGCCGCCGAGGAGCACGAGCCTCGTGTCCGTGGCCACGACGATGGCGTTCTTTTCCTCCGGCGTGTTGCCGTCGCGGATGGCTTTCTGGAGGTTCTCGGCGAAGTCGGTCAGCGACGCGGCGACGTTCAGACCGATCGTCTTCGGCGCGAGCGCGCCGACGGAGACGGTGAGCGTGGGCGTGAGGGACGAGAGCACGGGCGCGGCGTTGTGCACGCCGGAGACGAGCGCGGGGAGGAACAGCGCGTCAGTGTCGCGCGAGGCGGAGTCGAGGATGCTGTCGGTGGCGGTGATGCCCAGGGACTCGCTCGGGGCGGTGATCGCGCCGACGACGCTGCGGGTGATCTCCATGGCCAGCTCGGTGTTGGAGCCGGCGGCGAAGATCGACGGCAGATGGGCCTCCAGCGGCGCGCCGTTCTCGTCGAGCCGGCGGCCGGGCACGAGCGTGGTGTGGAGGATGTGCAGGTGGCTGAGGAACCCCTCCAGGCGCAGGCCGCCGGAGATCCAGAGGCCGCTGAGGGTGAGGGAGTTGCGGCCGCTGCCGCCGGTGACGGTGATGTCGCCGTGCAGGGTCGGCCGCTGGGTCGAGACGGATTGGATGATGAGGACCTTCGTGTCGATGGGGATGGTCAGGTCCTCTTCGAAGGTGCGGCTGTCGTGGAGGGTGATGACCGCGCGCGGCGTGGGCGCGGCGAGAGCGGCCGTGATCGCGTTCGCGAGCGTAGCCGCGTCGCCGGGGACGTTGATCACGGTGGTGTTCTCGTCCTCCTTCACGATCGTGGCGATGCGGTCGTACGGTCCGCCGCCGACGTCACCGCTGAAGCCATAGGTGTAGGTGGCGGTGACGCCGAACTGCGGCTCCTCGCCGGTGGCGAAGGTCATCCGCCCGCGCGTCACGTCCACCGCCACCTTCCCCGCCTCGGGGCGGTCCCAGTCGGCGAGGTCCATGACGCAGATCGCGTTCGGGGGGATCAGGGCGTTGTCCCTGCGGATGAGGAAGCTGCCGCCCGGCCCGTAATAGATGAAGCGGTTGAGGCTGAGGAAGAGCGCTGCCGGGCGGATGGGGGCGTGCACGTCCTGCTCGCGGGTGAGGGCGCGCGCCGGCGCGCCGGCGGGGAGGTGGAAGAGCGGCGTGGGATTGCCGACGGGGCTGAAGTGATAGCGATGCTCGCCCGCGGCGTCGCTGACCGCGCGCGCGTCGATCCGCGGGATCTTGTACGACTCGAGGCGCCAGAGGAAGAAGCCGGCGTTGTGCACGTTGTGCCAGCCGCTGGCCTGCTCGGGCGGGCGGACGTCGGCGGAGTGGGCGATGGAGTCGAACGGGCCGTCGAAGCGGTCGAGGACCTCGTAGTTGCGGACGTCGACCGTGCTCACGCGCTCGAACGAGTACGTGCCCGGCGGCGAGCCGGGATTCGGCTTGGCGGCCTGGAGGCGGATGTGGTTCACGTTCTGCGACCACTGCAGGAGCTCGAAGAAGGCGACCACGTGCGCGGACCAGCCGGTGACGTCGCGGGCGAGCTGCTCGAGCACGCGCTGGGTGCCCTTGCCGTGGCGGTACTCGAGGGTGCGGGCGACGTCGGCGCGGCGGGTCGACATGACCTCGTAGAGAGGGTTGTTGGCGACGAGGTCGCCGATGTACGGCACGACCCACTCCGCGCAGGTCTCGATGAAGAAGTCGTCGTAGAGGTCGTCGATGTTGAGGCGGATGAGGTTGGCTTGCTCCTGCAGGATCTCCAGCAGGGCCTTGAGCGCGCCGCGCCGCTCCTCGTCGCGGATGCGGTAGAGCGACGGGAGGTGGCGGTAGAAGTCGATCGCGGTATTGCTCATCGTCTTCTCCTCATAGCGACGCGAACTGCGGGGTGATGACCACGTCCGCAGCCGTGGCGAGCATGGCCAGCTCGTACGGCTGCAGGAGGACGTGATCGCCGACCTCCGGGCCGCCAGACTTCCGGCGCAGCCGGGTGATGCGCACGGCGATGACGCCGGTCAGGTTCTGCAGCGCCGCGTAGACCTCGGAGAGGTGCACGACCTGCCCGAGCTCGCGCGCGGCGAAGGTGAAGTACTGGCCGATGCGCTCCTCCGCGCTCTTCTTCACGTTCTCCAGCAGATGGGCCGGATCGACCTGCACGATGGCCTCGACCAGGAAGGGCACGTTCTCGTGCGTGCGGATGCGCATCGGCCGATTGATGTCGCGCTTGGCGTCGAGATCGGCGGCGATGGTCTTCAGCGCCTCTCCCTCCAGCATCTCCCCGCCCTCCGCGGCCACGGTGAGGGTGACCACGCGCTCGAAGTCCTCGATGGTCCACGTCGCGCGGGCCTTGGCCACGGTGGCGTGCTCGCGCGCGGCGTCCTCGAAGTCGCGCAGGGAGACGATGCGGTTGAAGGTACGGACGGTGTTCGGCGCGTTGACGCGGATGCCGTCCTTGGTCTCCGCCGCCGCCCCGCCCTGGGCCGCGCTCGGATTGCGCGCGGACTTGAGGCCGGGCGGGCGGTCGAGGAGGTTGGTGAGGGCGCCCGCCTTGACGTTGCCTTCCGCGCCGAGGCCGACGCGGTACTTGGCGGTGACGTTGTTGCGGCCGGTGGTCAGCCGCGCGCCCGGCTCGCCGCCGAACTGCACGGTCATCCTGTTGTCGTCGTCGACACTGGTGGTGTACACGCGCTCGTCGTTGGCGCGGTCGAGGAGCGTGTCGACCTCCGACCACTTCACCCCGTCGACGCGCACTTCCAGCGTGTTGGCCACGCCGTTGCGCGCGCCGGCCTGGGGCACGAACGTGATCGGCGACTTGCCGACGTCGAAGGTCTGGAAGCGCGTCGCGGCGTTGCCGCTGCCGAGGACCTCGGTTTTGGTCTCGCCGTGCGTGACCTTGGCGACGTTGCCGTAAAGCGTGGCCGTCGCGTCTTTGAGGGTCCGATTCAGGCCGGGGGTGAAGGCGATGACGAGGTGCGGCTCCTGGCCCTCGACGGAGAGGACCGTGGCGATGTGCGGCTTCTTCGCCGCGTCGTCGAGGACGATAGTGCGGCCTTTCTCGATGGGCAGGGACTGGGAGGTGCGCACGACGACCGGGCCGCCGCTGATGTTCGACGGGTAGCGCTTGTCGTCCATCGGCAGGGCGTCGCCGATCAGCTCGTAGACCGCGACCGAGCGGCGGTCCGGGATCGGGAACATCGGCACGCCGAGGTTCTGCCAACCCTCGAGGCGGTCGAGCACGTTGCGGGAGCTCGTTGCCAGGATGTGAGGGAGGTTGGAGGCATCGCTCACCGCGATGATGTGATCGACGTTGTCGTTCGACGGCCCCTTGGGCGACCAGTCCAACCAGGTATTCGAATTCGGCGCGTCCTGGGTGCGCGTCCAGACCTTCCCGTCCTGCCTCCGCGTCCAGACGCGCAGCCGGCCCTGGCTATCGCGGCTCACGGTGAGGCGATCGAGCCAGCCGCCGAGGTTGGTCCAGCTGCCCCAGTTGTTGCCGGTCCGGCGCCGGGTCGAGAGGGCCTTGTCCACGCCGCGGGCGAAGATCTGGACGCTGCCGTTGGCGTTCACGGCCGCCTCGAGCAGATCGATCTTGCCACCTAAGGATTGCCAGGCCGACCAGTTGCCGCCGGGGGAAAGCTCGCGGCGGGTGAAGACGTCGTGCGTGCCCTGCTTCCGCACGAAGATCTCGATCGTGCCGTTGTTGTTGGTGACCGCGGTGATGAGATCGCAGGATGGTCCCTCCAGACCGACCCACGATTCCCATTGGCCGACGTTGTTGCGGCGGCGGATGGCGGCGCGCTGATGGTGGCGGCCGACGACGTACGGCTGGCCCTGGGCGACCTTCGCGGTGAGGAGATCGACCGAATCGCCGAAGGGCAACCAGACCACGACGTGCCGCCAGGCGTCGCCGGATCCGTCGACGGCGAAGACGAATTGCTGGCTTCCGGTGTGGGTGGCGACGACGCTGGTGAAGTCCCGTCCGCCGAGGGAGGACCAGCCCTCGTTGTTGTGCCGCCAGACCGCGCCGTCATCGGCGATGACGAACCTCTCCAGCTTCCCGCTCTTGACCGCCCCGGCCGGCCGGCCCTTCACGTGCAGGTCGAGCTCCAGCTCGGTCACGCTCGCGGAGTAGCTCGAGAGCTCCTGGGCGGGGCTCTTGGTCTTCATGACCAGCGGCTTCTGCACTGCGGCCATCACCGTGGCCACGCGGGTGGCGGTGGGGCCGACCACGAGCACGCGCGCGCCGGTCTTGATGTCGGGTACCGCGCGGTCGAGGGGGATGAGGGAGCCGTCGGAAAGCTTGAAGTCCGTATCGCGCTCGGCGAAGGTGATGTTCACGTTGAAGTTGTTCGCGTTGCTGATGGTGTGCACCATCGTCTTCGCCGGCGTGGTGCTGCCGAAGAGCGCGAACTGCCGCGACCAGATCGCCGCGGCGGTGTCGAGCGGCGAGAAGGCGCCGAGGCGAATGGCCGGCGTCCAGGCGAGGGTGGTGATCTCGCTGTCGTCCGTCACCGACTCGACGGTCTTCAGCTCGATGCTGCCGTGACTGAAGACGACCAGCGGCGCGCCGGCCTCCACTTTCACGCTCTTGGTCAGCGGGCCGCCGGTCGAATTCTTCTCGAACGGATTGAACGGCTGCGGCGGGCGGTGGATGCGCAGCGCGTTCAGCGCGGCGTCGGCCTCGAGTGCCTCGACGGTCTCGAACTTCTGCGGCTTCTCGTCCTGTCCGGGGACGCTCTGCATGCGCAGCCCGATGGGGATGTCGAGCTTCTTATCCTTGTCGAGGAAGAACACCACGTATGCGGTCGCCGCGGCGCCGGGCGAGGGGCGGTAGTCGAGCAGCGCCGCCAGGCGCATCACCGACTCGCGGTGCACGGCGGTGCGCAGGAAGGCCTCGTTGGCGATGCGCTCCTGGTAGAAGGTCAGGATGTCGCCGAGGTAGGCCCACATGTCGATGAGGGCGATGCCATAGTCGGTCTGGTCGCGCGCGGTCCACTCGGCGAGGGCCTGCTTGGAGGCGATGGCGTCGATCATCGCCCTTCTGAAGGAGCCGAACGTGCCGATGCGGTAGTCGATCGACGCCAGCGCCGGGCGGTTGAAGATCTTCGCCGTCGTCGGCGCGAACGCGCTCTTGCAGCAGCCGCAGCCCTTGACGTCGTACTCGATCATTTGCCGCTCCTCAGGTCGAGCTCGAGGATGCCGTTGTCGGGAAAGTTGCGGTCGTTGTCGAGGCGGATCACTTCCGTGCGCCCGATGGCGATCGCGCCGCGCTGGAGCTCACCCGCGGGCGGGTCGCCGTAGCGGTGAAAGGCCAGGACTTCCGCGGCGGTCACGCCTTCCACGGCGGTGACGGCGGCGTAGACCTGGCTGAGATAGAGCGGCTGGCCGAAGCTGAAGCGGTCGGGGTGGAAGAAGCCGCCCGCGCGCGCGCTCATGGCCTCGAGCAGCGCCTCCTCGACGTCGGTGCGGAAGTGGCCGGGGGCGACGCAGACCTCGACCTTCAGCTGTACCGGCACGTACTTCGGCGGATCGATCTCCAGGTCGTAGCCGGTCTGCAGGTAGCGCGTCAGCCAGTCGCGGACGCTGTCCTGCAGCTCGTCGGTGACCTCGCCGTGGCCCTTCGGATCGATGGTCACGAACACGGTGTGCCACGTGCCCGTCCAGCGGAACGTGGCCACGGCCTTCGACACCAGGGGGTGCTTCATGGCCGCCTTGGCGTAGTCCTCCTCGGTCACCGCGCGCGTTGTCCGTGAGCGCATCGCCGCCGGCGCGGTGAGGCGCACCTCGTCGAGCGTCTCCGGGGCCACGCCGCCCCAGGAGGGGAGGGGATTGCGGACGGTCTCCAGCTCGGGGAAGTTGTTGCCTTTGGCGATGACGTGGTGCAGCGCGCCCGCGCCGACGTTGCCGGATGTACCGACGCCGACGCGGTAGCCGGTGCGGAGGACCGAGCCGTCCGGCGGGACCATGCCCGCCACGCCGTCGCCGAAGCGGATCATGGCCCGGCCGTCGTTGTCGGTCTCGATGACAAAGTGCGTGTTCGTGGCGCTCGAGGAGAGCAGGGTCTGCTCCGCCGTCCAGGCTCCCTCGTCGAAGAGCGGCGTGCCGTCCTCCTTCTTCGCCGGCACGAGCGAGGTGACCTGCGCGCGCGCGGCGTGCGGGTCCGCGGTCTGCAGCGACGCCACCGATCCCGTGGGATCGGCGTCCAGGCGGTAGCTGAGCGGGCCTTCGCCCAGGAAGAAGCGGTACGCGCGTCCGCTGCGCGGGGTGATACCGATCGCCTCCGGCCCCGGCTCCTCGGGATGCCACTCCTCGGCGATCGTGCGCCCGTGGTCGGCGAGGACCATGTTCCCGCGGGCGACGCCGGCCTGCTGGTCGCCGCCGTCGGCGCCGATCACGGCCACGCAGAGCGGGAAGGTGAGGGCGTCGTCCTCGTGCCATGTGAGACGCGTGAGCGGCGTCTGCGGCGCGAGCGGATCGTACGCCGGCTCGGCCTTGAGCAGGCGCACCACCTGGCGGCTGTTCGGCTTGGTGTCGTCGGGAAGTCCGGTGTTCGGATCGAGCTCCTCGAAGAGCACGAACGAGCCCGGCTCGAGAAGATCGGACACGTCGCCCACCACCTCGCAGCGCGTGGACCCGATGGGCAGGCAGCACTTGCCGCGCTTCCACGCGTACACCGGCAGCTCGTTGAGCAAGGGGTGGACGATCGTGCCGGTGACCGGGCCGCCGTAGACCTCGAAGACCGCATGCGCCGCCCGCGCCGCCGCCTCGGCGTAGCTCGGCGGGATGATCACCGGATGCTCCGGATCGTGTCCGGCGACGGGGTTGGTGATGCGGGTGAGGAGCTGCGTGCCGTCGGGGACCGTGCCGTCCAGGGTGGCGGTGAGGTGGAGGAACACGCGCGCGCTGGCGCCGTCGTGCATGGCGTAGTCGATGAGGCGGGCGTGGCGGCGGACGGAGATGCGCTGCCGCGCCGTCTCCAGGAAGGCCTCGTTGGCGACGGCGTCCTGGTAGTAGCTGAGGTGATCGGCGCCGTAGGCCATCAGCTCGATGAGGGCCGTGCCGACGTCGGCGGTGGAGCGCTCGATCCAGTCGGGATGGAGCGTCGGAATCAGGTCGAAGAGGGCCTGGCGGAAGGACGCGTAGTCGCGGGCGAGGTAGTCGATGGCCCGGGTGACGTCTTCCGGCTCGGGGCACTTCGTGTCCGCGCGGCAGTCGAAGTGGCTCGGGCAGCCGGCCTTGAAGTTGAAGACCACCGAGGCGTAAGCCGGGTGGAGCATCGGCGCGGACGGCGGGTCGTCGATGGGGACGGGCGGCGTGTAGAAGAGGTTGATGGTGAGCGTGTAGTCGGAGAAGTCGCCCGGCTGGTCGACGCGGATGCGCAGCGTGTTCCCGTCGCGTGCGACTTCGAGGACTTCGATGTCGCGGACGCGCACGCCGCCGGTGATCTCGACGGCCTCGAGGTTCCCGTCGAGCGCGTCGAGCATGTCCTCCAGCGCGGTCTGGCCGGGGCCGGACTTGGGGATGAAGTGCACCACCAGCACGCGCTGGTTGTCGACGGCCGGCTCGGTGACGATCTCCAGGAAGTCGATTCCCTGCACCAGCGCATGCGCGGCCACGTCGTCGCGGCTGGTGTCGACGCCGCAGAGGAGGTCTTCGTAGCGGATGGTCACACCGACCTCCCGGACGCGAACACGTCCGCCTGCCGCTGCCCCGTGTCCCGCCGCACGTACGACACCTCCACGGTCAGCACCTCGTGCTCGGCGGTGATGCGCACGCGCTCGACCACGATCCGGTCGCCCAGCCAGCGCTGCAGCGAGCCCTGGACGATGAACTGCGTGGCCGCCGCGAGGGCGGTGCTGTTCGGCTGGAAGACGAGCGTCTGCAGCCCGCAGCCGAAGTCGGGACGGTTCACCCGCTCCCCGGGCGAGGTGAAGAGCACCTGCCAGATCAGGTCGCGGATGTGATCGTCCGGCGGGGTCACCGCCACCCGCCCGCGGCCGTCGACGTCGAAGGGATGGTCGAAGTACTCGCGCACCGTTAGCCTCCCTTCACCTTCATCGACAGCATCGCCGGCAGCGGCGGGTTCATCGGCGGCGCCGGCACCATGGGCGTCACCGGGAGCGGCCCGGCCATCTGCCCGTTGTGCATGTGCGTGTTGAAGGTGATGACCATCTCGTTGAGGTACTTGAGCAGGTCGTCGCCGAAGACCATCGGGTGCGACGCGCCCTCGACGATGTCGATGGCCGTGGACTGGATGACCACCTTCGTGGAGGCCTTGAGGACGATCTGCCCTTCCTGGGCCTTGATGGTGAGGATGTTCGAGCCGCCGGAATCGCTGAGGGTAATGGTCTTGGCGTCGTCGTCCATGGCCACCATCAGCCCCTCTTCGCTGCGCAGGATCTTCAGCGGCGGCGTGGCCGCGGTGCCTTTCTCGTTCTTCGGCACCTTTCCCTCCGGCCACCAGCAGCCGCTCCAGATCGGGCGGGAGACGTCGCCGGCCTCGAACTCGATCCACACCCCGGCGCCGATGGGCGGAATGGTGTACTGGCCCATGTTGCCGCCCGAATACGGCAGCGCCGGCAGCGCCCATCCCGTCTCCTCGCTGCCGAGGACTTCCGGGACCCTGGCCTTGATCCGGGCGATGCCCAACGGATCGTCGACGGCGGAGACCAGGCCGCGGAACTTGCCGAAGTGGCGGTGCGACTGCTCGTGCGCGGTGCGGGTCAGCTCGGGCAGGCTGGTGTTCATGCCTCCTCCGTGAAGGTCTCGTTGCCGGCGAGACCGGTGGCGTTGCGGCGGAGCGTGAAGCGCTGCTTGTGGCCCTCGGCCGTGAAGGTGTGCAGCACGCGCTGGACGTAGTACGTACCGGAGAAGACCCGTCCGATGCCGCGGACGTTGACGGTCTTCTTGGCCCGCAGGATGGCCCCGAACGTGGCCGTGTTCAGCTCCCCCTCGGCCGTCACCGCCCACGACGAGCGGTCGACCACCGCCTGGGCCAGGGTCTGCCAGTCGCCGCCGTATCCGAGGCCGGTGTGGCGGATGAGGACCGTGCGCGGCTTGTCGCCGGGGACGGTGGCCTCGCTGCCGAGGAGCTGGAGGCTGGCCGACTCGGCGGCGATCTGCTGCTCCGAGGCGTCCTCGATCTCCACGCCGGTCACCTTGGCGTGGACCGGGCGGAGCATGTCGTAGCGCAGCTGGAACGTGTCGACGTTCGTGGCCTCGCCCATGTTCACGCTGATCACGCCGGCCGGCTGCTGCTGCGTCTCCGGCGGATGGAAGTGCCCCGTGTTCGCGCCGTTCTGCGGGTCGGCCTCGACGTAGCACTCGTAGCCGTTGCGGCGAGCGAGGTACTGGAGGAACTGGATGTCCGTGCCGCGCTGGATGGTGGTCTGCTGGTCCTCGCCGTGGGCCTGTCCCGTGGCCGTGACCTGCGCGGCGAAGCCGTAGTCGCCGAAGATGGTCGAGGCGATGTCGCTGTCCGAGGTGGCCGGCCAGCTGCGCACTTTCTCCTCGAGGTTCATCAGCACCGAGCCGTCCATGGCCACGACGGTGAGCACGGACTTGCCCGGCTCGGCGCCGAAGGTGACCGAGGTCTCGATCACATGACCGTCGATCAGCGTCTGCGCGCCGGAGCTGCCGGCGATGGCGGTGAGCCTGACCGGGGTGAGCCGCGCGAACGTGCCGTCGTCGAGGATCGTCCAGCCGCTGCCGTCCGGACGCACGCCGACGGCGGCACGCAGGCGGAGGATGCCCGCCAGCTCCGCGTGATCCTCGACCTCGACCTGCTGGATCGCCGTCGACAGCTCTTCGGAGACGGCGGCGCCGCCCACGAAGAGCTGGTACGAGATCGCGTTCGACGAGCCGGCCATCTCTATCCCTCAGAAGGTGGGATGGCGATCGTTCTCCCCGGCTGGTCGACCAGGTCGTCCGGCCAGAGGATCGTGTTCGCGTCGCAAACGCGCCAGAAGCGCTCGGCGTCGCGGTAGTAGCGCCAGGCGATGTGGTCGAGGCGCTCGCTCTCGTCGACCACGTGTCCGAAGCGCGCGGGCGTGGGCGGGATGAAGCGGGTCTTCTTGTAGCGGATCTCCCGCCCGTCCGCGGTGGTGAGCGTCGCTTCCTCGACGCCGATGTAGCGGCTTCCCTTGAAGAACATGCGTCACCTCGGCCTGGCACCCGCGACCAGGTCGCGGATGGTCTGTTCGTTGCGGTCCGGCTGCAGCGCGCTCGCGTGCTGCTCCTTGTGCTGCTGGTAGGCGAGGAAGGCGTCGCGGCCGACGCTTCCCGACTTGAGCTCGAGATAGGTGAGGACCTTCATGCTCAGCTCGACCGTCGCCGCGATCGGGTTGAGCTTCACGTCGAACCCCGACTCGTTGATGGTGAACCCGGTGATCAGCACCGGCACCACCCGCGATTCGCCCCATACCAGCAGCACGAGCGGAAGGTCGGCGGGACTGATCTGCACCTCGCCCTGCGTGGACAGGCTCTTGACCTCTTCCACCTTCGCGCTGGAGGGATAGAGGATCATCTCCAGCATCGACAGGACGGGATAGATCCCGCTCTCCACGGCCGTGCGGTTCGCGTCCGGCTCCTCCAGCTGCTCGCTGGCGTTGATCGTCACGGTCATGACGATGGTCTCGTTCGGCGGCCCCTGCGCGCGCAGGAGGTCCTCCTTGTTCGGCGTCCCCCCGCCCCCGCCCTTGGCCTCGACCGCCCGCCGCTCGAGCGTCCGCTTGACCGACTCCGGGTTGTACTGGAACCCCAGTACCTTCGGCGGCGGCCCGCCGGCATCCTGGGACTCGTAGACCACGAGCGCGCCTTTGAGGAAACGGGGGCGGAGGGGGAAGTCGGAGGGCATGGCGCTAGTCCTTCAACTCCCCGCGCTTCTGCTTCTCCATCAGCTCGAGCATGAGCTGCGCGCTCTCGCGGATGTCGGTATTCGGATCGCTGTCGGCGAGCTTCTGCAGCGGCTCCTTGAACTGCGGCCATCCGAGGTAGCCGACGGCCTCGATGGTGCGTTCGCGGACCGATGCCGTCTTGTGCTCGAAGCCGTGCTGGAAATAGCCGAAGATCTTCTTATCGAACTTTTTCGGTGCGAGCAGTGCGGCGTAGCTGATCCCCTGCTTCACGTCCGATGCTTTTCCCGACTCGAAGAAGCGCGGCAGATCCCTTAGCCCCACGGTCTTGTATTTCTTGTGGATCTTGCGGGCCCACGAGTCGACACCCGGGCCCTCGAGAACGAAGTAGACAGTCTCCAGAACATAGTCGTCGATGAGGTGGATCCGCGTATTGCTGACGCGAGTCAGGTAGATGATCTCCAGCGGGTTTTCCTCCGACCGCGGAATGATGTTGATCGCGTTCCATTCGAGATCCCAGGCATCTCTTTCCACCACCGCGCGCTTCACCGATTGATCGAGCAGTATTCGCATCGTTCCTCCTACGGCTATGCGAGATCGAAGAACCGCATCATCTTCGTCCGGATCGTTCTGCGGATCTTCTGCATGGCCGCGGCTTTCTGCGAGATCGGCCAAGTCAGGTTCGTGGTCTTGAACTCGGACATGAGCCAGCGGCGGATGACCTCCACTTCCCGCTGCGCCATGCGCCGGGCCGCAAAGTTGCGTTTGGCCGGGTCTCGCCCCTCGGTGCGCTCCTTGTCGAGATCCTGGGCCGCCTTCGATGCTCCTTTCATGGACATGGGGGCCAAGCCGCCACCGGTTCCGGCTCCGATGTTCGCCTCGCGATTGAATGCCGTCTCCATCGTGATGTCGCCTCTGGCCAGCAGATCCGCGGTCATGGCGGAGGTGACCATCGCCTGCGGGTTGCGAATCCCTTCACGCCCGAACAGGAGGAAAGTGATCGGTGCGACTTTCGCCCGGAGCGCCGGGTCGACCGGCTTGTTCTGCGCGATGCCGCGGATAGCAGTGAGAACGGTGGTCTGGCTGACGCCGAGGTCCGCCGCGATCTGCCTGATGTCGCCCGGCAGGTTGGGGTAAGGTGCCCCCTTGCTCGTACCCGCCGGCGGCGGGGCTCCGATTCCCTCGACGACGGCATTCGTGCCCCCGATCCCCTGTGTACCACCGCGCCCGCCGGCCGATTCGGTGACAGTGGCGGAACCGACGTCCCCGCGATTCTTGACCTCGTACTTGCGCTCCTCGCCCGGCTGAGAGAACGGTCCTCGTGGCTTCCGGCCCCGGCGGTGGCTTCGCACCAGCGCCGGGAATCCTCCCTTGCCCCCGACGGTGATCGGGTCCTGGGGAGAGCCGGCCTGCTGATTCATCTCGTTCGCTTTGCGGATGACCGTGGGGTTCCTGAGGATTTCCTCCGTCACCACGTCGACCTGCTTTCGGAGCCACTCGCCGCTGGGCCTCCAGAACATCTTCTTTTTGTGATTCGGATTGACGACTGCCTGAAGATCGACAGTGTCTCCGGCGTCGATGAGCCGCAGCGCGGAGAGACGGTAGCGGGCCCGGTAGAACATCAGCTTGGCGCTGAGCACCATTCGGGCAACGCCACCGCTGGCGGTGGCATCCAGCTTCGGCGGAATCTCGCGCATGGCTCTGTTCAGCCGCTCTTCCGCTTTTTCCTTCTGCTTCGGCGACCGCTTCTTCGCGCCGCGCCTCTTCCTTCCCAGGCCCAGCTTCTTGCCGTACTTCCCCGCCAGCTTGCCGAGCTTCCCCAGCCCCAGCTTTTTGCCGAATTTCTTCAGCATGGCCATGATCTTCGAGGCCATGGCCTTGACCTTGCCGCCGACCGCGCGTGCGGGCCGCATGAGGCGCGCGAGCAGCCAGTTGGAAACGAAGTCGATGACCGCAACCGCGCCCGCCGCGAGCGCCGCGGCGAACTGCGGACCGGCGCCGCCGGCCTTCACGGCCTTGAGGAAGGCGATGAACTTGCTGATCGCGGCGAGGATCTGGCTGATCGTGCCCCACGCCGCCTGCAGTCCCTCCACGATGGCCATGACCGCGCCGGCGGCGGGGACGATCATCGAGACCAGCTTCTCGACGAGCAGCTGGATGAGCATCATCGGGATGGCCGCCTTGAGGGCCTCGAAGGCCATCTTCCCGACCTTCTCGATCGAGATCTTCCCCTTCATCAGCACGTCCCAGATGGCCGTGCCGAGTCCGAGGACCGCTTCGAGCTTGCTGTTGAACCATGCCTTGACCGCTGCTTTCAGGGCAGCCCAGAGGTGGTTCTGGATGCCGTCGACGATCGCGGCGCCGAGGTTCGAGAGCCACGCGCCGGGCCCGGAGGCGACGTCCTTGATGATCTGCGCGAACTGCGCGAGCGTCTCGATCGCCGCTTTCGCCGCGGCGATGGCCGCCTTCACCGCCGAGGCGACGGCGTCGACGGCGGCCATGAGGCCCTTCTCCAGCAGCGACAGCGCGGCATCGAGAGCCTTGCCGAGGAGATCGAGCAGTTCCTGGATGCCGCGTTTGAGCGAGTCGGCAAGCTCGTTGACCGCGTCCTCCGCCGCGGACACGGTCGACTGGATCGCGCCTTTGACGCGATCGCGGAGCTCGGGGAAGCCCGCTAAGAGGAAGTCGGCGAGGCCCATCAGCGCGTCGCCGGCCAGACGGATCGCGGCGATGATGGCGTCGCGGGCGAGATCGATGATCGCCGCAGCGGCCTTCTGCGCGAGCTCGATCGCGCCTTTGACCAGGGCGCGCGCGGCGTCGAAGATCGCGCCGATGGCGGCCTTGAGGCCGTTGAAGAACGACGTGGCCGCGGACGCCACCCAGTCCCAGAAGCCGCCGCCCTCGGGCTCCTTGTCTTTTTCCTTCTTCGCGTCGGCCTCGGCATCCTTGCGCGCGGTCGCCGCTTCCTCGTTGCCTTTCTCGATCTCCTGCGAGGCCTTCTCGTCGGCAGCGGTCTGCTCGCGCTCGATCGTCGAGTCCGACTCCGACATGGCCGTGTCGGCGTCGGTGCGCGACTTGTCGACCATGGACCGCTGCTCGGTGGTCCACTCGCCGCGCTTGGCCTGGACCTCGGACCTGGCGGTCTCGCGGCGCTCGGTCTGCTGGGCCTCGTTCTCGGCGATGGCCTGCTCGACCTGCGAGTCGTGGTCCGCCTTCGCCGTTTCGACCTCGGTGGCGTGGTCACTCTCCGCCGTGACCATGTCCGCTTGCGCCGCCGAGGCCTCGGCGCGGACTTGATCGCCCTCTTCCTCCTCGGCCACGATGCCGGCGGTCTCGTCGTCGACTTCCACCGCCGCGCCGCCCGCGCCTTCGCCGCCTTCGCCAACCGTGGCGCTGAGCGTCTCCTCCGGCACGACCGGGTAGATCTCCTCCTCGCCCATCGGTGCGGCGGCGTCTTCGGCGCCTTCGGCTTCCAGCGAGGCGGTGGTCTCGTCGAGCTGTGTGCGCTGCTCTTCGGCGAGCGCGGGATCGGCCTCGCCGGCCAGCTCCACCGTCGGCGGCGGGCCGCACGTCTCCTCCAGTGCGGGGTCGCTGGTGGGGAGGTTGTCGATCGCGCCCTCGAGGTTCTCGATCTCGGCCTCGGAGAGCTCGCCGCCCTCACCGCCGCCCTGCACGCTCGGCGTCCGCACCTGGGCGGTGGGTGAGGGCCCCGGCTCCGGAATCGGCTCGAGCTGCTCTTCGGCGGACGGCGTCTCGCCCTCGGCCTCGACCTCTTCGACCGCTTCTTCCTCGGCCGCCCCGCCTTCGGCGCCTTCCTCGCCTTCGCCGCGCGACTCCTTCGTCTGCGGTGCGCCCGAGGGACGTTCCATCTCCGGCGGATTCGCGGCCAGCTCCGATTTCTCCTCGGAGACCTTGCTGCCGACCGACGCGCTGACGCCTGCGATGGCGCCTGCCATCTGCCCGACCTTGAGCGTGCTGACCGTGGCCATGGCCTCGGCCGGCGGCGCGCCCGAGACGTCCGGCGGCTCGGCGGCTGCCTCCTCCGCGCCTGCGCCGCCGCCACCGCCGCCTCCCCCACCGCCCCCTCCCGCCGCGCCGCCTCCGTCCCCACCCCCGCCGCCCTCGGCGATCGACGCGAGTGCGGCTTCGCGCTCGGCGGCAGGAAGCTCGGCGCTGTCCGCGGGCGGCGCGTCCTCCTCCTCCTCAGATGGCTCCGCGGAGGTGCCCCCACCGGCGGCTCCTTCTTCCTGCTCCGCCGCTTTGGCCTGCTCGTCGAGCTGTTCGCTGGGCGTGTTCTCCGCGTCTTCCAGCGATTTGTCCGCCGACTGCTCCTTGTCCTCGGGCTCGGCGTCGGGTTCGGGCTGCTCTTCGTCCTTCTCCGACTCCGCTTCCTCCATCTTCTCTTCAGCCTCTTCGGCCTCGGCGGACTCCGGCGCAGCCTCGTCGAGCCCCTCGGCCTCGCCCCCGCCCCCACCCCCGCCGCCCCCGCCCCCGCCCCCACCACCGCCGGCGAATCCCGTCGCCGGCGCAGGACCACCCGGCGCTGCCGCGCCTCCACCCGCCCCGCCGCGCACGGCCTCACGCGACTCCTTCGGCGCGCCGAGCTGCTCCAGCGCCTTGCCGGCGACTTCCTGCGCCTTGCCGCTCGGCGCGCCACCCGGCACGGCGGGCTTCGCCTCGGCGGCGGTCGGCTCTTCCTTCGCTGCCGCTTCTTCCGCCGGCGCGGGGATCTCTTCCGCCGCAGGCGGTTCCTCGGGCGCAGGCGGCTCGATCGTTTCAGGCGCCTGCTCCTTCGCCTCGACAGGCCGTGGAGCGGCGGGCTTCAGCCCGCCTTCCTCCGGCTTCTTCTCTTCCTCGGGCTTCAAGCCGCCCGGCAGCACGCGCAGCATCGGCTTCTTGCGCTTGTCCTTTTCCTCCTTCTGCTGCGCCTTCTCCTCTTCCGCGGTCTCTTCTTCCTTCTCGACCTCCTCTTCGACCAGCGCGTCCTCTTCGCTCTCCTCCATCTGCCGCTCGGCGGTCTTCGCCTCGGGAGTCGGGCGCTCCTCTTCCTTCTTCTCGGCCTGTTCGCCGGGCTGCGGTTGGACGCTCGCCGGCGCGGGCTGGGCGAGCGCAGGCGCGACGCGCTGATACTCCGCCTCGCTCATCGTCTCCGGCAACTTGCCCATCACCTCGGCTTTCTGGTCTTCAGGCAGCGCCTCGATGCGCGCGCGCGCCTGACCGGAGGTGTCGTCGGCGTCGGTCTTCAGGAGCGTGGCGATCTGGTTGGCCTGCGCGTCGGCGTCGGGCGGCTGTTGCTCCTGCTCCTTCTGCTGCGTCGCGGCCGCGCGGAGCTGGCGCTGCATGCGCTGGTTGCTCACCGACGCCGCGCGCGACCCCTCCTGCCGCTGCTCGGGCGCGCGCCCGCGGCGCGGGGTATCGCGCGCGGGCTCGGGCTTCTGCAGCTTCGCGAATCGCGGCGGCATGGCGTCAACCTGCCTTCCCGAGGGCGTCGTAGATGGCCATGGCGACGTCGGCGGGCTGAGAGCCCGCCGCTCCACGGATCTCGAGCGAGGCGGTGGAGTGCGGCGAGGGGAGGCCGCGCTCTTCGATGAGGTGCAGCAGCGCGGCGCTCACCTCGCCGCGGAACGCCTCGGCGTCGCGCGGGGTGGACGGCGCGTCGGTCATCACCACCCGGTCGATGCGCAGTTTCATGCGAGCTCCCGGTAGTGCGGGCCGAACTCGTTCTCGGTGACGAGCTTCTGCATCTTCGCGTACTCGCGACGCACCGCGTGCATGACGTGCCGCTCGGTGACCACGCCGCCGTCGGCGGCGGCGAGGAACGCGGCATTGAGGGCGATGTTGCGGATGTTCCCGCCGGCGATCTCCAGCCGGGCCAGGAACTCGTAGTCGAACGCCGCCGTCGGCGTGTCGGCCGGAAAGGCGTTGCGCCACATCCGCTCCCGCGAGGCCGGCTCGGGGAACGGGAAGTCGATGACGAAGCGCAGCCGGCGCAGGAACGCGCGGTCGAGGGCGTTCTTGCGGTTCGTGGCCAGGATGGCCAGCCCGCGATAGTCCTCCATCCGCTGCAGCAGGTAGTTGACCTGGATGTTCGCGTACAGGTCGTGGCTGTCCTTGACCTCGGTGCGCTTGCCGAAGAGGGCATCGGCCTCGTCGAAGAAAAGGATGGACCCGCTCTGCTCCGCGGCGTCGAAGACGCGGCGCAGGTTTTTCTCGCTCTCGCCGATGTACTTGCTGACCACGCCGGCGAGGTCGATGCGGTAGAGCTCCAGTCCCAACTCGCCGGCGATGATCTCTGCGGCCATGGTCTTTCCGGTGCCGCTCGCGCCGGCGAAGAGGGCGGTGATGCCGCGCCCGCGCGTGAGCCGCGCCGCGAAGCCCCAGCGCTCGTATACCCGCGCGCGTTGCGCGACCTGGTGCGCGATCTCGTGGAGCTGGGCCGTGGAGTCGGCGTCGAGGACGAGGTCCGCCCACTTCTGGCGCGTGGTGATGCGCTGGGCGAGGTCGTCGATGCGCCAGGAGACCTGCTGCTGGCAGGTGTCCCACAACGCGCGCGCCGACAGGCCGCGCTCGCGCGGCACCGCGCGCGCGGCGCGGGCGATCATCTCCGGGCTGAAGTCGAACTGCTCGACGAGATCGTCGACGAGGTCCGTGACGGCATCGTCCCCCAGCGCATGCGTCCAGAGGATGCGCTGCGCGTTGCGGTCGGGACGCGCGACGCGCGCGACCGCGAGCTTCCGCGCGCCCGGCCACGTATCGCGCGTGTCGACGACGAACGGCGCGTCCAGAGTCTCGACGATGTCCTGCAGCGCCACTTCCGTGTTCACGTCGGGCGCGTCGCGCTCCGGCGCCTGCACGAAGTACATGAGGCGCATCAGGCGCGCCTCGCGCTCGAGCGCCTTCATCGCGGCATTGCGCTCGGCGCCGAGGGGCGGGAGGCGGCGGGGGTCGAGCTTGTGCAGCGCGCGGCCGGCGTTCGTGGCGACGGCGCGAGCGAGCGTTTCCTTGCCTGAGTGGGACGGGCCGGTGAGGTTGATCGCGCTCTCGCCCGCGAGCGTTTCCGCAAGACGCGCGTGCTCGTCCGCGAGCGGGCCGCTCTCGATCGGGCGGAGCATCTCCGCGACGACGTCCGCGAGCCGGTCCACGCCGCGCAGGTGATCGACCACGCGCTCGTCGAGGCGCAGCGGGCGCATGGCCAGCGGCATCGCCGCCTGCGGCGGCGGGTCGACGTGCACGAGCGCGAAGCGCCGCAGCGTCCCCTCGGCGGAGAACGCGCGGGCATCGCCGCCGAAGAGCGATGCTGCGAGATGCGCGGAGACGTACTTGCGGCCGACGTCGTCGTGCACGTAGCCGAAGAGCAGCTCGAAGTCGGGATCGAGCTCCGCGGCGAAGAGGAGCATGACCACGTCGCGCTCGAACGGCGTCAGCGCGAAAGCGTCGACGAGCGCAGCGAGGCGAGGCGGGGCAGCGACGTCCTCGATTGCCGGCGCCTCGTCGGCCCGCTTCTCGCCGGCCAGGATGCGATCGACCTGCGCATCGGCGATCGCCGCGCCCTGGAAGTTCTCGTCCGCCTCGCGCTGCCAGGTCGCGCGCAGCGCCGCGATCCGGCGCTGGAGCAGCTGGCGCATGCGGCGGAGCTGGTCCTCCCACTGGGTGCTCATGGGATCACCACCGTCTCCTCGTCGAAGCTCTCCGCGCCGTTCACGCGAACGCGCACGAGGGATTCGCCGGCTGGGAGGTTCGGCAGATCGAATGCGATCTGCGTGGGCGTCGAGGTCGTGTAGTCGGCGGACGAAACAATCGACTCGCCGACGATGGTCAGGCTCGGTAGCGTGTCGTGGACGAGGCGCGTGCCGTTGACCGTCAGCGAGTTCGCCGCGAGCACGAGCCCGGTGATCTCCGGCACGAGCACGAACGGGGCGACGTTCGAGGCGAAGCCGGGATGGGGCGTCTCCGGGTCGCCGAGCATGAGGTCGTTCTGGGTCATCAGCGGCGTCGTGCCGGGCTGCAGCGCCGGGTCGTCGGGGATCGTCACCTCGATGCGGTCCGGTGCGATCGAGACGACGCTCGCGGTGGCGTCGACGGTGCCGAGGAGCACGCGCAGGCCGTCGGAGCTGAAGCCGGAGCCGCGCAGGACGAGGCGGTCGCTAATGCGCGCGTAGGCGACGGGGCGCTCGCGATTGGTCGGGTCGTCGTGGCGGATGACCAGGACCTGCTCGATCCGCGGGGCGCGCCAGGTCACGGCCTTGATGCGCGGCCCGCCGACCGGCGGCTCGGCCACCGGGCGCTGGAACTTGCGCGGCAGCTGGTTCTCGATCTGGACGACGGTGACGAGGTACGACACCGAGGTGCGCATCGGGCGGGTGACGGCCGACCAGATCTTCGAGAGCTCCTCGAGCGAGAGCGGCTCGAGGTAGAGCTTCACGTGCTCGATCTCGTTCTCCAGCGTCGAGTCCAGGTTCGCGCCGAGGATCATGGCGTGGTCGTGGAGGACGCGCATGGCGTTGCCGAGGAGCTGATGCGTCTCCAGTTCGTCCTCTTCGTTGGGGCCGTAGGCCGTGACCAGGTAGTGCAGGTCGATCGACAGCGGCGGCCGGCCGAACGCGCCGGGGTGGCCGCGGCCCGGCAGATCCATGTTCTTCAGCGAGGCGTTCTCGTCGACCTTGTAGAGGAAGAGGTTGATGCGGCTGCCGCTGACCGGAACGATGTCGGCGTCCGGACGCGCCACCGTCACGTCGACCGGGCCGTCCTCCATCTCCGCGAGGAGAAGGTTGCGGATGGAGGAGCTGACGGCGCGGATCGCGGTGTGCGTGGCCATGGTGCGCTTCGTTCACCAGACATCGGGGAACACGTAGTTGCGGATGCGGGCGTAGTCGTCGAAGCCGGACGGCGCCTCCGGCTCGCGCGGGATCACCACCGGCGCCGGGGTGGGCGGTGGGGGCGGGGGCGGGGCGGCGGCGCGGATCTCGATGGTGCCGATGTGGATCTCGTGTTGTTCCTCGCTCTGCACGGGTTCGGGTTCTGGCGGTGGTGGGGGCGGTGTTGACGGGAGGACGAGTGTGCGAGGTGG